>DASXMO010000001.1:0-13836 GCA_036495605.1 Solirubrobacteraceae bacterium
GGCAGGCGCTGCGCAGTAACGCCGAGGTCGCGCAGGCCGCTGATCTGGTGGTGCTCTGCCACAAGCCAGCGCAGCTCGCGCAGGTCGCGGCGCAGGTCGCTCCGCACGCCAAGGCCGTCGCCTCGATCCTCGCCGCCACGCCGCTGCAGGCGCTGCGCGAGGTCTACCCGAACGCGCCGGTTTATCGCTTCATCCCCTCGCTGCCCGTCGAGGTTCGCCAGGGCGCCGTGGTGCAGGGACGCGACGCGCAAGACACGGCCCAGCGCGAGCATCCCGACCGCGACTCCTCGCTCGATGCGCGGGTCGCCTCGCTGTTCGCCGAACTGGGCACGCTCGTGGTGCTCGACGACTCGCTCGTCGACGTCGCGATGGGCCTGATGTCCTGCGCCCCCGCCTACGTCGCGCTCGTCGCCGAGGCGCAGGTCGACGCGGGCGTTCGCCACGGCATTCCCGCTGCCCAGGGGGCCGAACTCGTCGTGCAGACGCTCGCCGGCACCGCCGAGCTGCTGCGCCGGCGCGAGAACGACACCCACGCGATCCGTCGCGAGGTCGCCTCGCCGGGAGGCGTCACCGCACGCGGGCTCGACGCGCTTGAGCGCGCCGGTCTGCGAGCCGCCTTCAGCGATGCTCTGGATGCGGTGCTCGGCAAGCGATGATCCTGCTCACCGCCCGCACGCAGATCGCCGACTACCTCTCGACGCTGATCTACGTCTACACCCTCCTGATCATCCTTCACATCGTCGTCCAGCTCCTCTTCGCCGCCGGTCTGCGTCCCCCTTATTCGCGCACGACCGACGCGATCCTCGGCTTCCTGCGCGACGTCTGCGAACCCTTCCTGCGCATCTTCCGCCGCCTGCTGCCGAGCTTCGGCGGCTTCGACCTCAGCCCGATCGTCGCCATCCTCGCTCTGGGGATCTTCAACTCGATCGTCATACAGGGCATCGTCCACGGCTGAGCCCGCCGTGCGCTCCGCCCGCTCAAGCGCATACGTTCGCGCCGCGCTCGTGCTCGTGGCGGTGCTCGTCCTCGACCAGCTGACCAAGCGTCTGGTCGCGCACTCGATCGCTCCTGGCGAACGCGTGGCGCTGCTGCCCGGCATTCATCTCGTTCACACTCGCAATCACGGCGTCGCCTTCGGTCTGGAGGCCGGTCACGGCACGCTCGTGGCGATCCTCGTCGGCCTCGCCCTGCTGGGCCTGCTCGTCTACTTCGCGACCCATTCCTCGCGCCCGCTCATCTGGCTGGCGACCGGTCTGCTCCTCGGTGGCGCCCTCGGCAACCTCATCGACCGCATCCGCACCGGGGCCGTGGTCGATTTCGTCCAGCTGCCGCTCGGCTGGCCGCCGTTCAACCTCGCCGATGCCTCGATCGTGCTCGGGGTGCTCCTGCTGCTGTTCGCGATCGAGTCACCCCGCTCCGGGCCGCGATGACCGAAGCCTTCACCTTCACGATCGCCTACGAAGACGAGCACCTGCTCGTCGTCGACAAGCCGGCCGGCCTCGTCGTTCACCCCGCGCGCGGGCACCGCACGGGCACGCTCGCGCAGCTGCTCGGTACCGCAGCCGCCGGAGGCGCCGATCCCGAGCGCGCCGGGATCGTCCATCGCCTCGATCGCGACACCTCGGGCCTGCTAGTCATCGCGCGCAGCGACGAGGCCCACCGCCGCCTGCAGCAGGCGCTCGCGCAGCGGCTAATCGTGCGCGAGTACCTCGCCCTCGTACACGGTCGCCCGCCGGCGCGCACCGGCACGATCGAGGCGCCGATCGGGCGCGACCCGCGGATCCGCACGCGCATGGCCGTGGACGGCGCGCACCCGCGCGAGGCTCGAACGCATTTCGTGCTCGAGCGCCCTCTCGGCCACTACACGCTGCTGCGCCTGCGCCTGGACACCGGACGCACGCACCAGATCCGCGTCCATCTGCAGGCGATCGGCCATCCGGTCGTCGGCGATCCCGAGTACGGGCGGGCGCCTCGCGGGGACGGAGGGGGCGCCGGGGCGGCCGCAGGGAAGCTTGGGCTCGAGCGCCAGTTCCTGCACGCCGCGCGCCTGTCATTCGCGCACCCCTTCAGCGGCGAGCCGGTCGACGTTCACTCGCCGCTGCCGGCAGACCTCCAGGCCGCACTGGAGCAGGCCGAACGGCTATCCTGACGGGTTCATTTCAACCTTCCACCCGCGCGGAGCACTCGATCGCGGCCCTGCCCGGACGGCGAGCATCAAATCGCCACTCCGGGTCCGCGGCGGCCGCGCGGCAACAAACTCAACACACACATAAGGGAGCACCTCGTGGCTCAAGCTCAGGTAGGCATAGCGGAGCTGTTGGAGGCCGGCGTTCACTTCGGCCACCAGACGCGTCGCTGGAACCCCAAGATGCGCCGCTTCATCCATGGTGAGCGCGGCGGCATCTACATCATCGATCTGCTCAAGACCTCCTCGCTGCTCAGCGCGGCGCAGGAGTTCGCCGGGACGCTCGCGCATCGCGGCGGCACGGTCCTGTTCGTCGGCACCAAGAAGCAGGCCCGCGACACGATCCGCGACGTCGCCGAGTCCGCCGGCATGCCCTACGTCAACCATCGCTGGCTCGGCGGGCTGCTCACGAACTTCCAGACGATCAACCAGCGCATCCGCCGCCTGCACGACCTCGAACGCTTCGAGGCCGAGGGCCAGCTCGCGCTGCTTCCCACCCGTGAGCGCATGGCCGCCCAGGCCGATCTCGCCAAGCTGCGAGCGAACCTCGGCGGCGTCAAGAACATGCAGCGCGTACCCGACGCGATGTTCGTGATCGACCTCAAAACCGAGGTCATCGCCGTCAAAGAGGCGCAGCGGCTGCGCATCCCGATCATCGGTCTCGTCGACACCAACTGCGACCCGGACGGCATCGACTTCGTGATCCCCGGAAACGACGACGCGATTCGCTCCTGCGCGCTCATCACTCAGGCGATCGGTCAGGTCGTCGCCGAGGGTCATTCCGTCTTCCGCGCAGAGGAGGAACGCGCCCGCCAGGAAGCCGAGGAGCGCGCTCGCATCGAGGCCGAGGCTCGAGCCCGTCGCGAGGCGGAGGAACAGGCCAAGCGCGAGGCCGAGGAACAGGCAAAACGCGAAGCCGACGAACAGGCTGCCGCCGCCCGCGAGGCCGCGGAACGTCAGGCCGCGGCTGCTGCTGCGGCACAGGCCCAGAGCGCTCCGGCGACGCCCCCGGCGGCGACGCAGGCCCCGTCTGCGCCTTCGCAGTCCACGTCTGCAGCGGCCGCGCCTGAGGAGCCCGACGCGACAGCGGCGGCCACCGTGGCGCCCGCGGCCACTGCGGCTCCCGCGGAGGCAACTCCCGCTCCGCCGACGCCCGAGCCTCCAGCGCCGCCGGCAGAGCCGGCCCCTACCGAGCCGGCACCAGCAGGGTCCGCCCCGGCAGAGTCGCCCGCAAGTGAGCCCGTGGCGACTGAGCCCGCCGCCCAGACGTCCCCGAGCGCGCCGGCAGTCGAGGTCGCGGCCGGAGAGGAGGCCGGCGCGTCATGAGCACGGTCGAGATCTCCGCCGGCGACGTGAAGGCCCTGCGCGAGCGCACCGGCGCGGGGATGATGGACTGCAAGAAGGCCCTCACCGAGGCAGAGGGCGATCTCGAGCAGGCGATCGAGATCCTGCGCCTGAAGCAGGGCAAGAAGATCCAGGACCTGGGCGAGCGCGTCGCGACGGAGGGCACCGTCCAGGCCTACATCCACGCGGGCGCGAAGGTCGGTGTGCTGATCGAGGTCGACTGCAACACCGACTTCGTCGCCACCAACGACGATTTCGTCACCTTCGCGCGCGACGTCGCGATGCAGATTGCCGCCACGCCCACCGTCCGCTACGTGAGTCGCGAGGAGGTCCCCGGGGCCGAGCGCGACGCCGAGGCGCGGATCTACGAGCAGGAAGCGGCCGACAGGCCCGAGAACGTGCGCGAGAAGATCGTGACGGGCAAGCTCGACTCGTGGTACCGGACGATCGTGCTGCTCGAGCAGGAGATGCACAACCCCAAGTTCGACGGCAAGACCGTCCAGCAGTTGCGCGACGAGCTCACCGCGACGACCGGTGAGAACGTCGTGATACGCCGGTTCGTGCGCTTCGCCATAGGGCAGTAGCGCTCCGGCGGATAGGCTCTGCTCCAGTGGCCGACCCGGCATTCAAACGCATCCTCCTGAAGCTCTCCGGCGAGGCGCTGATGGGCCGCCTTGAGTTCGGCACCGATCCCGAGCGCGTCGCCGCGGTCGCCCAGCAGGTCGGAGCGGTGCGCGATCGTGGGGTCGAGGTGGCGATCGTGGTCGGCGCCGGCAACATCTACCGCGGTATGCAGGGCGCGGCCGCGGGCATGGACCGCGCGACGGCCGACTACATGGGCATGCTCGCGACGGTGCTGAACGCGCTGCCGCTGCAGGACGCGCTCGAGAAGATCGGCACCGACACGCGCGTGGTCTCGGCGCTCGGCGTGTCCGAGGTCGCCGAGCCCTACATCCGCCGTCGCGCGATGCGCCATCTGGAGAAGGGGCGGGTCGTGATCTTCGCGGCGGGGACGGGCAACCCGTTCTTCACGACCGACACCGCGGCCGCGCTGCGCGCGGCGGAGATCCACGCGGAGATCATCCTGATGGCCAAGAACGGGGTCGAGGGGGTCTACACGGCCGACCCGGCGACCGATCCGCGGGCGACCTTCATCCCCGAGATCACCCACATGGAGGCGATCGAGCGGCGCCTGCGCGTGATGGACTCCACGGCGCTGGCGCTCTGCATGGAGAACGGGATGCCGCTGAACGTCTTCAACATGGACGACGACACGAGCATCGCGCGCATAATCTCGGGCGAGCGCGTGGGGACGATCGTATCCACACCGACTGCAGGCGAGGGAGGCGGCGATGGCGGCTGAGATGATCGATGTGCTGCTCGAGGACGGGCGCGAGCGGATGGCCAAGTCGGTCGAGTCCACCCAGCACGAGTTCTCGACCGTGCGCACCGGCCGGGCGAGCCCGTCGCTGCTGGATCGCATCGTGGTCGACTACTACGGCGCGATGACGCCGCTGAATCAGCTCGCGACGATTTCGGCTCCGGAAGCGCGCCTGCTCACGGTTCAGCCCTATGACAAGTCCTCGATCAAGATGATCGAGAAGGCGATCAACGAGTCCGATGTCGGCCTGAACCCCTCCAACGACGGCAACGTGGTGCGTCTGTCGGTGCCCGAGCTGACCGAGGAGCGTCGCCACGAGCTCGTGAAGGTCGTGCGCAATCTCGCGGAGGAGGGGCGCGTTGCGATCCGCAACGTTCGCCGCGACACGATGCAGCATCTGCGCGAGCTGAAGTCGGCGGGCGAAGCCTCCTCGGACGATGAGCATCGCGCGGAGGTCGAGCTGCAGAAGCTCACCGACGCGCGCATCGGCGAACTCGACGCTGTGCTCGCCACCAAGGAGCAGGAGATCCTCGAAGTCTGATGGCCGACCCCCCGGCGAGCCAGAAGACGGGCGGGGAGTCGGGCGCTTCCTACGTTGCGATCATCACAGACGGCAACGGTCGCTGGGCACGCGCGCGCGGGCTGTCTGTCAACGAGGGTCACGACGCCGGCGCGGACACCGTGAAGGCGCGCCTACGCGACGCCGTCGACCTCGGTGTGCGCGAGCTGACCGTGTACTCCTTCTCGACGGAGAACTGGTCCCGTCCCGCTGAGGAGGTGCAGGGCCTGATGGAGATGTTCGCCAGACGCATCGCCGGCGAGACGCCCGAGCTTCACTCAGAGGGTGTGCGCATGCGCTTCATCGGCCGGCGCGAGGGCGTCTCGGAGGATCTCGTGCGGCGCATGGACTGGGCGGAATCGCTCACGGACGCCAACGATCGCATCACGTTGTTCGTGGCCTTCAACTACGGCGGGCGCGCGGAGATCCTCGACGCCGCCCGCGCGTTTGAAGGTGGGGAGGAGGAGGACTTTCGCCGGCTGCTCTACGCGCCCGAGATGCACGACCCCGACCTGATCATCCGCACGAGCGGCGAGCGGCGCCTGTCCAACTACCTGCTGTGGCAGTCCGCCTACTCCGAGCTGATCTTCCGCGACGAGCTCTGGCCGGACTTCACGCGCGAGGCGCTCGAAGAGTCGCTGGCGGAGTTCTCCGCACGACGACGCCGGTTCGGCGGGCGCTGATGGCACGAGTCTCGCGCGGGTTGCGCGCTCCGGGCTCTACTACGCGTCGCAATGCCAGGTCGCGCTCCAATGCCGCCTCGGCGCGAGGCGGCACCGGGTCGCGCATGCGTATCCCCTTCGGCGCCCCGAGCTCCGACTTCGGCGCGCGCGTGCTGGTCGCGCTGCCGGCGATCGCGCTGGCGCTGTTCCTCGTGATCGAGGGCGGCTCGATCTTCACGCTCGGCCTGTTCGTGCTCGGGTGCCTGTGCATGCACGAGCTCTATTCGATGTACGCGCGCACCCATCCGGCTCGTCTCGCGGGCTTCCTCGCCCTCGCCGGGCTGCTGCTCGCGGCGCAGTACGGCGGCCAGTTCCAGATCCTGCTCGTCGCCGTGGCGGCGCTGCCGGTCCTGTTCGCCTTCACGCTCGTACAGCCCAACCCGAGCGTCGCTGGATTGGCGGTGACGCTGCTGGGGATCTACTGGATCGGCTTCGCGCTCGCCCATGCGGTGCTGCTGCGCGGCCTGCCCCACGGCGAGGGGATCGTGATCGACGTGCTCGTCGGCACGTTCCTCGGCGACACCGGCGCCTATCTCGGGGGGCGCACGTTCGGACGCCGCCCCCTCGCGCCGCGCATCTCTCCGAACAAGACCGTCGAGGGGCTGCTCGCGGGGATGGTCTTCACGATCGTCGGCGTGTGGCTCGCCGGGCGCTACCAGGATTGGCTGCCGGGAACCCACGCGCTCGTCCTCGGCCTCGGCATCGCGCTCGTCGCGCCCGTCGGCGACCTGTTCGAGTCCTTCGTCAAGCGCGAGGCCGGCGTGAAGGACTCCGGCGGGGTCTTCGGCGCCCACGGCGGCGCCCTGGATCGTCTCGACGCGGTCCTGTTCGCGGCGGTCGCCGGGTACTACATCTGGTTTGCGTATGTCCACTGAGCCCGCAGCGCAGTCCTCCGCCCGGAGCTCCGGCGCCCGGGCCAAGCGCCTGCTGATCCTCGGCTCGACCGGCTCGATCGGCACGCAGGCGCTCGACGTGTGTGCGCGGGAGGCGGAGCAGTTCGAGCTCGTCGGACTCTCCGCCGAGCGCTCCTGGGAGGCGCTGGTCGAGCAGGCTCGGGCGTATGGAGTCCGCCGGATCGCGCTCACCGACGAGCACGCGGCCGCGCGAGCCGCCGAGGCGTGGACCGACGGCGAGGTGCTGGTCGGCGCCGAGGGTCTGGTCAGGCTCGTGGTCGAGTCCGGGGCCGATCTGGTCCTGAACGCGATCGTGGGCTCGGCCGGTCTCGGTCCGACCGTCGCGACGCTCGGCGAGGGCATCGACCTGGCCCTCGCGAACAAGGAGTCGCTCGTCGTCGGCGGCGAGCTCGTGAGCGTGCTCGCGGAAGCGACCGGGGCGCGGATCGTGCCGGTCGACTCCGAGCACACGGCCCTGCACCAGTTGATCGCCGGGCAGCCTCCGGGCGCCGTCGAGCGCCTGACGATCACCGCCAGCGGCGGACCCTTCCGGGGGCGCACGCGCGCGCAACTGGAGGGGGTGAGCGTGGAGCAGGCCCTGGCTCATCCGACATGGGCGATGGGCGGCAAGATCACGATCGACTCCGCCACGCTCATGAACAAGGGCCTCGAGCTGATGGAGGCCCACCACCTCTTCGGCTTGCCCTATGAGCGCATCGACGTGCTCGTGCACCCGCAGTCGCTCGTCCACGGCCTGATCCAGCTCGCCGACGGCGCGATGCTCGCTCACCTCGGTCCCCCCGACATGCGCGTCGCGATCTCCTACGCGCTGCACTCCGGCGAGTCGGTCGGCCTGCCGATCGCGCCGCTGGACCTGGCGAAGGTCGGCACGCTCACCTTCGAACCGGTCGACCTTGATGCCTTTCCCTGTCTGCGTCTCGCGCGAGAGGCCGCTGACGCCGGTGGCACCGCCCCCTGCATTCTCAACGCGGCCAACGAGATCGCCGTGCACGCCTTCCTCGATGGGCGCCTGCCGTTCATCGCGATCGCGCAGACGATCGAGCGCGCCCTCGAAGAGCTCCCCGCCGAACCCGTGCGCGCCTTCGAGTCACTGTACGAGGCCGATCGTGCGGCACGCGCGGTTGCCCGGGAGGTTGTGGCAGCATTGGAGTGAGACCGCGCCGGGATCAACCGACGGGCAACCGCACCGGCGCCTGCCAAACTGAAGCGATGACCTGGGTCCTGACGATCCTCGGCATCGTGGCGCTGATCGTGCTGCACGAGCTGGGGCACTTTCTCGCCGCGAAGGCGGTGGGGATGCGCGTGGAGCGCTTCTCGCTGTTCTTCCCGCCCAAGCTCGTGGGTATCCGCAGGGGGGAGACCGAGTACATGATCGGCGCGATCCCCGCGGGGGGGTACGTGAAGATCACGGGCATGACCCCCGAGGAGCTCGAGGGGCTCGATCCGGAGGTGGCCGCGCGCGCCTACTGCAATCAGCCGCCGTGGAAGCGCATCGTCGTGATCCTCGCCGGCCCGGGGATGAACTTCCTGATCGCTTTCGTGATCTTCTGGGCGCTCCTGGCGAGCGCGAACTACAACGGCGATCTGACGCTCGGCAACATCAACCCCTCGATCAAGACGCTCGTGCCGGCAGCGACGGTGCAGGCGACCGAGAAGGGCTCGCCCGCGCAAGGCGTGCTGCGGCACGGCGACCGCATTCTGGCGGTGGACGGGCATCCAGCGACGGTCACATCGGCCATGCATGCGATCGCCTCGCACCGCTGTGCGGGTGCCCAGACAGCCGAATGCCGTGCCGCAACGCCCGTGCGTCTGACTGTCCGGCGCGCCGGAGCGGTGGTGACGCTGTCGGTCTATCCGCGCTACAGCACTCGAGCGCAACGCATGCTCGTCGGTTTCGACTTCGGCGCTGCACCCAAACAGTTCGGCGTGCTCGCGGCCGCCGGCGTGGCGGTGCACGAGATGTGGAGCGCGACGACCAACCTCATCACCGGCATCGGTCGCGCGTACACGAGTTCCAAGGCCCGCCACGAAGTCCACACGATCGTCGGCATCGGCGAGATCGCCCACGAAGCGGTCGCGGACGGCGCCGGCTACGGACTCGTGATCCTCGGCCTGATCTCGCTGATCCTCGCGGTCGTCAACCTGTTCCCGTTCCTGCCCCTCGACGGTGGGCACGTCGCGTGGGCGCTCGCCGAGAAGATCCGTGGACGGCGCATCTCGGTCGCCGCGATGTGGCGCTACAGCACCGTTGGAATCGTGCTCTTCGCCTTCCTGTTCATCAACGGCCTCTCCAACGACATCTCCCACCTGGGAGGCTGACCCTCCGCCGGCAGGGTCTGCTGCCGGCTGGATTCGCTTTCAGCTCGGGGTCCGCTCCCGGTTCGGGTCCGATCCGGTGGGGTTGCTCCCGACCGTGCCCACTTTCAGCCAAGCCTGCTTTCGGCTCAGTCCGGCGGACGCACACACACCCAGCTCTTGACGAGGCCGCCCGCCCGCTCGGCGAGCGCCGGACCGAACAGCTCCTGCATCTCCGCACGGCGCAACAGCTCGATCTCCTCCCACTCGCCCGCCGCGCCCAGGCGCCAGTAGGAGCGGCGCATTCCCACCGGCAGCCAGTGCGCGAACGGCAGCAGCGCGTGGGGCTCGAGAGGAAACGAGTAGGCCGGGGTCTGCACGAACCAGCCGCGCCCCACCCGACGGATCTCCGCCGCGAACGCCGCACGTCGCGCAACCGGGACGTGCTCGATCACGCTGGAGCAGTAGACGAGGTCGAACTCATCGTCCGCGAACGGCAGGCCGGCAGATGCGTCGGCGCGCACGAACTGTCCGGGATAGTCCGGGCGCTCGGCGAGATCGACACCGGTTGTGTTCAGATCTGGCTCCAGCCCGCGCAATCCGAGCGCTCCGCAGCCCACGTCGAGCACCCGCGCGCCGGCCGGCAGGCGGGTGAGCGCGAAGAACCGCTTGTGCCGTCGCGTCCGCGCGCGGGCGGCCAGGGGGGAGGCCAGGCGCGCGATCGGGCCGCGTGCGGTGGCGTAGACGTCAGCGTGCTGGTCGGCCATGGTCCGGCCAGAAAGGCTATCTCCCAGAGTGGCATGCGTCGGGCCCCGGCCGATCAGCGACCGGGGCCCGATCCGCATTACCGCACCGTCGAGCTAGGAGCCCGGCAGCTGCTGCGTGCCTTCGATCTGGACGGCTTCCAGAGCGTCAGGATCCAGCCCCAGCAGTCCCAGGATCGTCGGAGCGATCTGCGTGGTCTCGACCGGATGGCCATACATGCCGGGCTCGACCGTTCCCGGTGCGTAGACGACGATCGGCACGTCGCGGTCGGCGGGATTGGCGCCGCCGTGCTCGGCGATCTTGGTGCCGCCGGTGTAGACCACACCGACCTGCACCACACCCCACACGTCCGGGTGTCGCGGATCGCCGAGCGGAACGCCGAAGTACTGCGCCGCGCCCTTGCCCGCGTAGATCTTGGTCAGACCCGAGTGTTCCAGCGTGCGCGAGCTGCCGTCGTAGGCGACGCCCGTGGCCGAATGGCTCCACAGGTATTGCTTCACGAAATCGGCCGCCTGCTGGGAGGTGTCCGACAGGTAGCTCTGCCACGCGTCGTCGTCGGTCCCGGCGACGATCAGCGCGCCGGCTCCGGGGTGAGCCGCGGTCCAGGCCGCGTTGATCGCTTCGATGATCGGACCGTCCTTGATCCGGGTCAGGGCGTTGGGGTCCTGCGGGGACTGGCCGTGCTTGGCTGAGAGAATGATCGCGGTCGAGCTCGCCAGCCCCTGCGATTGGAGCGTTTCCTCCATCGCCTGCAGCTTCGTGTCGATGTAGTCGAGCGCCCGCGCCAGCAGCGGCCCCGGCGTCGTGGTCCCCGGCAGGTAGCCGCCGTTCAGGCCGTCGGACTCGATGAGCTTCTCGGCGGTCGAGACGGTCTGGAAGTTCATCCCGAAGATCCCCGGCACACCCACTTTTTCGGTGTGGCTGTGGTTGTAGCCGTCGATCTCGTTGAGCACCGCCTGGACCTTGTAGGCGTCGTACTGCATCGTCGCCGCGTTGTCTTCGGTCCAGCCGATTTCACCCGGGTAGGGTTTGCCGCCCGGTTCGAGCGCGTTGCTGTCGATCTCAGGCGTGAACAGGTCGTTGATGCTGCCGCCCTTCGGCCCTTCGAGGGCTTCGTAAGCCGGATGCTTGTCCGACCAGGCCGTCCACAGCCCGTGTTCGTGGGCCACTTCGAAGATCGTGTTGACCTTCAGGTATTCGTGCGGGTAGATCGGTGCGCATGTCTTTGGGTTCACCGGCAGGGCGGCGGGATTGAGCAGGGAGTGCGGGTGAGCGGTCATTTCGAGGATGCTGTCCGGCAGCCCCGTCAGACCCTGGCCCGCGTCCAGCCTGGTCAGGTCGATGTCATCGGGAGAGTCGTAGATGACTTCGCCGCCGGTCGGCTGGCCGTGACACGAGGTTGTGCCCGCTGGCAACACCGCGTGGCTGTACTCGTCGTCGTAGTAGATGCCGGTCGTGCGCGGGTTGCCGCCCGTCACCTGGGCGGTCATGCCCGGGAAGGAGTCGGACGGGATCGGTGTCTGCGCGCCCGTGTACTGCGCACCGCCGCCGGCGAGCTGCGCGAGCTCCGAACCCGGATGGGTCGATACGTACCATGCGAGGTCCGACTGGTGCAGGCCGTCGACCGAGATCAGCAGGACGTGCCGAATCGGGGTCGGGGGACCTGAGTGTCCGCCGTGTCCATGCCCGTGTCCGCGATGGCCCTGTCGGTCTCCGTCGTGCGAGTGCCCTCGACTGTGGATGGAGTCTCTGTGACCGTGTCCATCCCCGCCGTGATCGGAGTGGTGGCCGCGATCATCCGACTGGCCGTGTCCGCGTGCCGGTCCGGCCAAAGTATCGGCGACGGGCAGCGCCACGGCTATCACGCCAATCATGCAACCGAGCACAGCGCCCAGCCTCAGTCGTCCACGTTGCATCTCATGCCTCCTGGTCGTATGGCCCACCTACGCATTGAGCGACTTATAGGCGTGGCTCGCGGAGGTCATGTTGTCCTGCGGTGACCCTCTCGTGACCGACCTTTCACATGACCTATGAAGAGCTCCTTCGCGCCTGCGCGGCGCGCTCGTCACGGCTCGTTTGCACAGACGGGCGCGAACCCTCCGTACAATGGGCAACATGGCTTCCACGCGGCAGATCCACGTCGGTTCCGTGCCGATCGGCGGGGGGGCGCCGGTCGCTGTGCAGACGATGACCAAGACCGAGACCGCGAACCTGAGTGCGACGATGGATCAGATCCGCACGGTCGCGGAGGCCGGCGCGGACATCGTGCGCGTGGCGGTCCCGCGCGAGCAGGACGCCGAGGCGCTGAAGACGATCGTCGCGCAGTCGCCGATCCCGATCATCGCCGACATCCACTTCAACCACACGCTCGCGCTGAAGGCGATCGAAGCGGGCGCGCACTGCGTGCGTCTGAACCCCGGCAATATCGGCGGACCCGAGAAGGTCGCCGAGGTGATCGCCCTGGCCAAGCAGCACGGCACCCCCCTGCGCGTGGGCGTGAACTCGGGCTCGCTGCCCAAGCACCTGCGCCGGCTCGAGTACGACAATCCCGTCGAGGCGCTCGTGACCGCGGCGATCGAGACCGTCGAGCTGATGGAGCGCTTGGAGTTCGAGAACTTCAAGGTCTCGATGAAGTCCACCTCGGTACCGAACACGATCGCCTCCAACCGCCTGCTCTCACAGCGAATCCCCTATCCGCTGCACCTCGGCGTGACCGAGGCCGGGACGAAGTGGTCGGGCTCGCTGAAGTCCGCCGTGGGTCTCGGCACTCTGCTCGCGGACGGGATCGGCGACACGATCCGCATCTCGCTCTCGACCTTCCACGCCGAGGAGGAGGTGAAGGTCGCCTGGGAGATCCTCAAGGCGCTGAAGCTCCGACAGCGCGGCCCCGACCTGATCGCCTGTCCCACCTGCGGGCGCCTGCAGTTCGACATGGACCGCGTCGTCGTCGAAGTCGAGCAGCGCCTTGAAGCCTACGAGGACCCGATCGAGGTCTCGGTGCTCGGCTGCGCCGTCAACGGCATCGGCGAGGCGCGGCACGCCGACTTCGGGATCACCGGGGCGAAAGACATGGGCATGATCTACTCCAAGGGCGAGCCCTTGAAGAAGGTCCCCACCGAGCAGCTAGTCGAGGAGCTGTTCAAGGAGATCGACCGCTACTACGCCGCAGGCAAGACCGTGCAGCGCGACGAGACCGCCGCTGCCGAGGCGCGCCGCTGGCTGCAGGAGAACGAGGACGCAACGGCGATGACGCCCGAGCGCATCGCGATGCTCGAAGCCGCGGCGGCCGAGAACGACGCGAGCGCCGCCGAGGTCCTCGAGGCCATGCTCGAGCCGGCCGGTGCGAGCATGGACGAGACCGTCTCGCCTGTGGCGGGGCGCCGCTTTTCGCGAAGCTGAGGCCCTGGAGGGGCACACGCTTCTAAAGCCGATGCTGTTCGGGGTGGCGCATGCGCCACCCCGCGAGGCCGCGCATGCGCGGCCTCGTTGACGGGCCGCATGCGGCCCGTCACGGGTCTGCACATGTGCAGACCCGCCAGTCGGCGTTTACGCCGACTGGGACCACATCAGCCTTCTAAGCATGCGCCATCGGACCTCAATCAAGACGCTGCCGCGAAGCGCTCTGCGATCTTCTCCCAGTTGACGACGTTCCAGAACGCGTCGATGTAGTC
>DASXMO010000002.1:0-30332 GCA_036495605.1 Solirubrobacteraceae bacterium
CGGACGCCGAGGTACCATGAGTCCATGCCAGACCGGTCACGCACAGCTAAGAGGCCGCGCGATCCTAACCAGCTCGCAAAGCTGATCGTAGATATCGCCACGGGCGAAGCAGTGGAAGACACACCAGTCGTCGAGAAGGACCCAGCTGCGGTCGCGCTAGGGCGCAAAGGCGGCCTCAAGGGCGGAAAAGCTCGCGCGGAAAAGCTGACTGCCACACAGCGCTCCGAGGCTGCCAAAAGGGCCGCACAGGCTCGCTGGACCCCAAACTGAACTTTCCGTCCGACCGCTCACGCATAATGTTCAGTTATGAACAGGCTCAGCGTCGAGCGACGCGCGCAAATCCTCGCGATGCTCACGGAGGGGAACAGCATGCGCGCCACAGCCCGAATGGCTGGATGCTCGTTCAACACGGTGTCCAAGCTCCTGCTGGACCTGGGGGCGGTCTGCACGGAGTTTCAGGACCGCACACTGCGCGACCTGCACTGCACGGAGGTCCAGTGCAACGAGATATGGAGCTTCGTAGGGTCGAAGGCCAAGAACGTGCCCGACGATCGCAAGGACGAGTTCGGCGTCGGGGATGTGTGGTGCTGGGTCGCGATCGACGCTGAGAGCAAGCTCGTGCCGTCGTGGCTGCTCGGCGAACGGAAGACCGCCGACTGCATCGCGTTCCTTGACGATCTACGCGCCCGGCTTCGGTATCGCATCCAGCTCTCTACGGACGCGCACGCGAGCTACAAGGGTGCTGTGGGGCTCGTGTTCGCCAGCGACGTGGACTGGGCGCAGGTCGTCAAGGAATACAAGCCCACGAACATCGCTCCGGGCCGTTACAGCCCGCCTGCCTGCACTGGTATGCACGTCAGGCCGCAGCTCGGGAATCCCGACCTTGCCAAGACCAGCACGAGCTACATCGAGCGGCAGAACCTCACGATGCGGATGCACATGCGCCGCTTCACTCGGCTGACCAACGCCTTCTCAAAGAAACTGGAGAGCCACGCGGCGGCAGTGGCGTTGCACTTCATGGCCTACAACTTCGCGCGCCCACACAGGACCCTCGCGAACCCGTACCCCCGGACTCCGGCGATGGCTGCCGGAGTCGAGGATCATGTCTGGACGCTACGCGAGATCGTGGCGCTGCTCGACTAACAAACGAGCCATACGGGCTGCTCGGGCAACAACAGCCTCATCTTCGGCGTGCTGCGCCAGCTCGACCATCGAGACTCCCAGAGCCGCCGCGAGCGCCACGAGCTTGCCCCATGACGGGCTCTTGAGACCACGCTCGATCTCCGAGACATAGGTCGGGTGCCAGTCAGCCCGGAACGCAAGCCCTTCGATCGTTAGACCACGCTCTCCACGCAACCGCCGGATGGCCGCGCCCAGAGCAGCATTGGAAGACACGCCTCAAACCGCGATGAGGCAGAGATCACCCAGGTGTTCGACGCACCCGGACAAGCTGACCTCCTCCTCACCAGTACCGTCATCGACCCTAACGACACCCTCCGCGACAAGGGCAATCAGCGCGTTATATATGAGCGACGGTGCGAGTGCGCCCCTGAGTTCGTCTCGGGACCACCAGTGCTGCGTATCGTCACCAAGCAGGTGCAGGACGATCGCGCGCTGCACCAGCACATTACGATGAGTCTGCATGGGAGTTACGGCTCCTGTGTCACGCCCCCCGGCCGCTACAACGGCGCGGGGGGCAATCAATGGTCTAGAACGCCGAGCAGCGTAAACCCTTCAAGACCACCACAGGCTCAGAATCTCAAACTGATGCACTACCCGTAGGTAGGCAGTGCATCAGTTTGAGAAGTAGTCCCTTCCCTGTGCGGCGTCTCATCCATGTGAGACAGGAAGCTCACTCATCTGAGACAGCGTTGTCTCATCCATGTGAGACTGGGCGATGGCGTTTCGTCTCATCCATGGGACGGTGCCGCGCATTCCCAGCGGCCTTTAGCCCCGCTCCGGCCTGCTTGTGCGCGGGTCGTGGCAGACTGGGTGTGTGCCGATCGAGCCTCCGCTGCTGCTCGTCGAGGACGCTGCTGCTTGGCGGACCTGGCTGGCCGAGCACCACCAGCAGCAGCATGGTGTTTGGCTGATACTCGCCAAGAAGGGGACCAGCCAGCCGACGAGCCTGCGCTACGAGCAGGCTCTGGAAGAGGCCCTCTGCCACGGCTGGATCGACGGGCAGCTACGCCGCCACGACGAGCGCGTCTACCACCAGCGCTTCACCCCACGCCGCGCTCGCAGCACGTGGTCAAAGCGCAACGTCGCACACATCCAGCAACTCCTCTCCGAAGGCCGGATGCAGCCTGCCGGGCTCGCCGCGGTCCAAAGCGCGAAAGCCGACGGCAGATGGGACGCTGCCTACGCGGGCGCAGCTAGCATCCAGGTCCCCGCGGACCTCGCCGCCGCGCTCACCGCGACCCCCGGCGCGCAGAGGGCATTCGAGCTCCTACCCGCCCGGAGCCGGTACCGCGTTCTCTATCGGGTCACGACCGCCAGACGCAGCGAGACCCGCGCCCGACACATCCAGCACTACATCGCGATGCTCACCCGAGGAGAGATTCCCTGAGCAGGAGGCGCAGGGCTACCCGCTGCGTAGCACAGCGGCGAAGCGCTCGACGATCGCTCCCGCCGGCTCCACTTGGGTAATCGCCTCGACGCTCTGGCCGGCGTACATCGCCATCGCCTCGACGTCGCCCTCCATGCCCGCCAGCGGCAGGTTGGCCGCGTAACGCGGTATGCCGCCGACAACCTCCTCATCCTCGTCTGGGCGCTCGCCTGACAGCGGGCTCCCAGCCGCCTCCCAACGCTCAAAGATGCTATTGCGGAGAACACGATGCGGCGACGCCGGCCAGCCCACGTTGAACAGTTCAGTGAAGACCGTGTCCCGAGCTTCGGCTGCCAGCAGGCGCGCCTTGTATCGCGGATGGGCGTCGGACTCGTCGCTGGCCACAAAGCGGGTGCCCATAACAACGGCTACGGCGCCGGCGGCAAGCGCGGCACGTGCCGATGCCGGATCGCCGATCCCGCCCGCTGCAAGCACTGGCAGTGACACGGCCCGTCGCACCTCGGCCAGCAGAGGCAGCAGACCGACGACGCCCTGTACGTGACCGCCGGCCTCCACACCCTGGACGATCAGCGCGTCAGCGCCCGCATCGGCTGCCGCTCGCGCCGCGTCCCCCGAGCCGACCTGTACGAACACGCGCGCGCCTCCAGCTTGCGCGCGGGCGATCAGCTGCTGACGAAGCCCGAAGGAGAATGAGACGATTGGCGCACGCTCCTCGACGGCCACCTCGAGCCGCTCGTCCTGCTCAAAGTCGAGCACGAGGTTCACGCAGAACGGGCGATCCGTTTCCCGACCGATCGACCGGATCTGCTCGCGCAGGACCCCTAGCTCGGTCCACGACGCACCCAGCGAGCCAAGCCCTCCCGCCCGCGACACCTCGCCAGCGAGTCGGGCTGTGGCGGCGCTGGCGACGGGCGCCTGCATGATCGGAACCTCCAAGCCAAGAGCGCTCACTGACGCGAGCCTAACGCTTGGAGCCTCGCTCTCGCCTGCTCGCGAGACTATGAGCCGGACGCCGACGGCGTTGTGATTATGCACCGCAGTCCGGGCGCACCGCTGATGCGCCCGTCAAGCGTCACGAACACCGCCCCGATCAACTCGGCCAGCGCCACATAGCTCGCTTCGTAGCTGGACAGATTGTGACGCAGCTCCCACGCCCTGGCAGCCAAGAGTTCATATGGCCATGGTTCGATCGTGAGATCGAGCAGGTCGGCATGAGCCTGCGCTGCCTGGTCAGCGCTGACAATCCCCGCAAGCTCGTGGCGACGGATGATATTCGCCGACTCAAACTCGACTAGACTCGGAGCAGCCAGGTCGGAGCCGGCAATCGTTTCAGTGACCCATTGGCCGGCGGAACCGTTGTCCAAAAGCAGCGCGACTAGCGCCGAGGCGTCACAAACGACGCGGGTGCTCACCGTCGATCGGCGTCGCGCGCGGCTAGGATCGTCTCAGCGTCGATATGCACCTCGGTCGCGTCCATTCGGGCGCGGGCGCGAGCAATGACATCCCCCACCGACGGACGCGCAGTAGCCTCGAGCAGCATTCCCCGAAGGTACTCCTGCAATGACTTTCCGGCCCTTGCAGCGCGTGCCGCAAGCTCGTCCCGCACCTCGTCGGGTACACCGCGGACTGTGATGGCAACGCTCATTGTGCAGGTACTTTAGCAGCAATGCAGTTGAAGTGCAGTATCACCTGCATCGCGGCACCAACGCAGCCGCTACGTCGCCCAACGAAGAATGGGACTTCGCGAAGGAGTCTCGTTCTTCTGAGATGGCGCACGTGACGCTCAGTCAGCCCACCAGCCTCGCTGACCCTCCACGTCGTCTCGCGGGTTCTCGCCGAGGTTGGGCGCCCCGAAGACGAGGATCTCGAGGCCTTCCGGCCCGGCCTCGTACCCTCGCCATGTACCAGGCGGGACGCGCACGACGTCCCACTTCTCGACCGCGACGATCTCGTCGTCGAGCTTCATCCTCCCGCTCCCACCCACGATCACAAACACCTCCTCCTGCTCCTTGTGCGTGTGGCCGTACGGGAACCGGTATTCGGGTGGGATGTACTGATAGCTCAGCCCGGACTGCTCGAGCTCGAGCGCTTTGCTCGCGAGACGGAACTCCAGATCGGGCGACCCGTCGAAATTAGACCCAACGTCAACCAGATCCGTTCTTAGGTTCCTAAGCGTGAACGGCATCGCTGCGACCTCAGCCGACCTCTTCCGCCAACTCGACGATGATCCCCTCCGGGCCGCGGACGTAGCAGAGTCGATAGATGTCCTTGTAGTTCTCGATCGCGCCGACGAGCTCGGCGCCGCGGGCGCTCAGGCGAGCAACGACCCCGCCGATGTCGTCGACCGCAAATGTGAGATGGCGGATGCCGGGCGTGTTCGCCGGCGCAAGTCGATCGCCGCGCGGGACCGGCGGTGCGTGGAATTGCGCGAGCTCGACCCGTCCGTGACCATCCGGGGTAGCGAGCATCGCGATGTCCGCCTTGACGCCCTCGAGCCCCACTACGCGGTCCACCCAACTACCCTCGACCGACGCTTCACCTTGGAGCTCGAGTCCGAGCTCGACGAAGAACGCCGTCGCGGCGGCGAGGTCTTCGACCACGATGCCTACGTGGTCCATGCGCTTGATCGTCATGTGCTCGACGGTAGCGAAACGACGGCCATAGCCGCGGGTCCGTCGATGGCCAGAATCGACCTGCCCTGCGCGATGCCTCACCCATCCTCTTGCTTTGCGATCCTAATAAGAGCCTCGATGTCCTCGAGATCGCTTTGCCTGCCGACGGCTTGCTTCATCCGGATGAGGTCATCAACACTGACGATGTACGTGGTGACCCCGGCGAGGTCGGTACTCAGCGCGCGCGTGCGCATCTCGGCGTAGACGGTGGCACCGGGGACATCGTTCAAGATGTGAAGCTCGCCGTGTCGGGTGGTGAGCGGCGGCACGACTGGTGCGATGCGGAGCTGCTCGGCGGTGGGCGTGGGGGCGCCCGGACCCAATTCGGCCGGGTGAGCGTCTAGTGCTACGAGCGCGGCGGTCAGGCGGGTGAAATTGTCCAGATCCGGCGCCGGGGTGATGTCGAGATCCTTGGTCGTTCGGCGACGTCCGTGAACCTGTGCGGCGACTCCGCCGATCACCAAGTAGTCCACCCCATGCTCGTCCAGTACCCGGAACAGCTCGCGGAGATCCAGCGGGCGTTCGGCGGCGTCGGTCATGACTGTGTAAGGCGTGTGGCCGGATGACCGGCCCTGCGCGCCTGCGCGCCGGCGATCTCAAGTGTGGTCGCGACTAGATTCCACGAGGCGGCCTCGCGCAGGCGTTCGTTCGGGGTGAGAGGCACGGCGCTGCCCTGATCCGTCTCCCCCATCGGCAAGCTCTGCAGCTCGAGGCGCTCGCCGAGGACCATGAGGAGGTTGCCGAGCCGCTCGAGCGTTGGCGACTCTGCCCCACGCTCGATGCGGCTGATGGCGTCCTGACTGGTCCCGGCGCGCAGCGCAAGCCTTCGCTGACTGATGCCGCTGCGCTTTCTCGCTTCACGCAGCAACGCGGATGCGTCAGTTCTACACCGCATACGGTGTCAAAATAGCAGCTACTCGCACAACCACGGCTCGTCGGTACAAGGCGAAGCGCTGAGGCCTCGGGAGGCTCCTCGGAGCCTCCCGATCGCTACCCTGACAGGAGATGATCGAGCCGATCGATATGCCGCCGAACACGTTTGGTTTTCGGGGATCGGGCAAGTTCAGCAAAGGCGAAGACTCGGTCCGACACGCCGTGGGCCTCGTCGGCTGGCTCTACCCGTGTGAAATGCGCATCTTCTCGCTGGATGAGCTCGAAACAGCCAAGGAGTGGCTGGCTACCTAGCGCGCGACCTCGATGCGATCGAACGGCTCAGCCGAGCACCAGCCGCACGATCGCGGAGACACCCACGACCACGATCAGCGCGCGCAGCGCATCCGGAGGCAGGCGCCGTCCGTAGCGCGCGCCGAGCTGGGCTCCGATGATGGAGGTAACGGCGATGATTGCGGCGGGCCCCCAGTCGATGTGTGCGGCGAAGACGAAGTACAGACCCGCGACGCCGTTGGTGAGACCGGCGAGGACGTTCTTGAGCGCGTTGGTGCGATGCAGGTCCTGGTTCAGCGCGACGCCGAGCACGGCCAGCAGGAGGATGCCCTGAGCGGCGCCGAAGTAGCCCCCGTAGACCCCGATCGAGTAAACGGCGACAGCGGTCGGTATCGCACCGTGGGTGTCAATGTCGATTTCGCGCTTGATGAGCCAGGCGTTGAGGCGCGGCTGCAGCAGCGTGAGCACGAGCGCGAGCGCGATGAACACGGGGACGACGGCCTTGAAGGCGGCCGCCGGCAGCACGAGCAGCAGCACCGCGCCGGTGATGCCTCCGAGCACCGACATCGTCCCCAGCCTCACCGCCCGGCGACGCTGGCCTGAGAGCTCGCGTCGGTAGCCGATCGCGCCGGAGGCAGATCCCGGCACGAGCCCGACGGTGTTCGAGACGTTGGCGGTGACGGGCGCGTAGCCGAAGGCGAGCAGCACCGGAAAGGTGATCAGGGTCCCGCTGCCGACAATCGTGTTGATCGTCCCGGCCGCGAGTCCGGCGAGGGCGATCGTGATCACCTCGCCGAGGCTCATATGCGGTTCGATCCTATCCGCCGGGCGCCGTCTTGCAGACGTCCAAATCCGTCTAGATCGATTCAACCATGTCGTATCGATGCGTTAGCCTTTTGACTATGAGCGCGTTTGTCGGTCGCATGAAGGCGATAGGCGAGCACCTGCCTGGTCGCTCTGCGTACGGCGAGGGCGACGGCGCTCACGGCGAGGCGCCCTCCGCGCACCGGCCGCGAGCGACGGTGGTGTCGGTGAGCGTCCTCTTGATGGTGGTGGTCGCGGGCGCAGCAGGCGCGGTCGTGCTCGCCACGCGCGATCACAGCGTCGCCAACCTGCTCGGCTCACATCCCGCGAGTGCTTCGGCGGCAGCAGAGCCCCTCACCCCCACTCGCCTGGTTTCCGCGCCGGCGCATAGCATCACCAACGGAACCGAGCCGCTGACGGTGACGCTGTCTGGGCCGCCTGCCGCGAGCTCGCCGCTACCGACGCTACGGCCGACGGTGGCGGGCGCGTGGAGCACGGTCGGCAACTCGCTGGTGTTCACGCCGGCCTCGACGCTGATGCCGTGCTCGAGCTACACCCTGACGATTTGGGCGAACACGATCGCGACGGGCCATTCGCGCCTTGGCAAGCGCCACACGATCGGTCTGAATGTTGCGTGCCCTTCGACGGCGGCGCTGCAGCAGAGTCTGGCCCGGTTGGGCTACATGGGCGCTAACTTCCATCCGCTGTACGCCGTGCGCATCGCGTCGGGACCGGAGACTCGGCGCGAAGCGGCGGTGCATGTGTTCCATCCGCCCCGCGGCGTGCTCGTGCCGGACCCCTCGGACGCACCGGCGGTCGAAACCGGACAGCTCGATGAGACCACGCGGGGAGCACTGACCGTCTACCAGTCCGACCACGGCCTCGAACCGACGGGCGAACCGAACTACGCGACGTGGGCCTCGCTGATAGCCGCGGAGAGCGGCTATCACCGCAATCCCAGCCCCTACACCTGGGTGACGGTGTCCGAGTCGATCCCCGAGACGCTGGAGGTCCATCGCGGCCACCACGTGGTGCTGAGCACGCCCGCGAACACCGGCGTCGCGGGAGCCGAAACGGCGCAGGGCATCTTCCCGATCTTCTCGCGGTTCACCTCGACGACGATGACCGGGACAAATCCCGACGGCTCGCACTACAGCGATCCGGGGGTTCCGTGGGTGAATTACTTCAACGGCGGCGATGCCGTGCACGGCTTCCCGCGCGGCTCCTACGGCACCCCGCAGTCCAATGGCTGCGTGGAGCTGCCGATCGAAACGGCGCACACGGTGTTCGACATGCTGCGCTTGGGCGACATCGTCGTGGTGAGCTAGCGGTGAGGCGGTCGGCTCGGCGGCCCCGCGCACCCGTGTCGGGACGCGCCCGGAGAGCCGAGAAGCGCGGGGTATCGCGGTGAGGCGCAGTCGCCGCCGCCCCCGGCCGCGTGGCTGGCTGCGCCATTACGCGGGCCTGCTCTCCCCCGACGCCGCGGCTGCGGCGCCGGTCGTGCTCGAACGCGACGGAGCAGAGCGGCTGCGTAGGCTGACGGCGACCGCAACCGACGGCGCCCGCCAGCGGGTCAGGCCGACGCGCGAGCGGATGCGCGCGCTCGTGGCCACGCCGGGAGGACGCCTGCGGTGGCGCGAGGTACCGGTGCCGCCGCCGCCGGGAGAGCACGGTGCGATCGTCCATCCGATCGCGGCTTCGACTTGCGATCTCGACTGCCCGCTCGTGCACGGGGCGACGCAGCTGCCGCTGCCACTGCACCTGGGTCACGAATGCGTCGCCGAGGTCCTCGCGGTCGGCCATCGTGTGCGGACGGTGCGGGTCGGCGAGCGTGTGATCGTGCCGTTCCAGATCAACTGCGGCGCCTGTGAGCCATGCCTGGAGGGGCGCACCGGCAGCTGCACGAGCGTGCCGCCGATCTCGATGTACGGCATGGGTATCGGCGCCGGACATTGGGGCGGCGCGTTCTCCGATCAGCTTGCGGTGCCCTATGCCGATGCGATGCTGGTGGCGCTGCCGCAGAGCATCGATCCGACGGCGGCCGCCAGCGTCGCCGACAACGTCTGCGACGCCTACCGGCATATCGCGCCCCACCTCCCGGCGCTGCTGCGCAAGGATCCCTCGGCCGAGGTCCTGATCCTGGCCGCGACCGACCGCAAGACGCTCTTCACCGCGAGCCTGCCCCTCTACACGGCCCTGATCGCACGCGCCTATGGCGCCCGCAACATCACGCTCGCCGATGCGCGACCGCACGTTCGCGAGCACGCCGAGCGCCTGGGCTTTGAGGCTGTACGTCCGCGCGCGCTACGCCGTCGCCGTCCCGCTCCACTGGTGGTCGACACGAACACCAACACGGGCCTCGCGCTCGCGAGCACGGCCCCCGACGGCGTTTGCACGAGCGCCGGAGGGCTGCATCGCG
Source organism: Solirubrobacteraceae bacterium (assembly GCA_036495605.1). Classification (GTDB taxonomy): domain Bacteria; phylum Actinomycetota; class Thermoleophilia; order Solirubrobacterales; family Solirubrobacteraceae; genus Palsa-744. Next base: position 9,629 of record DASXMO010000002.1, read on the forward strand.
GCGCCGGCATTCCGATGCTGCGGATGTACGTCCGCAACGCCGCCCTCTACGTTGGGCGTACGCACGCGCGTGCGCTGATCCCGGAGGTGCTCGAGCTGATGGCCGACGGTCGCCTGCGCCCAGAGTCGATACCGATGAACGTCGCGCCGCTCGATGACGCCGTTAGCGCGCTGCGCGAGCATTTCACGAGCGGTGAGGGAGTGAAGACGGTCTTGACGACCAGCTGACGGCACGATACGTCCAGGAGACAAGGCGCCGTTCGAAGCTGGCGAGACATCGGACACCCCTGAGTAGCCCGCCAATGCGTCCCGCCGCCGGCGCTGCGTGCCCTATGGCGCAGAGGGCACGACCACGAGGGGCCCGTCGGCGACGAGCAGTCGCTCGGTGTCGAACGTCGGCTCGCTGAGGCGTTCGACATGGGTCGAGCCCTCGAGGAACACGTCGGCGGTCTCCAGAAAGCCGATGCGCGGGGTGCGGTAGTGCATCGGGACGACCCAGCGCGGGGAGAGCTGCTCGACGATCGCCGTGGCCTGGTTCGCGCCGATCGTGGGTCCGCCGCCGACGGGTACGAACAGCAGGTCGATCTCACCGATCGCGGCGGCCTGCTCGTCGCGCAGCGCCGGCTGGCCGAAGTCGCCCATGTGGCAGACGCGCAGCCCGTCGAGCTCGAACACGAAGATGGTGTTCGGACCGCGTTCGGTGCCGGCCGCCTCGTCGTGCTCGGAGGCGATCGCGACGACCTCGCCGATGGGAGACTCCAGGCGTCCGGCGGTGGAGCGCAGGATGGCGGGATCGCCCTCGATCGCGTCCACCCCGTTGTGGTCCATGTGCTCGTGCGTCACGAGCAGGACATCCGCCTCGATCTCCTTGATCGGCGGGTAGTCGAATTGCATCCCCCGACTCGCCGCCATCGCCGACATGTCGTCGAAGGGATCGATCACCACCGTCGCATCGGCCGCGCCGAGACGGAAAGCCGACTGTCCATACCACTCAACCTGCATGCTCTTCCTCCAGGATCTGGGTTTGTGTGATTGTCGCGCGCCTGCCCTCGCCTGCGCTGGATCCGTCGCTCGGCCCCGCCCCGTTGGCAACCTGTGCCCCACCCAGGGAAGCGCTCGCGCGAGCACCCCCGACGGCGGCGGAGGCGCTCTGCGGAGCCTCGTAGTGATACTTGCCGCCGCGCATCAGCGACGCGCCTGCTGCGATCAGGCAGGCGATGATCGCGAAGGCGAAGGCCTCGTGCAGGCCGGCGCGAAACGGCGCGGAGATGAGGTGCGGGAAGAAGGAGTGCCCGATGAGCGTCCCGCGGTTCGCCGGCGAGAGCGCGCTCAGCGCCGGGGCGCCGACGAGGTGCTGGATCGGGTTGTATCCGAGGAAGGCGGCGAACAGGATCGAGACCGGCGGCAGGTGCGCGACATTGGCGGCGGTCGTGGCGGCGACGCCGTGGGCCTTCAACCCGGAGGTCATCGCCGCGGGCAGGCTCGAGGACCGGCCGAAGATCATGAGGCTGAAGAAGATCCCGATCGAGAGCACTTGGGCGGAGTTCTGGAAGGTCTGGTTCATGCCCCCACCGGCACCGCGGTCGCTCGCGGGGAGGCTGTTCATCACGGCCGCGCGGTTGGGCGAGGCGAACATGCCCATGGAGACGCCGTTGAGGAACAGGATCGCGGCGAACGTCGGGTAGGAGAAATCGATCGGCAGCAGCGCGAGCAGGAGGAAGCTGAGCGCCGCGCCGAGCATCCCGCCAGTGGCGAACCAGCGGGCGCCGAAGCGGTCGGAGAGGTAGCCGGAGGTCGGGCCGGCGATGAGCATGCCGACGATCAGCGGCAGCATGTAGATCCCGGCCCAGAGCGGCGTTTCGGTGAAGTCATAGCCGTGCTGGGGCAGCCAGATGCCCTGCAGCCAGATGATCAGCATGAACATCAGCCCGCCGCGAGCGACGGCTGAGAGGAAGGTGGAGAGCGTGCCGAATGTGAACGCGCGGATCCGGAACAGCGGCAGACGAAACATCGGGTCCTGCACTCGCCGCTCGATCAGCGCGAAGGCGAGGAGCGAGGCCAGGCCGGTGCCCATCAGCGCGAGCACCTTCGGGCTCGTCCAGCCGGTGGCGTGACCGCCGTAGGGGCGGATGCCGTAGGTGACAGAGACCATGATCAGGATCAGGCCGAGCGCGAACGTGAGGTTGCCCCACCAGTCCACGCGTGCGGGTTTGGGCGTGCTGCGCTCCTCGAGCTTCAGATACGCCCACACGGTCCCGAACACGCCGATCGGCACCGAGATCAGGAACACCGCACGCCAGTCGATCGGCGCGAGCAGGCCGCCGAGCACGAGCCCGATGAAGACGCCGGAGACGCCGACGATGTTGTTGATGCCGAGTGCCATCCCGCGCTGGTTGGGAGGGAAGGCGTCGGTGAGGATCGCGGCGGAGTTGGCCAGCAGGAACGCGGCCCCGACTCCTTGGACGATGCGAAAGACGATCAGGTACAGCGCCCCGGCGCGCCCGGTCATCCAGTCGATCGTGAGGAACAGCGAGGCGATCGTGTAGATGAGGAAGCCGAGGTTGTACATGCGCACCCGCCCGTACATGTCCCCCAGCCGCCCGAGGCTGACGATCAGGACGCTCGTGACGACGAGGAAGCCGAGGATCATCCACAGCAGGTAGAAGCTGTTCGCGGGCACGAGCGGATCGAGGTGGATCCCCCTGAAGATGCTCGGCATCGCGATCAGCACGATCGAGCCGTCGAGCACGGCGAGCAGCACGCCGAGCGTCACGTTCGAGAGCGCGATCCACTTGTAGCGATCGCCCGGGTCGCGTGACTGCGCGGGGACGCGCGGTGCGGTGACAGCAGCCATCGCCCCCACGCTAGCAACCTTACGGTCACGTAAGGATTAGTTTGGGCGCGCGACGGCGCCCATGTGTCGCTACTGCACGGTCAGCGTGCCTTCCATGCCCGCCATACGGTGTCCGGGGACAGAGCAGAAGAACTTGTAGGTGCCGGGTTTGAGCGTCACGGACAGCGTTTTCGATCCGCCTTGGAAGGTCGGGGTCGCGCCGACCTGCGCGCCGGAGGAGGATTCGATCGTGACGTTGTGTGCCAGCGAGGAGGCGTTGGTGAGATCGATCGAGACCTTGCCGGCCTTGGCGGTGAGCGAGGTCTTGTTGTATTTCAGTTCGCCTTCGGGATTGGCTTCGAGGCTGAGCGCCGATTGCGCCGCCGCGCCGCCGGTCGAGGTACTCGTGCTGGACGTGGTGGCGGGGGTGGCCGGCGTGGATGAGGAGCTCGACGTTGTGGATGAGCTGCTCGAGGAACCGCAGCCCGCCACCAGCAGAGCGAGCAGTGCGAATCCCAGCAGGCCCGCTCGGCGCGGCAAGCTCGATCGGCGCATCGTCCCTCTCGCATGCTGCGTGTCCGTTGCCGTCGTGCCGGTCATCGTGCCTCCTTGTGGTCGCTGTCGCCGCATCCTCTGGTCGGGATCATCGCAGGCTTGTGAACTTCGAGCTTGAAATGTCGATGCAGAGCGTGTTCGAGCCCCAAGACCCCACACGCGGGAGAACCTTCCCAACGGCTACCCGACCTGCCCGGACGGGCGCACGAGGATCTCGTTGATGCTGACGTTCGGTGGCTGTTCGATCGCATAGAGGATCGCGCGCGCGATGTCCTCGGCGCTCAGCCGCTCGACCCCCTCGAAGCGTTTGGCGATCTGCCCGAGCACCTCTGCGCGGTTGTGGCCGACGAGCTCTGTGGCGACGGCGCCGGGCTCGATCAGGGTGACGCGGATGCCGAGCGGCACGGCCTCTTGGCGCAGGGACTCGGAGAAGGCGCCGATGCCGAACTTGGTGAGGTTGTAGACGCCGGAGCCCAGGCGCGCGAAGCGGCCGGCGACGGAGCTGACGTTGACGATGTGTCCGGAGCCCTGCTCGCGCATGAGCGGCAGCGCGGCGTGGGTGCAGTAGAGGACGCCGAAGACGTTGGCGTCGATCATCCGCCGCCACTCCTCGGTGGGCGCGTCGGCGATCGGCCCGAGGAGCATGACGCCGGCGTTGTTGACGAGCACGTCGAGGCGACCGAGCTCTGAGTGGGTGCGGTGCACGAACTCGCCGGCCTGCTCCTCCTCCCCCACGTCGGTGGCGATCGCGATCGCGCGACCACCGTCGGCGACGATCCGCTCGGCCAGCTCCTGGATGCGCTCGACGCGCCGGGCTCCCAGGGCGACGGCGGCGCCGGCTTGAGCGCAGCGCAGGGCGGTGGCCTCGCCAATGCCCGACGACGCGCCTGTGACGGCGACGACCTGACCGGAGAGATCGGCGGAGCTCATGGGGTGGAAGTCTAGGACCTGCCTCCTATCCCACCTCCGCCGCTTCTGAGACCTCTCCCGCCCTCTGTCGCCGCTGAGGCGGTAGAAGCGGCGGGAAGTGGGTAGATAAAGACGAGACTTGGGCCTGTCTGACGGGTTGTATGTGTTCCGGGAAGCCGCGATGGCTCGCGTGCGCGGGCGCGCGGACGTCCAATTTCGGGCCTGAAAGCTGGATGAACGGGAAGGAAAGCCGACAGAAAGAGTGCTGAGAGGCACAACCGACGGGCAGGGAGCGGCGTACATAGTGTCGAACGTGACTCCGAGCGACGGTCCGGAAGGAATAATTGACAACGCAACTATCGCGGCGTATAATTCCGACCGTAAGCATCGGATTAGAAGGGCCTCATATGGCAGACAACATTCGCAAAACCCCCAAAACACCAGCAAAACCAGCTGACAGCGCGCTAACGGCGGCGCTGGACAGCTTCATCCCGGAGTCCGTCGACCAGTTGCTCGCGCACTCGCGGCGCTACCCCCTGCTGACCCCCGCGCAGGAGATCGAACTGGCGCAGAAGATCGAGCGCGGCGATCTGCAGGCGAAGGAACTGCTCGTGAACTCGAACCTGCGTCTGGTCGCGTCGAACGCCCGCCGCTACCAGAACCAGGGTCTGCCCCTTGCGGATCTCGTGCAGGAGGGCATGCTCGGGCTGATCAGGGCCAGCGAGAAGTTCGATTGGCGCAAGGGCTTTCGCTTCAGCACGTATGCGACGCTGTGGATCAGGCAGGCGATTCAGCGCGGGCTGGAGAACTCGGGACGCACGATCAGGCTGCCCGTGCACGTCGCGCAGCGCTCCCGCAAGGTCGGGCGGGTCGAGCGCGAGCTGTCGGTCAGGCTCGGGCGCGAGCCTACGATCGAGGAGCTGGCCGCGGAGACGGGCCTTGAGATCGAGCAGGTCGAGGAGGTACGCCACCAGCGCGCCGCGCTCGTGAGCCTCGATCAGCAGGTCGGCGAAGACGGCGACACCGCCCTTGGAGATCTGCTGCCCGCCGAGCAGGAGGCGCCCGAGGAAACGGCGTGGGAGAACGAGCGCGAGCGGATCGTGCACGAGGCGATCTCGCAGCTGCCGGAAACCGAGCGCACGGTGCTGACGCTGCGCTTCGGCACCGGCCGAGAGGAGCCCCAAACGTTGACGGCGATCGGCAAACGCCTCGGGTTCTCCGCGGAGCGGGCCTCCCAGCTGGAGCAGCGCGCCTTGAAGAAGCTCGCGGAGTCGCCAGAGATGGCCGCCCTCCGCGAGGCCGCCTGAAGCATTCGCGTCGGGACCCTCGCCAGACGGCAGATGTCCGGCGAGGGTCCTAGACTGCTGCGCTGAAGTTCCGAATGGACGGATGGGAGCGTGCGATGACAGACCAGTCTAAGTCCGTGTGGGAGCGCACCGTCGAGCTGACGATCGCTGTCGGCGAACGGATCCTGACGCCGATCGAGCGGTTCATCGGCCGCCGTTCGCTGGTGGGTGACGAGACGTTCTTTGAGCTCGAGCGCTTCCCGTGGGTGGAGGACGTGGAGGCGAACTGGCAGACGATCCGGGAGGAGGCCGAGCGGCTGCTGGAGGATCGTGAGGGGCTGGCGAACTTCCAGGACATCTCGAAGGACCAGATCGAGATCACCGACGACGACCGCTGGAAGACGTTCTTCCTTTACGGCTATGGCTTCGAGGCGAAGCTCGGCGTGGAGATGTGCCCGCGAACTGCGGGGCTGATGCGCGAGGTCCCGGGGATGAAGACGGCGATGTTCTCGATCCTGTCCCCGCGCAAGCACATCCTCGACCACCGCGGCCCTTACAAGGGCGTGCTGCGCTATCACCTCGGTTTGATCGTGCCGCGCGACGCGGAATCCTGCCGGATCAGGGTCGGCGAGGACATTCGCCACTGGGAGGAGGGCCGGAGCATGGTCTTCGACGACACGTTCAACCATGAGGTCTGGAACGACACGGATGAGACGCGGGTGGTGCTGTTCGTGGACGTCCTGCGCCCCCTTCCTTCACCTTGGGCACAGATCAACAGCGCGATCGTGAAGGCGATCGGCTATTCGCCGTTCGTGCTCGACGCGAAGCGCAACCAGGAAGCGTGGGAACAGCGCTACCGCGCGCGCCGGCAGAGCTCGCGGGCCGCGACGCCGACCTGAGTCGGGCTGTGGTGTGGGCGAGACCGCGCGAGTCGGTGAGTCGGCGGGCCGTGTCCGTCGCGGTTCGCGTGTGCGAAAGGGAGCGTTTTCAACACGCATCCTGCTGAGCTGAGAGCTCGGGCGGCGATCGGCTGCGTTAATCGTGCTCGGTGTGGATCAAGACATCAAGCACGTCTGGGTGCTCGTCCCTGATCTCGCGCTCGAGCCGGCCGGCCAGCGCGCGGGCGTCGGTGAGCGTGCGCTCGGGGCCGAGACAGACGGTCAGCACCGCCCGCGGGCCGTGGGCGAGATGGCGCGAGCCGAGCGCGGTGTCGGGCTCGACGTGCACGATCACGTCGCTGCCGGGGAGATCGCGGTCGATCGCATCCTCGATCGCGCTGGCGACGGCGTGACCGTGGGCGAGGTCCGCGTCGGGCTCGACGCCGACGACGACGTCGACGAAGTGGCGCCCGCCGGATTCGCGCATGCGCAGGCGGCTGAGTGTGACGGGCTCGTCGATCCCGGCGATCGCGGCGCGCGCGGTCTGCTCGGCGGGGCCGGAGGCGGTGTCCATCAGCACGTGGATGTTGCCGCGCATGAGCCTGCCGGCGGAGTAGAGGACGAGCCCGGCGACGAGCAGCGCGGCGATCGAGTCGGCCTGGGGATAGCCGGCGCGTACGAGCAGCAGACCGATCAGCACGGCGATGGAGCCGACGAGATCGAGGGTGAAGTGCAGCGCGTTTGCGCCCAGGGCGGCACTTGCGTGCTCATGCGCGGCGCGGTGAAGCGTGCGCGAGCGGCCTGCGTCGATCAGGATCACGGCGCCGACGACCGCGAGCACATACCAGTGGGCGTCGGCCGTTGGGCCGTGCCCCGCGAGACGGTCGATCGCCTCGCGGGCGATCACGAGGCTTGCGAGGACGAGGATGGCACCCTCGCCGAGCGCCGAGAGGTGCTCGGCCTTGCCGTGCCCATAGGGGTGCTCGCGGTCGGCGGGACGCCCGGCGACGCGCACGGCGAAGAACGTCAGCAGCGCCGCAACCAGGTCGGTCGCGGAGTGGATCGCCTCGGCGACCAGCCCGAGGCTGTGGGCGAGCAGGCCGACGACGAGCTTGATCGCCACGAGCGCCATCGCGGCGGCGACCGACATGAGCGCGGTGCGCTGGGCGGCCTCAGATGTTCGAGACGTCAAGGCCTGTGCCTTGAAGCAAGCTGTTCGCTTGGGAGTTGAGCACGGTGAACTCGCCGGTGAGGATCAGCAGGCCGAGCGCGATCATGATCGCCCCGCCGACGGCGATCACGATCGGGAAGTGGCGCTTGACGATCGCCAGCGTGTTCGTCGCGCGCTCGAACGCGAGCGCGATCAGCAGAAACGGAATGGCGAGACCGGCGGAGTAGAACGCGAGCAGGAGCGCGGCGTGCGCGGCGGAATTGGAGACGGCGGCCTGGGTGAGGATCGCAGCGAGGGTGATGCTCGTGCAAGGCGTCCAGGCGATCGCGAACGCGGCGCCGGCGATCAGCGGTCCGCCGCGACCGGCGAGGCGCTGGAGGGACTCGGAGTGCCATTGAAAGTTGAGTCGATCGACGAAGGGCGTGAGGAGGAAGAGGACGCCCATTGCGACGATCACGACGCCGCCTATGAGTTCGAGGGTCTGTTTGTGTTCGTTGAGCGCTGAGCCGATGGCGGTTGCGCCGAGACCCAGCAGGATGAAGATCGAGGAGAAGCTCGCGATGAACAGGAGGCTTGGGACGAGCACACGCCGGGCCCCGGCGTGCTGCATGTCCGCGGGAGCGACCCCGACGACGGTTGAGAGGTAGCCGGGTACGAGCGGCAGTACGCAGGGGGACATGAACGACACGAGCCCGGCCGCGAGCGCGACCGGGATGCCAACCCCACCGGCGGCGTCGGTCGCGGTCGCGATCATGCCTGCACCGCGGCGCGCAGCTCCGCGACCGCGCGCTCAAGGCGTGCGACGCGCTCCTCGAGATCGACCTGTCCGTGCGGGTCGGCAGGTGCCACCGGCGATCGGTGCTCGGCGGGGCCGCCGGCATTCATCGGATCTACCCCGCCGTTGAAGGCGCCGGCGCCGGCGCGATGAGGGGCGCCGGTGGTGGTCCAATCCGCGGAGACCGGCACGGCGCTCGACCCCGAGATCGCGCCGACCCCAGCGTGTTCCTCGTCACTGTCGGCGCTGAGGAGGTGCTCGTAGCGCTCCTCCTTTTGCCCGGGACGGCGCTCCAGGCGCGCGACGAGCTCGCGCTCGATCAGACGCTCGAGTGTGTCGTGTACGGCGTCGAGATCGCTGAAGGCGTGCATCCGCTCGGCGCGCTGCTTGAGCTCGCCGGGTGTCTGTGCTCCGCGCAGCAGGAGCACGCAGAGGACCGCGTGTTCGGCGCCGCTCAGGGGTAGCGCTTCGGCGAGCAGATGGCGATACTTGGGGGCGCGTCCGCGCCCGCTCGCCAGGCGCGTGTATCCGCGGCGCTCGAGCCGGTGCAGGGCGTCGCGCAGCGTGGCGTCGTCGTAGTTGACGACGGGGTCGCGGTTGGTCGACTGGTTGCAGGCGAGCCGCAGGCTGTTGAGCGTGAGCGGGTAGATGTCGGGTGTGGTGAGCTGCTTTTCGAGCATGCACCCGAGCACGCGTGTCTCCGAGTCGGACAGGTTCATCGCGTTAAGCCTACGACGCCGCCCTCCCCACGTGCCGCGCAAGGCGGCGCCGTGACCGCGGACGGGCGCCTCGGAGGGCGCGTGCGATCACCTTCTAGAGTCTTCTGACGTGAGCGCTCAGCCCTTCGCGCAAGGACACGGCGGCGGTGGCGGCGGCCGCCGCTCGCAGCAGCCGGAGCTGCGGCCGGAGGACATCCCCGATCGGCCGGTCTCGCTGCGGCGCATCGGCCGGCTGTTCATCCCCTACCGCGTGCGCCTGGGGCTGCTGCTGAGCTTGATCGTGCTCGGCTCGATCCTCAGCGTCGCCTCGCCGTTCCTGCTGCGCGAAGCCGTCGACGAAGGCATCATCGGGCACAACCTGCAACTGCTCACGTGGCTGGTCGCGGGCATGATCGCGCTGGCGGTGATCAATGGTGTGATCAGCGTCGCGCAGACGTGGATCTCCAATCAGGTCGGCCAGCGCGTGATGCACGACCTGCGCGCGGCGGTGTACGCGCATCTGCAGCGCATGTCGCTGGCGTTCTTCACGCGCACCCGCTCGGGCGAGGTGCAGGCGCGCATTGCGTATGACATCGGCGGCATCGACGATGTCGTCACCTCGACCGCGACCTCGACCGTCTCGACCGTCGCCACCGTGACGGCGACGGTCGTGGCGATGTTCGCGCTCAGCTGGCAGCTGACCCTGTTCTCGCTGATCCTGCTGCCTTTCTTCGTGTGGCTCACGCGGCGTGTGGGCAACGAGCGCCGGCGCATCCAGTCGGTGCGCCAGGGCCGCCTCGCGGACATGTCCACGCTCGTGGAGGAGTCGCTGTCGGTGTCGGGCATCCTGCTCGGTAAAACGATGGGGCGCTCCTCCGAGCTCGTCGACCGCTTCTCCTCGGAGTCCTCCGAACTCGCCGACCTGGAGGTCCGCGCGCGCATGGCCGGGCGTTGGCGGATGGCCTCGGTGCAGATGAGCTTCGCGATCATGCCCGCCGCCGTGTACTGGTTCTCGGGCTACTCGATCGTCCACGGCGAGGACCTGATCTCGATCGGCACGGTCGTCGCCTTCACGACGCTCCAGACGCGCCTGCTGTTCCCGATGCAGCAGTTGCTGTCGGTCGGCTTGGAAGTGCAGACCTCGCTCGCGTTGTTCGGGCGCATCTTCGAGTACCTCGACCTGCCCGTCGACATCGAAGAGCGGCCCGACGCGCGCACGCTGGAGGACGTGCGCGGGGACGTGCGTCTGGAGGACGTGTCGTTTCGCTACGACCCCGACTCCTCGTGGACGCTGCAGGAGATCGGCGCCGAGATCCCCGCGGGCACGCGCACCGCGCTTGTGGGCGAGACGGGTTCGGGCAAGACCACGCTCGCCTATCTCGTCGCGCGGCTGTACGAGCCCCAGCGGGGCTGCGTGTCGATCGACGGTGTGGACATCCGTGACCTGACGCACGAGTCGCTGGCAGCGACCGTCGGGCTCGTGTCGCAGGAGACATACCTGTTTCACTCCTCCATCCGCGACAACCTCCGCTTCGCCTGCCCCGAGGCGAGCGACGAGGAGATCGAGGATGCCGCGCGGGCGGCGCAGATCCACGAGCTGATCGTCTCGCTGCCCGACGGCTATGACACGCCCGTGGGCGAGCGCGGCTATCGCTTCTCCGGTGGCGAGCAGCAGCGCATGGCGATCGCCCGCACCGTCCTGCGCAATCCGCCAGTGCTGATCCTCGACGAGGCGACCTCGGCGCTCGACACCGAGACCGAGCGCGCCGTGCAGCTCGCGCTGGACGAGCTCGCGCGCGGGCGCACCACGATCGCGATCGCCCACCGCCTCTCCACCATTCGCGACGCCGACCAGATTCTTGTGCTCGACGCCGGGCGCATCGTGGAGCGGGGCACACACGAGGAACTGGTGGAGCACGGAGGCCGCTATGCGGCGCTCTTGAGCGGCGCGGAGATCGGCGAGGACCCACTCCCCGACCCCGGCGCGGCACTGGCCTGAGGCGCAGGCGTTTTACGCCACGGCGTCGATGTTCAAGCGCACGTAGTCGACCACGATCCGCTCGCCCAACTCGGCCATCACGTCGTCCATGAACTGCTCGCGCAGCGGCTCCGGCAGATGCTGGAAGTGCGGGCCGAGGACGATCGTGGAGAGGAACTCGCGCGGGTGCTCGGGCTCGGTCGGCGCCGGCTGAAGCCAACACTCGGCCATCGCGAACCCGGCGCTCAACAGCAGCTCCCTGGTGTCCTCGGGGTTTGCATAGTTCCATGGGGGGCGAAAATCGCGGAAACGTTCGGCGTAGGGCTCGCGCTCCATGACGACGGCCGCCCGCCCGCGCAGCACGGCGATGTTGCCCTCGCCCCCGCATTGCGCCACCAGCCGCCCACCGGAACGCATGACGCTGTGCAGCGAGCGAAAGAGCGCGGCGTGGTCTGCCACCCAGTGGAACGTGGCGGTCGAGAGGATCGCATCGACGGGCTCATCCAGCTCGTGTCCGAGCTCGAGCAGGTCGGCGCGGCGAACGTCGGCGTCGGGACCGAGGCGCTCGCGAGCGGCTGTGACCATCGACTCGGAGACGTCCACCCCGATGACGTGCCCGCGGGGCAGGCGCGCGATCAGCGCCTCGGTGACCCGTCCCGAGCCGCAGCCGGCATCGAGGACCGTCTCATCGCCGCGCAGCTCGAGACGCTCGAGAACGGCCTGGCCCAGTGCCTGCATCGGGCCGGATATCCGGTCATACGTCTTGCCGTCCCATGTGCGTACCTCCTGCATACGTGTGTACGTTATCACGAACACGATGATTGGGTGGCGCGCTCGGAGAGGTCGAGCAGCGCGCGCGAGATCTGCCCGCCCTGCCACGCCAGCGGCGACCGTCCGGACTCCTCCACGAGCAGGCTCGCGCCTGGGATCGCGTGTGCGTAACGTTCGCCCATGGCCAGCGGGTGTCCTGGATCGGCCTCGTCGCGCGAGGCGATCACCAGGGTGGGCGCGTCGATCGCGCTCAGCTGGGCGAAGCGCTCGAACGGGCGCGAGCGCGGCACCGCTTCGAGCGCGTCGGCTACCGCCAGCGGGTGATCGTGGGCGGAGAGCCGCTGGTGGACGACCTTTTCGACGGTTGCCCGCCACGCGTCGGGCACGGCGGCGAAGTCGTACGCCGCCAGAAATCCCTCAACCCCACCCAGGCGCAGTCCGCGCGCAAGCGCGTCCCATGCGACGAACTCCTCCTGCCCCCCGGTCATGTGGGTATCGGGGTCATAGGCCGGCGTGATCAGCGCGAGTGCCGTCACGCGTTGTGGGTGCTCGAGGGCAAAGCGGATGATCGTCTGCGCTCCCATCGAAGCGCCCGCGAGCGTCGCGCGCTCGATCTCCTGCGCGTCCATGACCGCGAGCAGGTCGCTGGCGAGGCGCGCGTACCCGTACGCGTCTGCTGCGAGGCCCGGATCGGAGCGGCCATGACCACGGGCGTCGTAGGCGATTACGCGCCGCCCGGAGCGCTCGAGCATGCGCGAGCCCATCACCACGTAGCGGCGCGTGGCGGTCAGCCCGTGGAGGAGCACGATCGGCGGACCGCTCCCAGCCTGTTCGCCGGCCAGCTCCACCCCGTCGTCTGATCTGACGTGCAGTTCGGCGATGCCTTGGCGCGAGCGCTCAGGCATGCACCGCGGCGTGAGCGCGCAGCAGCTCGGCCGAGCGCTCGGGACGCTCCCAGAAGAACATGTGGCCGACGCCCTCGAAGATCTCAAGGCCCGAGCCGGGGATGAGTCCGGAGATCATGCGTCCGTTCTGCACCGGCAGCAGCTGATCGAGCGTGCCGTGGATGACGAGCGTCGGCGCTGTGATCTCGGGCAGGCGCGCGGAGGTGTCGTGCTCGCTGATCGCGCGCATCTGCGCCATGATCACTTTGATGGGCACCGCGCGGCGCATTCCGATCTCCTTGAAGCGGGCGTACTGCTCGTCGTTGGCGGCGAGCTCCGGGGAGACGTTGACCTCCCAGCCGGCGCGCAGCGCGCGCTCGCGATCTCCTGACGTCATCGCTTCGGCGAGCTTGCGCATGACCTCTTCGGCGGCGAGGGCGCTGCCCTCCCCGCCGCAGTAGGTGCAGCCGAGGGTGAGCGCGCGGATGCGCTGCGGATGATTCAGGGCGAGCTCCTGGGCGACCATCCCGCCCATCGAGATGCCGAGCACGTGCGCGGACTCGAGCTCGAGCGCCGTGAGCAGGCCCGCGGCATCCTCGGCGAGTTGCGCGATCGTCACCTGCCCTCCGAGAGGGCTGCTGGCGCCAACGCCGCGATGGTCATAGACGATCGTCTCGAAATCCTCGCGCAGGCCGGCGAGGAAGTCGGCGTTCCAATGGTCGAACGTGCCGCTCATGCCCATGATCAGCAGCAGCGGCGGCCCCGAGCCGGCGCGCTCGTAGCTGATGTCGATCTCCCCCACCCGTGTAAGCGGCATCGAACGATCCTATACCCGCAGGGTGAGCTGGTCCAGCGCGTCGTCCGCGCCTCCGCTGCTTCCGCGCGCGCTCTCGCTCCCACCGGAGCCGCCGCTCGCACGAGCGCTCCTGTCCAGCACCGTGTCCCCATGCTCGCCAGCTTCGCCATCTTCGCGAATGTCTCCTCCGTTGGCTCCCGCGGCGAGCGCTGCTCGTGCGCCCTCCGAGGAGAGTCCAGCGACCCGCACACCGAGCAGTCGCACGGGGCGCGCGGGCGCGTGCTCGGCGAGCAGGCGCAGGGCAACCGACGTGACAAGCTCGACGTTGTTGGTGGGCGCCTCGATCGTGCGTGCTCGCGTGGCGGTGGTGAAGTCGTCGAGGCGCACCTTGATTCCGATAGTGCGCCCACTGCGCCCGTGCGCGGCGAGGCTCGCGCAAAGCTCGTCGGCCATCGTTTGCAGCGACTCGCGCAGCTGTGCAGGATCGGAGACGTCGTAGTCGAATGTTCGCTCGCGCGACTCCGAGACGACCTTGCGCGCGGCGCCGATCACGCCGTCGTGTTCGAAGCGCCCACGCCGGCCAAGCTCGACGCCGAGGTTCGGTCCGAACCGTGCGACCAGCGCATCCTCGGGCGCGGCGGCGAGCGCACCGAGCGTGGTCAATCCGAGCTCGGCTAGCCGCGCGGCGGTCTTCGGCCCGATCCCGGGCACGAGCGCGGGCGGGGACTGCGCGAATCGCTCGCACGCCTGCGCGCGTGTGAGCGCGACGAACCCGGCCGGCTTCTCCGCGTCGGAGGCGACCTTCGCGACGAGCTTGTTCGGCCCGATCCCCACCGAGCAGGTCAGTTCAGTGCGCGCGCGAATCTCGGCGATCAGCCGCCGCATGGCTGCGCGCGGAGAGTAGAGCCCATCGAGATCCAGGTAGGCCTCGTCGAGACCGACTACCTCCACCCGCTCGACGTGCGCGCGCACGATCTCCATCACCTCGCGCGATGCCTCTCGGTAGGTCGTGAAATCGGGCGGAAGCACTACCGCCTGTGGGCACAGTCGTCGCGCTCGCGCGGCGGGCATCGCCGATCCCACCCCGTACTTGCGCGCCTCGTAGCTCGCCGTCGTGACGACCGCCCGCGGCCCACTCCCCGCCACGACCACCGGCAGGCCTCGCAGCTCCGGACGGCGGCGCAGCTCGATCGAGACGTAGAACGCGTCGGCGTCCAGATGGGCAACCTTCAACTCGCTGGATTCGTTGGACACGTCTCGAATCTAGCGCCCGGATCGGCGGAGATTGACCCCCGCTCGGTGGACGGACAGCTCACCGCTCGGCGATTGCCGCCGGTGGAGCGTGACGTTCCCCGCCCCACCGGCGATTTTCAATGCCTGGACCACACTCTATGTGCTAGGGGTTGGCGACTGTGATCGGGGTTGCTGATTCACCCCAGATGCAGTCGTTGCCTTCTATGTTTGCCGTGGCGCCTTTGGTGCTTTTGAGAAGACCTGATTTTTCGTCGAATTCGCCGAAGCTGTCACCTTTTCCACATCCTTCTTCGCCTCCGGTCGTGCCATTGACCATCCTTGGTTTCAGTTCGCCCGTATATGTGTCGGTTGTACCGGGTAATATGTTGCATTTTTTATCTAGCGTGACTTCGATCTTAAATCCTACGATTTTGTCTCTTATGATCCCGAATTCTTCTTCGAGTTCGGTAGCCCATGGCGAGGTTCCCGATACGACCGCTTTGACCGTGACTGTGCAACTCGGCCCCTGTCCCGTCGCTTGACAGTTTACCGCTTCGAAGAAGGCTATTTCATCTTGACCGTTTCCTCCTCCGGTGGGGTTCCACATCTTACCTTCGTCCCTCACTTCACAGACGACCGTAAATTTCTCCGTTTTGTTGTTCAGTGTAAAATTTTGGAAGTAGGAGTCGAGCCTTTCCTTGGTTGCTCCAATTTTCACCCCATTGCGATACCAATGTGGAGCGGCCTGTGCAATCGACGGCGCAAGCGCGACGGCGACCACGATCAGCAACGGCGCGAAACCGAACAAAGATTTTTTCGGACTGGACATTTTTTATCTGCCTCTCTGCGATTGAAGTTTGAGATTTCCGTCCTCCGTATCGTTTTGTACCATAACTTTTTATCGTTCGCACGTTCAGGATATTTGCCAAGGGCGCACGTGCCAGTCATACGGACCAAGCCGTTCCGCCCAAAGGTCCGTTTTTCCATGCATTGCCGCTACATATAGAACGTGCAGGTCCAATCCTGGGGGCTGGCGCCAACCGCACGATCAGTCGAAAACAGTCGCTCAAAAATCGCCTTCTCCGCGGGACAGGCGGTTCCAGAGAACGTTCCGCATGAGGCGGCCGGCAGGCCTCACAGCTCCGGACGGCGGCGCAACTCGATCGAGACGTGGAACGCGTCGCAATCGATATGGGCGATGCGGAGTTCGGAGTCCGATGCAGCTATATCAAGCCAATGTAGTGCGCGTTCGGCGGCCTCATGAACCATAGTGTGTGACGATCGAGCCTGCCGATCACCCCGTGGCAGAGCCGGGCTAGCCTCCATCCCGCGAAGCCAGCCTGTGCAAGGGCCTCGCTACGCCGACACCCCGGTACAGCGACACCCCGGCAAGCACGCCCAATGCGATCGACACGATCGAGCCGATCGGCCTGACGAGGTCGCCGATGTTTGCCGCGGCTGGATTGCCGACCACCTCGGCTACTCCGATCAGCCCCAGTGCGCCCGGGACGAGCAGCCAGAAGGCGGGCAGGAACGTGACCTGTGAGGGCGGTCCTCCCGGGAGGCGGGCGACCGCCAGTGCGATCGGCGTCATCACCAGTGCGCCGAAGAAGCCGCTCACGTCGCCGCTCACGAGCTGACTCCCGAGCAGTTGTCCTACCCAGGCCGACAGCAGCACGAGCATCAGCCCCGGCAGGGCGCCCCGCGGCGCCGAGAAGTGAACCGACGCGGCCAGCCCGAACACGATCACGCCCAGCCACGGTGCCCAGCTCCCGAGCAGGTTGACCGGTACGTCCTTGAGCACAGCCTCGCTCGGCAGGCCGGCCAGTTCGGCGCCCGCCACGATCCCAAACGCCAGCAGCAGCAGCTGCACGCTCCCGAACACCAGCCTGCTCGCGCCGGCGACCATCTCGCCGGACGCGAGCTCGACGGTCCCCGTCGTCAACGCGCTGCCGGGCAGGAACGTGACGAGCGGCGCGATCAGCGTGCGCAGTCCGGGATCGCCGAGGCCGTGCTTGAGCGCCTCGAAGCTGCACGCGGACGCGACGGTCGCCGCCAACACGGGTGCGAGCACGAAGAACCGTGGCCGGCCGCGCGTCTGCTGCGCGAGCAAGCCGATGATGACTCCGAGTAGCGCGCTCAGCAGCACGTCGCTCGGCGTCGGCTGCAGCACCAGGCACAGCCCCACCGTCATCGCGGCGTACGCGGCGACCGTCGTCGCGGCACCGTGCCGTGGGTTCATCGCGCGGATCTCTCGCAGGCGCGTGAGTCCCGAGCCCGGCTCGACCTTGCCGCGTTCGGCCTCGTCGACCAGTTCATAGAGGGCCGAGATCTGATCGAGCCTCAGCCCGCCCCCGAACTGCGGGATCGACTCGATGCTCGCCCACTCTGCCCGGCCGAGCGAGATGATCAAGGCGGTGGGGAGCACGACGACGCGCGCGTCGGGGACCCCGCTGGCTAGTGCTACCGCCGTCAGCCGCTCCTGCGTCTCGCTCACGGCCGTCCCGGCCAGGGACAGCGCGCGCCCGAGCTCGAGCACGAACGCGTGCATGCTGTGCGGGGGAAGCTCTGGGTCCGGCGAGACCACCCGGCCCGCCGCCTCCAGGTGCTCGCCCGCGCTCACCGCGGGCCGATCGGCCAGGCCCCGTCCTCGGCGTCCGTCGGGTACTGGCCCAGTGTGCTCACCGCGGACCGCCGGCCCCGGGATTGTCGGCCGGCGGCGGCGGCGCGCCAGTACCTCCGCCATCTCCGGGGTCACCGGGGCCGGCGTGCCTGTGACGGCCCCGGTACGCGACGATCGCCCACGCCAGCAGCCCCGCCGCGCCAGCGCCGATCAGGCCCCAGGCCCAGCCCGGCAAACCTTCATCTCCTTCTTCAGTTCCGTTTCCTTTGGCCGCCGCCGCGGCCAGCGCCGCCGCTGCACCGTTGCCGTTCGTCTCTGTGCTCGTCGTCTGCGCGGGAGGCGTCGTTTGCGTCTTGATCACGGTGTTCGTCTGCGTCGGCGCTGTCACTGTCTTCGTCTGCGTTTGCGCCGGCGTTGTGACCGTCTGTATTGGTGCTGTCGCCGTCTTCGTCTGCGTCACCGTCGTCGGCCCTGTCGCCTTTTCGGCTGTGGCGTCAGCCGCTGACTTCGCGCTCGCGCTGCTCGAACCGCATGCGCCCAGCATGATCGAGATCACGCAGAGAATTGCCAAGCACACTGCCCCCGGTCCCCTCATGACATCGCCTCCTCGTCGTCGGTGATTGAACGCAACTGTCATCGGTCGGCCCCATACCTCTGGAGGAACAGTGCCTCAGCGAGCGCCAAGTGCTCGATCTCTGAGGGGTCGACGCTCTCGTTTGGAGCGTGGATCAAGCACCTCGGCTCCTCGACCCCCATCAGGAAGATCTCGGCATCTGGGTAGGCCTCTGCGAACACGTTGCACAGCGGGATCGAGCCGCCCTGTCCCTCGGTCGTCATCGGCCGTTCGTAGGCCTCCTCCATTGCGGCCTTCAGCGCCTCGAAGCCCGGCCCGTGCAGCGATCCGACAAACGGCTCGCCTACCGCGACGCGCTCGATCTCACACCGAAGCCCCCACGGGACCCGCGCGCGCAAATGGGCGATCAAGGCGTCCTGGGCCTGCTGTGCGTTCTGGCCCGGCGGCACTCGCAGGCTGACTCTGGCCCCCGCACTCGCCTGGATCGCCGCGGAGGATCCTGTTACCGGCGGCACGTCGATCCCCAGGATCGTGACAGCCGGCCGGGCCCACAGCATGTCCGCCACCGAGCCACTCCCGACCAGGTCTACGCCCTCGAGCACCTGTGCGTCTGCACGGAACTGCTCGGGCGGATAGTCGACGCCGTCCCAGCTCCCGCTGTTCTCGACTCCGTCGATCGTCGTGTTGCCGCGCTCGTCGCGCATCGAGGCGAGCATTGCGACCAGTCCGGCGACCGGGTCGGGCGCGGGACCTCCGAACATGCCCGAGTGCATCGCGCTGCCGAGCGCTCCTACCGTCACATCGACGCTAGTCATCCCCCTCAGGGTCGTGGTCAGCGTCGGCACGCCGACGGCGAAGTTGCCTGTGTCGCAGACGAGGATCGTGTCGGCCGCCAGCAGCTCGGCGTTCTCCGGCACGAACGCCTCCAGCCCACCGGTGCCTTGCTCCTCGGAGCCCTCGCAAATTAGCTTGACGCCGGCCGGAAACCCGCCGTGCAGCTCTTTCAGGGCTCGCAGCGCGGCCAGGTGCATGACGATGTTTCCCTTGCAATCGGCGGCGCCGCGTCCGAACCAGCGGCCGTCGCGCTCGGTCAGATCGAAGATCGGTGTCTTCCACTGCTCCTCACCGAGCGGCGGTTGGACGTCGTAGTGGCAGTACAGGAGCACGGTCGGCGCGCCGTCGGGAGCGGGAGCGTGGCCGTGGACCGCCATGCTCCCGTCGGGCGTTTGCGACATCGTCATCTCTCCCAACCCGACCTCCGCGAAGGCATCACGGACCCACTTCGCCGCCCGCTCGCACTCCTGCGGCGGGTACTGCTTGGGGTCCGCGACGGACTTGAACGAGACGAGCTCCGCCAGGTCCGATCGGGCGCGCCCCATCTGCGCCTTGACCGCTTCGCGCAGCTCCATCCCCGACGCCGTGCTCATGTTTTGATCGTCCCTTCGGTTTCGAGGTGCTGGATCGTTTCGCGGTACTTGCCGACCTTCTCAGGGCAATAGGTTTCGAGCACGGCGGTCTCACCTTCGAGCACCCTGCGATCGACGATGATCGGCCGCACACCGACGAAGCCGGCGCCGTTCGTCAGCTGCCCGAACAGCGTGGCCTTGCCGAGTGCGCTGGCCGGGTTCTCGCAGACCGCCCCGCCGTCCGTGCCGAACGCTTTGATGAAGGTCTCCTGGCTCGCCGGCACCGTCAGCCCTTTTTGTTCGAGCTTCTGCGTCAGCTGCTGCGCCTTGGCGACCGACTCCTGGTTCTTCTTCTCACCAGTGAATTTGACCAGGCCGATGACGAGCAGCGCGAACACCGCGACGGCCGCAAGCCAGTACATCCACACGTGCCCACCCGAAGCGCCGCTGCCGTCGGTGCCCACTGGCTCGGGGGCAGCCCGGCTCGCCGAGCCTGTCGGTTCGCCCGCGCCCGCGGTCGCGGGCGCGGGCGCCGTGGCGCCGTCCTGGGCAGCCAGCGCCTCGGGAGTCTGCGCCCACGACGGTTTGCGCCGTCGTAGGAACAGCCAGGGCGGCAGCAGCCCGAGCAGCACGGTGCCGGCGAGGATCAGCCCGGCGTAGGCGGCTGTGTTGCCGCTTTCGAACTGCGAGGGAGGCACGAAGCCGATCAGCACGGCCGCCGCCGAGGCGACGAAGCCCATCACGCACATGAATCGGAGCGCCGGGGCTTTGTAGCCACGCGGCACATCGGGCTGGTCGCGACGCAGCCGCACCGCGGCGACGAACATCAGCAGGTAGACGACGAGGTAGACCTGCGTGGTCATCACGCTGAGGATCCAGTAGGCACTCGACACGGATGGGACCAGGGCGTAGAGCAGCGCGATCACGGTCGTCACGGCTCCCTGTGTGACGAGGATGTGGACGGGGATGCCGTGCTCGTTCTCCTGCTGGAAGAACGGTGGCAGGTAGCCCTCGCGCCGAGCGATCAGCAGAAGGCCTTTCGACGGACCGGCGAGCCATGTCAGCATGCCGCCGGCGGAGGCACAGACGAGCGCGACCGCGACGACGGGGACCAGCTTTGAGAGTCCGAAGTTGGCAAAGAACGCCTCGAAGGCCTGCATCACGCCGGCCGTCAGACTCAGCTCCTGCGATGGGATCACCCAGCTGATCGCGAGCGCGGGCAGGATGAAGATCAGCAGCACGAGCCCGACGGCGAGGAACATCGACTTCGGGAATTCGCTGGACGGTTTTCTCAGCGAGGAGACATGGACGGCGTTCATC
This sequence comes from Solirubrobacteraceae bacterium, assembly GCA_036495605.1. GTDB lineage: Bacteria > Actinomycetota > Thermoleophilia > Solirubrobacterales > Solirubrobacteraceae > Palsa-744. The sequence goes on from DASXMO010000002.1 coordinate 30,318, forward strand.
TCCATGCCCGAGTAG
>DASXMO010000003.1:0-4202 GCA_036495605.1 Solirubrobacteraceae bacterium
GGGCGACCTGCCGCGCGCCGCCGGCGAGGCGCTGCTCGCGGCGAACGTCGCCCAGGGTGGCTCCGACGGCGCGGCGCTGGCGTTCGAGCAGACCGGCGCCTACCGTCTGCTGCTGAGCGCGATGACCGAGAATCCCGCCGAGCTGCAGCGTTTCTACGCCGAGACGGTCGAGCCGCTGTTGACCTACGACGACCAGTACGAGACCGAGCTCGTGCGCACGCTCGCGACGTTCCTCGAGGCCGACGGCAACGTCGCTGGGACCGCCCAGCGCCTGTTCACGCACCGCCACACGATCTACTACCGCCTCGAGCGCGTGCGCGAGCTATCGGGCCTGGACGTCAGCTCCAGCGACGGGCGCGAGAAGCTGAGCCTGGGCCTGAAGGCGATGCGCGTGCTCGGCATCTCCACCGCCGGCGGCCCCGCCTCGGAGGTCGGCGCCGAAGGCGGGCGCGTGCCGGGACGCTCGACGCGGCGTTCGTAACCGCCCGCAAGCGACGGTCGGCCCCGCGTGCGACGATGTGCGCGACCCATTGGGGGGTCGTCCAACGGCAGGACACCAGGTTTTGGTCCTGGGAATCAGGGTTCGAGTCCCTGCCCCCCAGTAGCGAGTGGTTGGTGGTACTTCGGGCGGGGCCTTTACTGCGTCTCGACAGGGGACTCATGCGTCCTGAGGATGAAGCGGCCCAAGAGTGGCACGGCGAACGTGTATCTGCCCAGCCGGTTCTTGTAGATCATTCCCCGCTCCGCGAGGCTGGCGAGGATCTGATTCGCATGGCTGGGCGAGAACGGCTTGGGGAGGAGGGTCTTCGCCTGCTCCACGAGTTCCTGGATCGTGAAGTCCTCGTCTGGGTGGGCGAGGTTGGCAACGACCCACAGGAGCTCGCGCTGGCGATCGGTGATCTTCGCCCAGCGTCCGGCGAAGAAGTCGGTGTCGAGCTTGCGCTGGATGGCATCGACGGGGACACCTCTCGGGTCATCATTTGCGTGTTGCTGGATGAACACGTCGAACACCTCACGGCATATGAACTGGATGAAATACGGATAACCGCCTGACTCATGGCAGATCGTGTCGACGGAGTCGGGGGAGAACTTGATCGGGCATTCGGCGACCTCGATCGGCTTGAGAATCGCCTCCCGGCTCTCCTGTTCGTTGAGCTTGCTCAGAGTCACCACGCGGAACATGCGCTCCGCGTAGGTTCGCGCATCCACGAGCTTGGGAAACAGCGTGGGCAGGCCCGCCAAGACCAGCATGAAGGGGATGCCCTTCTTCTGGATCGACTGGAACACGTCGAGGAGCACCGACAGCGGGAACTGCTCCTTCTCCGCGTGATCGGAGAGGTTCTGAGCCTCGTCGTAGGCGAATATCACCTTGTGGTGGTCTTGCTCGCGCAGATGATGCCAGGCGTATTCGAGGGTCGCCTTGATCTTGTCGGAGATCAGCCCGGGTGTGCTGCCGTAAACCGAGGCGAGCACCGCGTGCGACAGCGGTATCCGGCGCGACTCGCTGGGCACGACAAAGCCGGCCGGGTTGCCCAGCCGCTCCTCGACCGTGATGGAGGAGGTGATCAGCGCGAGATCGGCGAGGATGCGCTGAGCGAGCGCGGTCTCGCTGATGCTTGCGGACTCAGATAGATCCGCTGTCGCCCATAGCCATCCTTGCTGCATCGCGCGTGGCTTGAAGGTCTCCAGGAGCACGGTCTTGCCGACGCCGCGCAGTCCGGTGAGCACCAGGTTCTCGAGAATCTCCTCCTGCTCCAGCAGCCGGTCGAATTCCTGGTACTCGCGTTCACGACCCGCGAGGTGGGGCGGCATATGTCCGGCACCGGGCCGGTATGGGTTCTTAAACTGCGCGGGACTCATAACTGCTTAGGCCTCTCCATTACTTTATATAGCATGCTAAATTTAGCAGATTGGCTTATGTGGTGTAAATCGTGTTGAGGTTGTTCCTGACGGCGCATGCGCCGTCAGGCGATCTCGCACATGTGCGAGATCGTGACGCGCCGCATGCGGCGCGTCACCGCCGGCGCATGCGCCGGCGGCCGGACTGCACATGTGCAGTCCGGGGTCATGCCGCATGCGGCATGACCTACCATCCATCGCGTGACTCCGGCTCCGACGGTCATGATCCTCGCCGCGGGCAGGGGCACGCGGATGCGCTCGCGTACGCCCAAGGTGCTGCATGAGCTGTGCGGTCTGCCAATGGTGCTCTGGCCCGTGCGCGCCGCCCTCGCCGCCGGCGCCGGGCAGGTCATCGTCGTGGACTCGCCCGAGCGCGCGCTCGCGGGGGTCTTGCCCGAGGGCGTCTGGCTCGCCGTGCAGCCCCGGTCCGACGGCACAGGCGGCGCCGTCGTGGCGGGTCTCGCCGAGCTCGACTCGCTCGGCGGCGATCGCGACGCTCCCGTGGTGGTCCTCAGCGGCGACGTCCCGCTGGTGAGCGCCGAGACGATCTCAGAGCTCGTGCAAGCCCACGAGCAGAGCGGCGCGGGCGCGACGATGGCGAGCACCCTGCTCGAGGATCCCAGCGGCTACGGGCGCGTGGTGCGCGACGCCGACGGCGCGGTCGTGTCGGTCGTGGAGACGAAGACCGACGGTGACGCCACACCCGAGCAGCTGCTGATACGCGAGGTGAACACCGGCGTGTATGTCTTCTCGGCAGATGCCCTGCGCGGGGTGCTGCCGCGACTGAGCGCCGACAACGCGCAGGGCGAGCTCTACCTGCCCCAGGCGCTCGATCTGATCCGCGCCGACGGCGGCGTCGTGGCCGCGCATGCAGTCGCCGACGAGCGGCTCGTGCTCGGCGTCAACGACCGCGCGGCCCTCGCCCACGTGCGCGCGCTCGCACAGGAGGCCATCCACGCACGGCACATGGCCGCCGGGGTGACGATCGTCGACCCGCGCTCGACCGTCATCGACGTCGACGTGCGGATCGGCCAGGACACGACGATCGAGCCGTTCACCACCCTGCGTGGCGCCACCCGCATCGGCGAGGACTGCATCGTGCGCCACTCCTACGTGATCGACAGCCTGCTCGAGGACGGCGCGCTCGTCGGCCCGTTCGCCTACCTGCGCCCCGGCTCGGTGCTGCGGGCGGGGTCGAAGGTGGGGACGTTCGTCGAGGTCAAGGGCTCGGACATCGGCGCCGGTACGAAGATCCCGCACCTCTCCTACATCGGCGACGCCGACGTCGGCGAGCGCTCCAACCTCGGCGCGGGCACGATCACCGCCAACTACGACGGCCACGCCAAGCACCGCACGACGATCGGCAGCGGCGTGCGTGGCGGCGTGGACACGGCGTTCGTCGCGCCCGTGACGGTCGGCGACGGTGCCTATACCGCAGCCGGGTCAGTCATCACCGAGGACGTCCCCGCGGGCGCCCTCGCGATGGCGCGCGCGAGGCAGCAGAACATCGAGGGCTACGCCAAGCGTCGTGAGGACGCGCTCGAGGAGCGCGAGACCCCGCCGGAGAGCCCGTCGTGAGCATCGAGCGCCCTCGCGCTCGAGAGTGCGTCTCGTGATCGCGCCGAGCGGCGGGATCGGCCGGTCCCGGGGTGCCGGCAGGCGCGCATGTCCCGGCGGCCCCCTACACTGCGTGCCACGATGAGCAGCGCGATGGACACGCGCGCGCAGGAGACCGCGCACACGAGCCTGCCGATCGACTACAACAAGCGGCTGATGCTCTTCAGCGGGCGCGCGAACCCGCAGCTGGCGAGCGACATCGCCGACAAGCTCGGCGTCGATCTCGGTCCGGTCACGCTCAAGACGTTCTCCAACGGCGAGGTCTACTGCCGCTACGAGGAGTCGATCCGCGGCGCGGACGTGTTCATCGTGCAGTCCACCTGCGGCAACCCGCACACCGGGATCACTGCAAACGACGCGCTGATGGAGCTGCTGCTGATGATCGATGCGGCCGTCGGCGCCTCCGCGCATCGCGTGATCGCCGTCACGCCGTGGTTCGGCTACTCGCGCCAGGACAAGAAGTCCTCGCCGCGCGAGCCCATCTCGGCGCGACTGGTCGCGCGCATGCTCGAGTCCGCGGGCGCCGACCGCGTGCTGACGATGGACCTGCACGCCGGTCAGATCCAGGGCTTCTTCCAGAAGCCCGTCGACCACATGACGGCGCTGTTCATCCTCACGCAGTACTTCGGCGACCTCGGGCTGTCGGACCTCGTGGTCGTCGCGCCCGACGCCGGCCGCGTGAAGCT
>DASXMO010000004.1:0-17266 GCA_036495605.1 Solirubrobacteraceae bacterium
GTGGTCGGGGTTGGCCTCTCCGCGCCAGCGAATCAGAAACCTCTCGGGGATCGTCTGGCCCTGGTCGATCTCCTCCTGGGGGACCGGGGGCTGACCGGATTCGCGCGCCGACTGCGCCACGAACGACAGCGCCATCACGGACGCGCGCGCGAGGTTGTCGCGGGCCTCCTCGTCGGTGATGTCGATCAGCTGCCCGAAGCCCCACTCCGGAGCGAGCATCGCCAGCGCCGACTGCACGTCGACGCGGTGATCGCCCGAGCGCACCGTCAGCGGGTGCGGTTCGGCGGGCGGCAGGCCCGGTTTCAGGTGACCGTCGACGAGCAGGCCCCAGACCTGCTCGTAGGGAACGGTGCCGACCAAGTCCTCGATGTCGACGCCGCGATAGCGCAGCGCCCCTCCTGCTTTGTCCGGCTCGGCGATCTCGGTGGCGAAGGCGACGACGCCTTCCAGGCCCGACTGTACTTCGGGTGTGGCTGTCTCTACCGCGCTCATGGCATTCGCTTTCTGGGCTCGTTGCTTGACGGGTGGCTGCCTTGTGGGCAGACCCATATGATGCCGTGTCTCACGCGAGGAGGAGGGGCCGTGCCGGACAGTGACCTGATGTTCCGTTCCGCGATCGAGCTCGCCGGCATGGTGCGCGCCGGTGAGATCTCCGCGCGCGAGCTGGTGCAGATCTCGCTCGATCGGATCGAGGAGCTCAATCCCGAGCTGAACGCGTTCGTGCAGGTCGACGGCGAGCGAGCCCTCTCTGCGGCCGACGCGATCGCCCCGGGCGATGAGCGACCGTTCGCGGGGGTTCCCGTCGCGATCAAGAACAACCGCCCCGTCAGCGGTCTGCGCCTGACCTACGGGTGCTCGTTGATGGACGAGTACGTGGCCGATTACGACCACAACGTCACGCGGCGCCTGCGCGAGGCCGGGTTCGTGATCGTCGGCTCGACGACGCTGCCCGAGTACGGCATCGTGCCGACGACCGAGGCGCGCATCTTCGGTCCGACCCGCAATCCGTGGGATCTGCAGCGCACCCCCGGCGGTTCCTCCGGCGGCTCCGCCGCGGCCGTCGCCGCGGGGATGGTGCCGGTCGCGCACGGCAACGACGGCGGCGGCTCGATCCGTATTCCCGCGGCCTGCTGCGGATTGGTGGGACTCAAGCCGGCGCGGGGGCGCATCTCCGCCGCGCCGGAACTGGGCGAGTCGCTGCTGGGCATCGACGGCATGCTCACCCGCACCGTCGCCGAGACCGCGGCGATCCTCGATGTGCTGGCGGGGTATGAGATCGGGGACGCGAGCTGGGCGCCGCCCGCGCCCGAGCCCTTCGCGCTCAGCGCGAGCCGGCCTCCCGGCAGGCTGCGGATCGCCGCGACCACGCACTCGCCGATCCCCGAGGCCGTCGTCGATCCGCTCTGCGCGCAGGCGGTCGCCGATGCCGCCGAGCTGCTGCGCTCACTTGATCACGAGGTGGAGGAGGTCATCCCGCCGTGGCGGATCGACGGTGTGCAGGAGCTGTTCGGCGCGGTCTTCTCGACTCACGTGGCGCTGTCGATCGCCTACTCCGGCACGATCGCCGCTCGCGAGCCGACCGCGCAGGACATGGAGCCGCTGAGCTGGGCGATCTACTCGATGGTCAAGCATCTCAACGCCGTCGACGGTCTCGGAGCCGGCTTTCGTTTGCAGGCCTTCACCCGCACCCTCGTCGAGTTCCTCGCGCCCTACGACATGCTGCTCACACCCGCGCTGGCGGAGCGGCCGCTGCCGCTGGGCACGCTCGACACCTGTGCGGAGAACCCGATGTCCACGTTCACCCGTTCGGGCCTTTTCACGCCGTTTACGCCGGTGTTCAATGCAAGCGGCCAGCCCGGTATCGCACTGCCGCTGTACCAGGGGGAGGACGGGTTGCCGCTGGGCGTGCAGCTCATCGGCGCCCCGGCCGGCGAGGGTGCACTGCTCGCGCTCGCGGCGCAGCTCGAAGAGGCGCTGCCGTGGGTGGGGCGCCGCCCGCCGGCGCCCGGTGTTCCGGCGGGGGCCGGCTGGTAGCCCGACCTGCCGCGCGCGCCTCAGCCGACCCCCAGCACCGCCCGCATCGGCTTGGGTATGACTCCGAGGCGCCGGCTGTCCTCGGTGCCCGCGCGTGCCACCATCGGGCACTCCAGCAGCTCGGCCTCGTCCCATGTCACCGGCGCGCGCTCGCCGAGGGTCGCCTCCAGCAGGCGCAGCGTGCGCGAGACGATCGGCGTCGGCACCTTCACCAGCGGGCGCGGGCGTTGCAGGGAGTCGAGCACGAGCCTGACGATCTCGGTGTGCGTGAGCGTGTCCGGTCCCGCGAGCTCGTAGCGCTGCCGGGCGCCCGCGGGCGCCCGCAGAGCCGCCATCACGCAGGCGGCCACGTCCTCGGCCCAGATCGGCTCGAAACGGGCACGGCCCATGCCCGACATCGGCATCGCCGGTGCCAGCGCCATCCGTTCGAGCAGGGCCAGCCAGGCATCGCCGGGGGCGTACACGAGCGAGGGCGCGAGCACTGTCCAATCGAGGTCGGTCTCGCACACCGCCTGCTCGGCGGCCGCCTTCGCGCGGTGATAGCGAGTGCGGTGCCGCGCGGAGGCGTCGAGCGCGGAGAAGAACACGAAGCGCCCCACGCCGGCATTTTGCGCCGCGCGCACGATCCGCCAGGTCGCGATCCCGTTGAGCTCCTCGATCGATCCTCGCGGCTGGTCGCGGATGCTTCCCGCGAGATGCACGACCGTGTCGACGCCTCGCAGCGCGTTGCGAAACGAGGGTGGGTCGGTGAGATCTCCGAGCGCGATCTGCACGCGCACCCGCAGCGTCCCCAGGCGGCGCGGATCGCGCACCAGGCAGCGCACGTTCTCGCCGTCGTCCAGGAGCCGGCGCAGCAGCGCGGAGCCCACCTGGCCGGTTGCGCCCGTGAGGAGCAGCATCTTCCCAACCTAGCGGAGTCTCCTCGCCGCCTGATGGGAGCGTCCCCGCGGGCACAAGCACGATGGTTGAGCCCGCAATCATCTACGATGTGGCTCGGCTACGATGAGCACCGTCCGGGGCGCCATCTCTAGAATGTGCCCCCGCGAGACCCGGTAACCAACAGGAAAGAACTTAGCGAATGGCCTACGTGATCGCCGAGCCGTGCATCGGCACCAAGGACAACTCCTGCGTCGAGGTGTGCCCCGTCGACTGCATCCATCCGACGCCCGACGAGCCCGGATATGACGCGGCCGAGATGCTCTACATCGATCCCGAGGAGTGCATCGACTGCGACGCCTGCGTCGAGGCCTGCCCGGTCGATGCGTGCTTCGCCGAGGATCAGCTCCCCGACGAGTGGCAGAAGTACTCGCAGATCAACGCCGACTACTTCGCCAACGCCAAGTAGCGGAGCCCCGCCCGAGCGGCTGCCGAGGCGTTTGGGGGTCAGAAACATTCACACCAATTAGTGGTGTAATTTTACCTCCTGAGATAGGCTGGACGACGCCGCCGCCGGGTGCGGCACAGCATGCGTCCGAAGAACGGCACATATGACGGAGGGAGGCGTCCGTACGGCATCCGCGCTCGGTCCCGCGGCCTGTCGGGCCACGCCGGCGCGATCGTGCTGTTGGGCCTCGCTCTATCTGTGGCCTACGCCGGGTGCGGCGGTGCGGTAGCGCCCAAACGCACGCGCCCCAGACGCCAGACGATCGCGTTCACGAGCCCCTCACTGGTGGTTGGCAATGGCGCACTGCGCGCGGCGCCGACGATCCCGGTTCGCTACACCTGCGACGGCAGCGACACGACACCGTCGTTCAAGTGGGGTCCGGTGCCCTCGAATACGGTCGAGCTCGCGCTGTTCATGCTCAAAGTCAATAGCTCGACGCCGTCCACGAGCGGCAGTGTTCAGGTGTCCGTCGAATGGGGGGTGGCGGGACTGCCTTCGAACATTCATGGGTTCCCAGCCGGCAAGCTTCCACCGGGCGCGATCACCTCCCGCAAACGCTATTCGGTCTGTCCCGCAAAGGGCAGCGCCGGCACCTATGTCTTCCAGCTCAGCGCGCTCGCCCAGCGGCTTGGCGTCGCGCAGGGCTTCGATCCGGCGGGGCTGTTTTCGGCAGTCGAAGGCGCGACGGTGGGGGCAGGTAACTTTACTTCGACCTACAAGCGCGCGTAGCCCCGCGCGCGTCAGGCCGAGTCCAGCACGTCCAGCACCGGGACGCCGGGGATCGCCGCGGCGATCGACTCGCGCAGGCGTCGAGACTCGAAACGGTGGGCCTGGGGCGCCACCGGGTTGATGGTGATCGCGCGGAGGCCGATCGTTCGTCGTGCCTCGATCGCGATTCCCTGGCGGGCGTACCAGCGCGGCCCGCGGCGCTGGAGGAAGACTCGTGTCGGATCTGCGACGACGATTCGCAGCTCGCGCCCGGCCAGCTCGCGGCGGGCTGCGAGCAGACCTTCGAGGAAGCGCTCGCTGAGGGCGCCCTCGATATGCAGCGAACACGCCTGGGGATGTTCGCGCAGCAGGGCCGCGATCGCGCGGGGCTCGGCCTCGAGCACCAGCATGCGATCGAGCGTGAGCGCCTCCTCGCGCTCGCGCGCCGGCTGATGCCGCCCGTCGTGTGCGCGTGCGGCGGGCAGGCGCGCGAGGTCGACCGCGTCGCGCGTCATCTCGACGACGTCCTCGATGTCCTCGCCGAGCACGGCTCCGGTGGCCATCACCAGCCCGTCGGCGACCGCCGGCGAGGAGGCGGCGCGGCGATCGATGGCGCCGTCGATCAGCACCTGCTCGGCGCCGAGGTCGAGCATGCGCTCGGCGAGGTCGCGCACGTCCGCGGCGGCGCTCGGCCCGGCGATCTCGACGGCGCCCGCCTCGCTCAAGCGCGCGAGCACGACTTCCCCCAGCGGCGTGCGCACGCCGGTCCGCTCGATGCGCTCGTGCGCGAGTCCGCTCGCGCGCAGCAGCGCGCCGGTGCTGGCGAGCAGATCGCCCGCCTGCAGTCGCACGCTTGGCTTCTCGATCCGCGCGTCGATCACGTCGCGGCGCTCGCCATCGCGTCCGATCGAGGTGACGCCGACGGTGCGAGCGCCGGCCGCGTGCTCGGCGAGGATCGCCGCGAGCGTGACGGTCTTGCCGGTGTTCTTCGCGAGTCCGACCAGCGCGAGCGAGCGCACACCCGAGAGCAGCGGGCTCAGCCGCTCGGGCACGGCCTCAGCCATTCACGTCCTCCGCCGCGTCAACGTCCCACGGACCTGCGCCCTGTGCGGCGGCGGCGGTCGTGCTCTCGACGCGCGCCGCGAGCTCGCGCACGATGAAGCTCGCGACGTGGTGCGGGTAGGTGCCCTTGGAGAAGCCCGCGTCGAAGCCGAGCTCCTTGGCGAGCTCGTTGGAGACGCGCGGCCCGCCGCAGGTGAGGATCAGCTGCCTGCGACGTCCCTCGGCCTCGACGATCTCGACGAGCTCGGTGAGGTTGGCGACGTGCAGGTTCTGCTGGGTGACCGTCTGCGAGACGAGGACCGCGTCGGCGTCCAGCTCGATCGCGCGCGCGACGAGCACGCTGTTGGGAACCTGGCTGCCGAGGTTGTGCGTCTCGAACGCTCGGTAGCCCTCGAGGCCGTGGTGGCCGTGGAAGCCCTTGAGGTTGAGCATCGCGTCGATGCCGACGCTGTGCGTGTCGGTGCCGGTCGCGGCGCCAACGACGACGATCGGGCGGCCGATGTGCTCGGCGGCGAACTGTTCGATCTGCTCCTCGCTCATGTACTCGATGTCGAACCCTTCCTCTGAGAGCGAGGCGTAGTCGACTCGCTGGCGAGACTCGGCGAACATCACGAAGTGGGTGTAGCCGGCGGTCAGCTCCTGGTAGTGGACGACCTCGGGGTGCTCGAAGCCCATCTGTGCCGCCCACTCCTGCGCGGCACGCCGCGCGGCCAGGCCGTAGGGGACGGGCAGCGTGAAGCTGAGCTGCACGATCCCGTCGTCGAGATGGTCGGCGTAGGGGCGCACCCGGGAGAGGTCGACGGCGCGGGCGCCGGGTGTGGTGGGGGCGCCGGGCGGCGTGGGGGCGGTGGGGGCGCCCGGGGCGGTGGGCGCGCGCGGAGCGGTGGGGGTGTCAGCGGACAAGGCTCGAAGCTCCCTGCATCAGCTCGACCGCCGGGTTGAAGTAGCCCTCCTCGACCGTGACGATCCCCTCAGTGCCGCGACCCTCGTCGATCTGGCGGGGAACGTCGCCGAATACGCCCTCGCCGAGCGCCGTGAACAGGCCCTGCTCGGCGATCCGCTGCAGCAGCGCGTGGGCCTCGGCGAGCACCTCCTGGGCGCGCGTCTGCACGATGCCGCCGCGGCGGAACTCGATCTCCTCGCCGAGGTCGTGCGCGGCGTTGAAGACGTAGCCTGAGTTCTCGAGGCCGATCACGCGGTCGTGGATGTGCGGCGTGAAGATTCCCTCGGTTGGGACGCCGATCGTCTGGATGCCCTGGCCGGTGGCGATCGTGACGAGGTTGAACAGCGAGTCGGTCGCGTGCGTGCGGTAGAGGTTGCCGTCCATGTGGCGCGTCGGCGGCATGTACTTGACGGGGCAGTCGGGGAACAGCTCGCGCGTGAGCTGCGCCTGCGCCCACTCATACAGCAGGCTGTTCTTCACGGGCGTGTCGATCTCGAAGGCGTCGCCGAGCGCGATCTGCTCGTCGGGCACGCCCGAATCGAGGGCGAGCTGGCGGTTGATGAACTGCGAGGCGGTGACCGAGGGCGCCGCCTCGATCGCGTCGGCGGTGCGCAGGTAGTTGTCCTCGCCGGTGTTGATCGTGACGCCGAAGTAGCCGTTGATCATGCGCGAGACGCGCTGGTCGATGAGGCCGCGAACGGGGTTGATGTCGCGGTAGAGGATCCCGTAGAGGGCGTCGTTGACCATGTTGTCGAAGCCCTCGATCGCGCCCATCGCGGCGATCTCGGGCATGCACAGCCCCGAGCAGAAGCTCGACAGGCGCACGTAGCGTCCGTTGCGTTGTGACCACTCGTCCAGGGCGGTGCGCATGATCCGGAAGTTGGCCTGCGTGGCGAACGTTCCGCCGTAGCCCTCGGTGGTGGGGCCGTAGGGGACGTAGTCGAGCAGCGACTGCGCGGTCGAGCGGATCACTGCGACGATGTCCCCGCCGGCCTGCGCGACGGCGAGGCCGTGGACGACGTCCTCGTAGACGTTGCCCGTGGCCGTCAGCACGTAGCGAAGCGGCGGCGGGTGCTCGCCCAGGCGCCCGCGCAGTGTGCGGCGCTCGCTCATGCTCGCGGCGACCTGGCCGACGCGCCGCTCGCACTCCTGTGCGATCCGCGCGTGGATCGCCTCCTCGCCGGCGCGCGGCAGCGCGAGCAGGTCGAGCTCGCCGCGATCGACCGCTTCGGCCAGCGACTGCGGCGTTGCGGCCGCGGCCGCGGTGGCGTCGTCCGAGGCGCTCTGCGCGAGCAGGGCGTTGCCGATCCAGTAGGCGATCCCGCGGCCCAGCTCGCCGGCGTCGCGCACGTGGTCGACGAGCACGTTCGGCAGTGGCGCATCGAGCTCGTTGGCGCCGTCGACGCCGAGCAGGCGCGCGATCGTGCGCTCGACCGAGACGGTCGTCCTGCCCTCGATCTCGGCGGCGACCTGCCCCGCGATCTGGCTCGCCGCATCACGGCACGAGGCGATCACGCCCTGATCAAGGTCGAGCTTTCCCTGGGCGCTCATTTGAGCTCCCTAACTATGGGAAACGGAATCACCTCGCGCAGCGTGTCGCGTTCGGTGAGGATCATCACGAGGCGGTCGACGCCCATGCCGCCGCCGGCGGTCGGCGCGTAGCCGTACTCGATCGCGCGCGCGTACTCCTCGTCGTTGGGGTGGGGCACGTCCTCGTCGTCGATCATCCGCCGTTTGCGCTGCTCGACGAAGCGCTGCCACTGATCGACGGGGTCGTTGAGCTCGGTGTCGCCGCTGACGAGCTCGACGCCGCCGATCACCGCATCGAAGTGCTCGGCCAGCTCGGGGTGCTCTGAGTGGCGCTTGGTGATCGGGAAGGGCTCGAGCGGGAAGTCGAAGACGTGGGTGGGCTGGTTGATGGTCGACTCGATTTTCTCGGAGTAGATGTCGGCGACGACCTCCGCCCAGGTCGCGGCGGGGTCGATTGGCTCGTCGAGCACCTCGGCGAGCTGCTCGCGGGTGGACTGCATGAAGTCCAGGCCGAAGCGCTCGTGAATTAGCTCGCGCATGGTAATCCGCTTCCAGGGCTTGGCGAGGTCGATTTCCTCGCCGCCGCGTCTGATCACGGTACGTCCGAGCGCCTGCTGGGCGACGTCGCGGAACATCTCTTCGGTGACGGTGGCGACGTCGTTGTAGTCGGAGTAGGCGCACATGAACTCGATGATCGTGAACTCGGGCGAGTGCTTGGGGGAGATGCCCTCGTTGCGGAAGACCTTGCCCATGTCGTAGACGTTCTCCATGCCGCCGACGATGCAGCGGTTGAGGAACAGCTCGACGGAGATGCGCAGGTAGAGGTCGCGGTCGAGCGCGTTGTGATGGGTCGTGAACGGCCGTGAGCCGGCGCCGCCGGCCAGCGATTGCAGCGCCGGGGTTTCGATCTCGACGAAGTGGCGCTCGGCCAGCCATTCGCGGATCGCGAGGATGATCTTGTTGCGCGTGATGAACAGTTCGCGCGTCTCCTGGTTGGCGATCAGATCCAGCTCGCGGTAGCGATAGCGCGTGCCGGTGTCGCCGAGGCCATGGTGCTTGTCCGGTGGCGGGCGCAGCGTCTTGGTCAGCAGCGTGCACGCGATCGCCTCGAGCGCCAGCTGACCGCGCTGGGTGATGTAGACGCAGCCCTCGACGGAGACGATGTCGCCGACGTCGAAGCCGAGGATGCGCTCGTAGATCTCCTGCCCGAGCGAGTCCACGCGCAGCACGATCTGGATCGAGCCCGACAGGTCGCGCAGGTCCAGAAAGGCCGTCTTGCCGTGCCCGCGCCGCGAGATCAACCTGCCGGCGATGAGGTAGCGCATGTCTGTGTGCGCGCCCTGCTCGAGCGCGCTCGGGTCGTGCGCCGCGAGAATCTCGCCGATGCGCGTGCGCCTGCCCCAGAGCGTCACCGCTGGATAGGGATCGACCCCTTCTGAGCGCAGGCGCTCCATCTTGGCGCGGCGTTCGTCGATTTCGAGCACGCCGTCGCGGGGCTCCTCGATCTGCTCCTCTTCCTGGTCCTGTACGGGCATTCAGACGATCCTCTCAGCTGGGGCTTGCTTGTCAAGCGATCGAGCAGGATGTCTCCAGCGTCCGACCCCCGCGATCGCGCGCCCGGGGTCCACGCCGCGGTGGGCCCTAGGCCATCGGCAGTGACATGCCGGCCGGTTTTCGCTCCGGGGCGGGAGCCGGTTCGGCGGGCGCGGAGCCCGGCGTCCCGGAGACCTGGACCAGCGGCAGCGTCGGCAGTGCCGGCATCGCCATCGAAGGAGCGGCCATCGCGATCAGGCCGCGGGCGGCGTGGCGGATCGCCTGGGAGGCGGGGTCGTCGGGCTCCTCGATCACCAGCGGGACGCCCGAGTCGGCGTGCTCGCGCAGGGGCATCGTGAGGGGGACCTTGCCGAGCAGCGGCACGTCGAGCTCGTCGGCCAGCTCCTGGCCTCCGCCCTCGCCGAAGATCTGAAACCGCTCGCCGCCGGGGGTGGTGAAGCCGGACATGTTCTCGATGATCCCGCAGATCTCGAGCGAGACCTTGTGCGCCATCTCGGCCGCGCGGCGGGCGACGCGCTGGGCGGTCGGCTGGGGGGTGGTCACGATCGCAAAGCGCGACTGCGGGAGCAGCTGGGCGAGCGTCATCGAGACGTCGCCCGTGCCGGGCGGCAGGTCGATCAGCAGATGGTCGAGCGCGCCCCAGTCGACGTCCTGCAGGAACTGCGTGAGCGCCTTGTGCAGCATCGGCCCGCGCCACACCACGGCGGCGTCCTCGGCGACGAAGAACCCGATCGACATCACCTTCACGCCGTGTGCCTCCAGCGGCAGGATTTTGCGCTCGGCCGAGACCGGCGGTCGCGTCGCGCCCAGCCCGTACATGCGCGGGATCGAGTACCCCCAGACGTCGGCGTCGAGGATGCCCACGCGCTTGCCTTCGCCGGCCAGCGCCGCGGCGAGGTTGGCGGTCAGCGTCGACTTGCCCACGCCGCCCTTGCCCGAACCGACGCACAGGACGTTCGCGACCTGCGCGAGCGCCCCGTCGGGGAGGCTGCCGCGCCCGAGCTTCTGCTGCAGGGCGGCCTTCTGCTCGTCTGAGAGCACGTCGAAGTAGACGTTGCAGTGCGTAATCCCCTCGAGGGCCGTAACGGCCTCGGCAACGGCGGTCTGGAAGTGGCCCTTGATCGGGCACCCGGGGGTGGTCAGCGAGACGGTCACGTCCACGACGCCGTTGGCGGAGACGTCGATCGAGCGCACCATGTCCAGCTCGACGATCGAGCGGCGCAGCTCGGGGTCGATCACGGCGCGCAGGGACTCGCGAATCTCCTCGTGGTCGGGCATGGGTCCATCTTCGCAGACCGGCGATCCGATCTGGGGCGTGGTGGAAGAGCGTAGTCCGTGGCTCTGTCTCGTTCAGGCTCTCACTGTCGTGCCGTGCGCCGGCGCCGAAACCGCCGGCGGGGTCGATCGCATCGGCTTGGTCTGCACGTCGGCCGTTCCTGCTCGCGGGAGCAAATCTGCGCAGACGTGCGGGCCATACTCCACGCACTCCGGTTCTGTTGAAAGCTCCCAGCGCTCGTTGGGGAAGCTTGAAAGCTCCCAGCGCTCGTCTGGGAAGGCATCGCGAAGTTCGCTCAGGGCCCAGATCACGCCGCGCGAGTCGGCGGTCGCACGACCGTCGCCTACCGAGTCACCCTCCGCCTGGGCGAGCGCTAGCGCCATGCTCAGTTGAGCGAGCATGATCTGCTTGATTTCAGACGCCGACTCGGGACCCAGGCGATCGAGTACATCTCTGGTCGAGATGTAGACGGCGTCGGCGTCGTCGATCGCGTGCGGGTCGAGATCGTCGTCGTCGGGCAACTTGACTCGGTGCCACCCCGGCAGACTGGGCACCTCGGGATCACGGCCTTCGCCAAGCGTGATGCGGATGCCGGGCGGTGCGATTATCTCCATCTCCGAGTTGGCATGCAGGACGAACCAGATGCCGCCGTAGGGCGCGTCGTGTATCTCCCACCTATCGCTCACGGCTCTCGCCGCCTGGAATGTTCAGCAGGTGGGCCCGAAGGACACATCCGGCACTGGATGCTGTGTTTGGAGTTAGGCAATGTCTGAGCAAAAAGCGCGGTACAAATCAGAAACATCATGACTCCTTCCTTTCCAGCGTAGGATACCGGAATGGCGCGCATCCGACATCGAACAATTGACACCGAAGTTCCACGTATGCGCGATCTACCGCTGAAGTCGGGCTTTCGGAAGGTTTAAGGGAAATATATGGCACCACAATGGTGCAGGTATTTCACCTAGAGGGAAGAAATCCGCACGTTAACGGATGGACGTGATCGGCGCTGGGATTATCGGCGGAGGTCTGGGAAGCAGAGTGTCAACCCCCGAGATCTTTGAATATCAGCAAAGAGTCGTCCGTGTGCAGGGGCTGATCGGGGAGAATTCCGCACCTGTATCTCGTTTGTACTCGTTTTCAACCGATAGTCTAGAGCGGCCAGCAATTCGCTAGACGTAGTGGCGTATGAGCTGCACCAGCTTCAACAGGCGGTCAGTACAAAACACGATCAGTGGGGAGAGGGGAGGCGGCATTGGGTCCAGGACAGGCTCGACCCACTCGGTTTCCGATCAACATCGCAAACGCCGATCCGAAGAAGGTCGCAATATTTGCCGAGCACGCTGTGGCTACAGCGGCTCGAATCGTGCCAGACGTAGACGATCACGTAGTCAAACGGCTTGTCGTCGAGGCGGTGGAGAAGATTTGTGATGGTACGACCGCCAAAGGGCTAAAGCTCGAACGGCTATTAAGGGACACGCGTGTGGGAAATGGTCACACGCGTGAAAATCATTTCACGCCCGCGCTGACCGTACTTGCCGATATAGCCGTCAGGACGATGCTCGTGAAATCAAAACGCCGGGTTGCATACGAACGGATACTCGTGACATGGGCGAGAACCGGGCGTGAACGCAACTCGCTGGGTACCGACGGCGTCAAAAATGCCGCTCGAGGTATGCGCTTCATGATGTTGGCGCAGGGATGCGGCGACACGCTTGTGCCTTCGCTCGAGATCCCCTTTACGACGGGAACTCGCCACGACCACATGAACGCCCGGGCAGATCTGGCGGAGATAGACCGACTTACCCGTGATCTCGGTCGACGCCCCAACGGATCCCCTGCGGAGCATCTCAGCGAGCTCCTCGATACGTCCAACACGAGCCGGAACCAGGTCGCAAAGGCGGCGGCCAATCATAGGGGTTATGCGTTGCTCGCTCGACATGGCTTCAGCGATCTGATCATGGCAACCTCGATGGCGTGTGGCCCGGCACCGCGGCGCGGCTATGGTGGCGAATATTTCTTCGCGCCCGGTCTCGACGAGGATTTCATAAACGTGTTCAGCACAGCCGGTAAGCGGGGGATATTGCATTTAGGAACCACTCATCCGTCCAAGCGTTTCCCTCTAGCTATCGTCGAAAAACAGGGATTTAGGCGCCATCAGTTCTATCATTCCGATTTCGATCGAGAGTTACACAACGACGTGGATAGGGAAGTGAGCTGGTACTGGCATGCGACGGCGCATCGGCTCTTGCGGGTCAGGAAAGAGTTCGATCAGGGCACTGAGGGCTTCTGCGCGGACTGCTGGTATGTGCTCGGACTTGCTGATGATCTTCTCCAGGCTGTTGCGCTGGCGCGCAAGTATGTACAGACCTGGCCCGATTACTCCATAAAAAGATGGGTACGCGATACCGGTCTCGGTCTCGTGGGAGTATCGAGCTATCGCTCTGATGTTGCCGTCCGCGACCTGCTGCGGATCGGTAATGCGGCGATCATTTACGGGACTCAGCTGATTTCTCCCTCGGACCGTAGGCCCGGTGTGGTTTAGCCGAGGGATTGTCGGTGGCGGCTCGAGCGAGTCTCGTGTCGTGATCCACGGTGGGAACAGGGATTCCTCTGGTCCAACAAAAAGCCCCCGGAGCGGGGGTCGCTCCGGGGGCTAGGGAGGAGAGGGTCCTACTTCCACCGGCGAGGTATGAGGCCGGCAGACCGTCCCGTGCGCCGCCTCGAAGGTGGCGCCCCCGGATCTCCCAGTCCGGGCGGGGGAAGTCGGTGGTGATCAGACCAGGCTCTGGATGCGCTCCTGGAAGCGGTCGGCGAACTCGGCGCTCTCCTGACGGCGCTTGCGCAGCTCGCGCTCGACGCTCGTGCGGGCTTTGCGCACTTCGCGCTCGAGGCGCTTGCGGGCGGTGGCGCCGCGACGCTCGAATTTGCGCAGCTGCGCCTGCGCGCGGGTGGTGGAGGAGTAGTTGGTGAAGGTGTCGTTCACGCTCGAGACGACCCGATCGCGGGCGGTCAGCGCGGCGCCGACGGGAATCAGGACAGCGCGCTCGGCGTAGGAGGACTTGGCGGTGGACGTCGTGCTGCGCGAGGCCGCGGGGCGTTTCGCGCTGGCCGCGCGTTTACGGGGTTTGGCGGCGCGGGTGGGGGTTGTGTCGGCTGATGCCATCTTGACTGAAGTCTCCTTGGGGGATGAGTCCTCTTTCTGAGGACGGTTACGAGAGGGTTCGGGGGAGGCTCGACAGTGAGCTTAGCACCGAACATCTGTTTGTAACCCGACCGTGCGACATTGTTACAGGCGGATATGCGCGTGCGGTGAATTCCCTGTGAACAAGCCGAGTTCGCGCGCCCGGCTTGTAACAACAGGAACATGCGTTCGGTTTAGGTCATGCCGAGGATTCAAGGCGGGCACGAACCTCCTGGACACGGGTCGCAAAGGGGCCTCGAGCACGGGCAGAGCTGGACAGCCGAGCCCCAGCGTGGACACCGCCCCGCCGCCATGCACAAGCGGCTGGGAGTGAGGCGCGCCGAGCCTCAGGCGTGGACGCCGACGCGCTCCAGCCAGAGGCTGGGCTCGGCGAGCTCCTGCGTGGAGGGGAGCTCGGCGGGCGAGCGCCAGGTCACCGCGAGGGCCTCGGGGCCGCCGGCCTGCACGACGGCATCGTAGAAGCGCCGTCCGACCTCGTACTGGCGCATCTTCAGCTCCAGGCCGAGCAGCCGCTCGAGCACCCTCCAGGGCAGCCCGCGCGACTCTCGCCGGCGGGTCATCGCCGCGCGCAGGCGGGGCAGCGAGGGCAGGAACTCAGCGCCGACGGCGTCCATCGTGTGCTCGGCGTGACCCTCGATCAGCGACATCGTCGCCTGCATCCGCTCGATGATCTGCCAGCGCTCGTCGCCGAGGCCGAGGCGCAGCGCTTCGCCCCGGCGAGCGCGATCGAGCAGCTCGCGCAGCTCGCCCGAGCGGGCGCGATCGAGCAGGGCGCCGGGATCGCGCAGCCAGTCCAGGCCGCCGTTCTTCCCGTCGTCCTCCTCCGAGGCGGATCCGGACGTCCCCGAGATCTGCAGCCCGTCGAGCAGTTCGCGCAGCATGCCGCCGAGATGCTCGCGCAGCCACGGCGCGCCGGAGAACTGCACGGCGTGGGTGATCTCGTGGATCGCCACCCAGGCAACCAGCTCGTCGCGATCGATCCCGAGGTTGCGGGCGGCGGCGGCGAGGTTCGGCGCGAGCATCAGTAGGCGCGGTGGCACGGAGGCGTCCAGCAGCGACACGTCGTACTGGCCGAGCACACGTTGGGAGAGCATCCCGGTCACCGCGCCCAGCTGGGCGCCCAGCAGATGGCCGGAGGCTGAGCGCAGCGACCCTGAAGCCGAGCGCAGCGGACCGGAGAGCAGGCCGGCGAAGCCGTTGGTCCCGGTGCTCGCGTCCGAGGTTGTGCTGGCTGAGGCATCGTCGGCCTCCGGTTTTTCGCCGGATGTCTCACCTGTGCGATCGGCCTCCGAGTCCTCCCCGTCGGCGTCGGGACCGCCGCCGAGGCGCTCGAGCAGGGGATCGAGCAGCGGCCGCATCGTGAGCAGGTTCGCGGCGATCCAGGCCGGCCGGTCGATCATCTCAAGCGGCGGCAGCTCGGCGGGCAGCTCGAGGCCCGTGTACTCGCCGACGCGCCCGGCGAACTCGTGCGCGAGCGGCTGCACGGAGTGCCCGATGGGGCCGCCGTAGGGGGGAGAGCCGGCGATCAGCTCGCCGATTCGCTGAGCGGTGTCCCAGTCGATCGCGCGAGAAGCTGCCATGTACATATCCTAGGTGCGTGCCGGCGCCGCCAGATAAGGATTTGCAGCCGCCGCCGCAGTCCCCCCCGGACGCCCCCCCAGAGCCAAGCCCGCCGGCACCGCCGGAGATGGCACCCGAGGCCTCGGCGGACATGGAGCGCGCGGAGGTGCGCGATGTGGTCGCATGGACGCGGCTGCTGTCCGATCCGAGCGATGCCTCGGCGGTGGTGCGCGCGCTGGCGCGCCCGCCGATCGAGCTGCGACAGGTCGATCTCGCGCGCGTGATCCAGATCGCGAGGCGGCGCAAACTGGACATGATCGCGGCGCTCGGTGCGGCGCTGGAGTCGCCGCAGGTGCCGCCGGAGGCGCGCGTGCGGATTCAGCGGTTCCTGGAGCTGCACCGCGCGGCGACCTCGGCGCTCGACGAAGCTCGGCCCGACCTGCTCGCGCGCGCGGCGCTCGGGGCCGAGCGCGAGCCGCGCGGCTCGCGCTCCTCCTCGGACTCCTCCGTTGCAGCGGACGGTCCCGACGTGGCGCTGCGCGACATGCAGAGGATCGTGCGCGAGGAGGTGCTCGCCGACATCGCGCGCATCGGCGCGCGGCTGAGCGAGTTGCGGTTGGACACCGATCTGGACATCGCGCACGGCGTTGCGCGCTACCTCGAGCTGCTGAAGCTCTCCGCGCTGACTCAGCGCCCGGCGGAGCAGAGCGTCGGCGATGCGCTCGCCGACGTGAACGTCCGCCTGCTCGCGGCCGCGACGGCGATCGAGCGGGAGATATTGCAGACGAGCCCGCTCGATGGCACGCTGCGCGCGGCCGACGCGGCGCGCTCGAGCGACGACGGTGCCGGCAGTGGCGGCGGCGCTGCGCCGGCACGCTATGACGAGCAGGCGGCGCGCGTGCAGGCGCTCTCGCCGCGCGGAGAGCCCTCGCTGGTGCCGTTCCTGCCGCGCAAGGGCGGTGGGCTGGCGCTGTCGGCCTCGGACATCGAGACCTATCGCGGCTGTCCGCTGCGCTACAAGTTCGCGCGCGTGCTGCGCATCCCCACCGAGCCGACGCTCGGCCAGCGGTTCGGGATCGTCGTGCACCAGGTGCTCGAGCGCTACCACGCCGCCGGGGGAGAGACGCTGACGCAGCTGCTGGAGCTGTTCGACGCGTGCTGGCGCCGGGGCGGGTTCCGCGAGGGCGAGTCCGAGCGCGAACTGCGCGGCAAGGCGCGCGCGGCACTCGAGCGCTATCACGCGCGCCTGCACGGGCAGGAGTCCTCGCCGGTGTGGTTCGAGCGCCAGTTCTCCTTCCAGATCGGACCCCACCACCTGCGCGGGCGCGTGGACCGCGTAGATCGCCTCGCGCCGGCGGGAGAGCCGGGCGCCGACGGCGAGGAGACGGGTGGCGGCGAACGGTATGAGCTGATCGACTACAAGACCTCGCGTCCGCGAACGGCCGAGCAGTTGCGCGACGACGTCCAGCTGTCGCTGTACGCGCTGGCGGCGCGCGAGTCCTGGCAGGTGGAGGCCGCGAGCAGGGCCTACTACTACGTGCTCGACGACCTCGTGGTACGTCTGCCAGGCGAGACCGACGAGGAGCGCGTGCGCGCCACGGTGATGGAGGCCGGCGAGGGGATCATGGCCCAGCGCTTCGAGCCCACACCCTCGCGCGCGGCCTGCTCGATCTGCGATTTCCGAATTGTCTGCCCGGCAGCCGAGCGCTGACTTAGCTGCTGTGAATCGCCGCTGGCTGCTCCACGGCGATAGGGCCGTCGTGGAGCAGCTCTGGAGCGGGGTCCAGCCCATTAGGCCAGACGATCGTTCGCGCCGCATCGTCGACGCGAACTCGTCGGAAGTAGTCGAGGTCACGCAACGGCTCGCCCAGCGGTCCGTGCAGCAGCGACGAGATATCCACATCGCGCACCAAGCCATCGTTGAATGTCAGGCGCAGGTTGTAGCCCTCCAGAGGCTCCACGCTTGTGATGCGCATTGTCATAGTCTCCATGCTAGGACATAGGTCAATTTTT
>DASXMO010000005.1:0-13566 GCA_036495605.1 Solirubrobacteraceae bacterium
CTCGACTTCCTCGCGCGCCTGCGTGGAGAGCGTCGCTTCGACACCCCCGAGGCGCTCGTCGAGCAGATGCGCCGCGACGTCGCCCGCACACGCGAGATCGCCGCGGCCCGCTGACACCCACGGACGTTACGGCATGTCTGCTAGCGTGCCCAGCTGATGACTGCCATAACCGCAGAGCGCAAGCGCGAGATCGCCGCCCAGTTCGGGTCCGACGAGCACGACACCGGGAACACCCGCGTCCAGGTCGCGCTGCTGACCGAGCGCATCAACCACCTCACCGAGCACCTGCGCGAGCAGTCAAAGGACCATCACTCCCGCCGCGGCCTGCTCATGCTCGTCGGGCGTCGCCGGCGCTTCCTCGACTACCTGCGCCGCCGCGACCTCGAGGGCTACCGCGCGCTGATCAAAGAGCTGGGTCTCAGGAAGTGAGCGTCCTCGGCCCCGGAACCCCGGCGCCGTCGTTTCGACTGCAGCGCGAGGACGGTGAGCGGTTCACCGAGCAGGACCTTCGCGGTAACACGACGATCCTCGTCTTCTACCCGTTCGCCTTCAGCCCCGTGTGCACCGACCAGCTGCAGCTCTACGAGCAGGCGCTCGGTGAGCTGACCGCTGGCGGCACCCAGATCTACGGGGTCTCCTGCGACAGCTCCTACGCCCAGAGCGCGTTTCGCGAGAAGCTCGGCGTCAGCATTCCACAGCTCTCCGACTTCGAGCCCAAGGGCGCCGCGTGCACCGCACTGGGCGTCCTGCACGAGGGCGGCTTTCCCCAGCGCGCGCTCATCATCACCGGCCCCGACGGCGTCGTGCGCTGGAGCTACCAGGCAGCCACGCCCGCCGAGCTGCCCGGCGTCGAGCTGCTGCGTGAAGGACTCGCCGCCGCCGGCGAGCAGACCTGAGCAACACGCACGCTTGAGCGACACACACAAGCTTGGGCTACAGGCTTATTAGCTTAGAGTGACGCACAGGCCCGATCGACACCACGCGATCCTCCTGCTTGTGCCGACTGCTGCGGTGACCGGCGCCGACTGCGTTCTACGAAGGTGCCGGGCTCGCGGGTCTCCCATCCATCTCCGCTAAGCTCCGCTGGTTCGGAATAAGAGATAAAGAAAACGATCCGCCAGGGACACTCCGTGTCCCGACCCGACGGGCGGAGCATAGGAAGGTAGACACATATGAGCAGCAATGACGCCGTAACACGGGTTTCCGTGGAGATCTCCGGCAGCGAGATCTCGTTCGAGACCGGCAGGATGGCCAAGCAGGCATCCGGCGCCGTGGTCGTCCGCCAGGGCGACACGATGGTCCTCTGCACAGCCGTCGCCGGCAGCCTGCGCGACGTCGATTTCCTCCCCCTGACGGTCGACGTCGAGGAGCGCATGTACGCCGCGGGCAAAATCCCCGGCTCGTTCTTCAAGCGCGAGGGCCGTCCCGGCGAGAAGGGCACGCTCACCGCGCGCATGATCGACCGCCCGATCCGTCCGCTGTTCCCCAAGGAATGGCGCTATGACACCCAGCTCGTCGCGATCCCACTGTCGATCGACCACGAGCACCCCTACGACATCCTCGCCATGAACGGCGCCTCGGCCGCGCTGATGGTCTCCGACATCCCGCTGCCGACCCCCGTCGGCGCGGTGCGCATCGGCAAGATCGACGGCAACTTCGTCGTCAATCCCAACGAGCCCGACCTGCTGGCAGACGCCGAGAATCCCTCCGACCTCGACCTGATCGTCGCCGGCACCGAAGAGGCCATCCTGATGGTCGAGGCGGGCGCCAACGAGATCCCCGAGGCCGAGATCCTCGACGCGCTCGACATCGCCCACGCCGAGATCAAGAAGCTCTGCGCGCTGCAGCGTCAGCTCGCCGAGAAGGTCGGCAAGGAGAAGAAAGTCTTCGAGACCATCTCCGTCGACCCGGCCGTGCTCGACGCGATCCGCGCCTCGCACGGCAAGGCGCTCGACGACGCCACCCAGGTGCAGGACAAGCTCGACCGCCAAGACGCCACCAAGGCAGTCGAGGCCGCGATCCTCGAGCAGCACGCGCCCGCGGCATCCGAGGGCGCATCCGAGGATCAGTTCCTCGCGGCCAAGCAGCAGCGCGCGGCCGTGCAGCTGGCCTTCGACAAGCTCGAGAAGGCGATCATCCGCGAGCGCATCGCCGTCGAGAAGAAGCGCCCCGACGGTCGCGGCGAGAACGAGATCCGCGACATCTCCATCGAGGTCGGCGTCACGCCGCGCACGCACGGCTCGGCGCTGTTCACGCGCGGACAGACACAGGCGCTGAGCGTCGCTGCGCTCGGCACTCTCAAGGAGGAGATGCGCCTGGACACGCTCGGCCTGGAGACGAAAAAGTACTACTGGCACCACTACAACTTCCCGCCCTTCTCGGTCGGGGAAGCCGGTCGCATGGGCGGCGTCAAGCGCCGCGACATCGGTCACGGCGCGCTCGCCGAGCGGGCGCTCGCGCCGATGGTGCCCTCGATCGAGGAGTTCCCCTACACGATCCGCGTGGTCTCGGACATCCTCGAGTCAAACGGCTCCTCCTCGATGGCCTCCGTCTGCGGGTCCTCGCTCTCGCTGATGGACGCGGGCGTGCCGATCAAGCGTCCCGTCGCCGGTATCGCAATGGGCCTGATCAAGGAGGGCGATGACTACATCGTCCTCACCGACATCGCCGGCGTCGAGGACCACCTCGGCGACATGGACTTCAAGGTCGCCGGCACCGAGCGCGGGATCACCGCGCTGCAGATGGACATCAAGATCACCGGCGTCACGTTCGACATCCTCCGTGACGCGCTCGCGCGCGCCCACGAGGCACGCACGTTCATCCTCGCCAAGATGGCAGACATCATCCAGACCCCGCGCGAGCAGCTCTCGCAGTTCGCCCCGCGGATCCAGACGATCCAGATCGACCCCTCCCAGATCGGCATGCTGATCGGCAAGGGCGGCGAAACCATCAGGGGACTCTCCGAGGAGTTCGAGTCACAGATCGACGTCAACGACGACGGCCAGGTGCTCGTCTACTCCGCCAACGGCGACCTCGGCGACGCGCTCGCCGAGCGCATCCGCGTGATGATGAAGGAGGTCGAGGTCGGTGACGAGTACGTCGGCAAGGTCGTCAAGACGACCACCTTCGGCGCGTTCGTCGAGCTGACCAAGGGCACCGACGGGCTCCTGCACATCTCCAACGTCTCGCCCGGCGAGCGCGTCGAGAGCGTCGAGGACGTCCTCAACCGCGGCGACGAGATCAACGTGCGCGTGGTCGAGGTCGACCGCGAGCGCGGGCGCATCGGCCTGCGCCTCTCCGAGGACCCCGAGATCGCCGGCAAGTCCGTCGAGGAGCTCGCCGGTGTCACCGCTGGTGGCGGTGGTGGCGGCTCGAGGCCTCCGCGCGACGGCGCTCGTCGCAACGGCCGCGAGGGCGGCTCACGCGGCGGCGGCAGCGGCTCGGGCCCCCGGCGTGAGGGCGAGCGCGGCTCCGGCCGTCCGCGACACGGATCAGGGCGCGATCGTTAGCGCCCGCAGGGCCCGCGCCGGGACCGGCGCGGGCACGGGCACGGGCGGCACCCGCCACAAGATGACCGAGCACCGCACAACCACGCTCGAGAACGGCGTGCGCGTGATCACCGAGCGCATCGAGAACGTGCGCTCGGTGGCGCTCGGGTTCTGGATCGCCACCGGCTCGGCGATGGAGACAGACGCGCAGGCCGGCACGAGCCATCTGCTCGAGCACATGCTCTTCCGCGGCACCGAGCGCTACCGCTCGCACGAGATCGACGAGCTGTTCGACGCGATGGGAGCCGAAATCAACGCCGGCACCGATCGCGAAAGCACCTCCCTTTACACGCGCGTCATGGACCGCCATCTCGAGCGCGCCTTCGACGTGGCCGCCGAGATGATCTGGCGCCCGCGCTTCGAATCGCTCGAGGCCGAGCGCGAGGTCGTACTCGAGGAGATCGCCATGTACGAGGACGACCCCCAGGACCGCGTGTTCGACGCGCTCGGCGAGGCCGTCTTCGGAGCACACCCACTCGGGCGCGCCGTGATCGGGACCGCCGCCGTCGTCGGCGCCGTCACCCAGGCGCAGCTGCGCGCATTCCACCAAGAGCGCTACGCCCCCGAGAAGATCGTCATCGCCGCAGCCGGATCGCTCGATCACGACGCGCTCGTGGAGCTCGCACTGGCCGCCGCACGCGAAGGCGCCGGCGCAGCGCGGGCGGAGGACGCGATGCTCGAGCAGGACACCGGTGCGACGCGGGAGCAGGCCGACGGCTCAACCCGCGGGCAAGACGACGACACGGCGCGAGGCGAGCACGGTGCCGCTCCGACTCCATCCTTCTCCCAGGAACCAGAGTTCGAGCGCCGCGTGAGGTTCCTGCGCAAGGACACCGAGCAGTACCACGTCTGCCTCGGCGGACGAGGCATCTCCCGCCACGACGAGCGCCGCTTTGCGCTGCGCGTGCTCGAAGGTGTCCTCGGTGGCACCTCCTCCTCGAGGCTCTTCCAGGAGGTGCGCGAGCGCCGCGGCCTCGCCTACTCCGTCTTTAGCTTCTCGAGCCAATACGCCGACACCGGAGAGGTCGGGCTGTACGTCGGCACCCGTCCCGACAACCTCACCGAGGCCCTCGCCACGATCGCCACCCAGCTCGAACGCCTGCTCGAGAACCCCGCCAGCCCAGAGGAGCTCGACCGCTCGCGCGAGAACCTCAAGGGTCGCGTCGCGCTCTCGCTCGAGTCCACCACCGCGCGCATGAACAGGCTCGGGTCGGCGCTGCTCGGCGACATGCCGATCTACTCCGTCGATGAGATCGTCGAGCGCATCGACGCCGTCACCGTCGAGGACCTGCGCGAGCTGGCTCGCGAGCTGTTCGCGCCCGACGCGCTCTCTGCCGCCGGCGTCGGCGCCGAGGAGGACGTATTCACCCGCGCGCTCGCCCCACTGCAAAAGGTGGCCGCATGATCCGCGTCGCCGTCGCGGGCGCGGCCGGGAAGATGGGGAGGACCGTCTGCGCGGCCGTCGAGGGCGCCAGCGACATGCAGCTCGTCGGGCGCGCCGATCCGCAGCTGGGAGTATCGCTTGCCGACGTGCTCCCCGAGGCCGAGGTCGTCGTCGACTTCACGCGCCCCGACACCGCACTCGAAAACGCGCTCGCGTGCGTGCGGGCCGGAGTGCATGCCGTGATCGGCACCACCGGGTTCGACATCGAGTCCCTGCGGGCCGAGCTTCAAACGCTTGCGGACACGCCCGGCGAGGAGTCGCACGCGAACGTGCTGATCGCGCCGAACTTCGCCATCGGCGCCGTGCTGATGATGCGATTCGCCGCGCAAGCCGCCCAGCACATGGCACGGGCGGAGATCGTCGAGCTCCATCACGACCAGAAGCTCGACGCGCCAAGTGGGACAGCGAAGCGCACAGCCGAGCTGATGGCGGCCGCTACCGGCGGACCCGAGCCCCCGATCCACTCCGTACGCCTGCCCGGACTCGTCGCCCACCAGGAGGTGATCCTCGGCGACCTCGCCCAGACCCTCACGATCCGCCACGACACGATCGGCCGCGAGTCCTTCATGCCGGGCGTCCTCCTAGCCGTCCGCCGCGTCGCCGACCTCCCCGAATCCCCGGTCGTGGGGCTGGAGCACCTCTTGTTCTGAGGCTCACCCTACGTGCTTTTTCAGGTGAGCCCCAGCTGGTCGTTCCATCGAATTGCGATCGGCGCCGCTCACCGCACCGGCAGGCGTATCGGGAGCGTCCGTGTCAAGCGCTCCCGCATCGTCCCGTGATTCGCCGTACATGAGTTCGTCAAAGTGACGTATGGACCCGATTATGCAGCCGCCCGCGTAAATGGGTGCCAGCACCCACAGCGGTGCGCCCAAGATCAGAGCGCCCACCCCGATCAAACCTGTCGCCAGACAGATGACGAAGTCGTAGCGATCGAAGATGTCAAAGCCGGTCATGACGCGACTCTAGCAATGAAGACAAAGAACATCAAGGCGCCCATGAACACACCGAAGACAAAGCCGTATCCCTGCCAGCGAGCTATACGCCGCTCCAGGGAATCGGGTCTGCTCGGGATGAAGACGGCGACCGCCGCCGGCAGGCCCGAGCAGAAGACCGTGACACCGCCCAGGACGGCCATCCACGCGAGCAGGCCGTTGACGACGGTCGTTCCGAACGAGGGGTCGGTGTCGCAGAGGATGCGGATGACGCCGATCGTGGTCACGATCCAGCACGCTAGGCCGCGCTTGGGACGAAAACACTCGATCGCCCGACTCGACTCCTGCATTTATTGGACCCGCGGCGCAAACCTGGCGCGTTTGCGTCCTGCGGCACACATCTGGCGCCGTCGGCCGGCCCAAGGTTCGTGAGATACTGCTCGCCATGTCAGACCTGAACCTCGGCTCCATCCTCACAGCGATCGTCACCCCCTTCGACGCCGACCAGCGCATTGACGAGGAGGCCTTCGTCGCGCTCATGGCCCATCTCGCGCAGAACGGTTCCGACGGGTTCGTCGTCGCCGGCACGACCGGCGAGGCCTCGACGATGTCAGACGAGGAGCACCTCGGCCTGATCGAGCTCGCCGTGAACGAGCGCCCGCCCGGAGCCACGATCGTCGCCGGGACCGGCACCAACGACACCCGCCACGCCGTCTTCCTGACCGAACGCGCCACCGAGCTCGGGGCGGACGCACAGCTGAGCGTGACCCCCTACTACAACCGTCCCGGCCCGCTCGGCCTCAAGCGCCACTACGAGGCGATCGCCGCGGCCACCGACCGGCCGATCCTGCTCTACAACATCCCCTCGCGCACCGGCACGAACATACCTCCGGACCTGCTCGCCGAGCTGGGGCAGATCGATGGGATCGACGGCGTCAAGCAGTCGAACCCCGATGAGTTGCGGTTGATCGACGGCCTGACCCTCTACACCGGCGACGACGCGACGTTCGCACGCACGCTCGACTTGGGGGGCGCCGGCGGCATCTCCGTCGCCAGCCACATCGTCGGAGCGCAGATGCGCCAGATGGTCGACGAGCCCGCCCGTCGCGCGGAGATCGACGCGTCCCTGCGCGACGTCTACAAGACGCTGTTCATGACCGCCTCGCCGACGTGCACGAAGGCCGCGCTGAACCTGCTCGGCCTGAACGCCGGCACCACCCGCCTGCCGATCGTCGACGCCACCGAGGAGGAGACCGCGACCGTGCGCGCGATGCTTACCCGGCACGGCCTGCTCGCCGGTTCGGAGACGGAAGCGAAGCGAGTGTCTACCGGTTCGGCAGGCACACCCGCGTGAGTCAGACTCTGCGCGTCCTGCCCCTCGGGGGTCTGGGCGAGATCGGCAAGAACATGACCGTCGTCGAGCACGACGACCGGATCGTGGTCATCGACGTCGGCCTGCGCTTCCCGACGCCGGAGATGGTCGGGATCGACCTCGTGCTGCCCGACTTCACCTACCTGCGCGAACGCGCGCGAGACATCGAGGCGATCGTCGTCACGCACGGACACGAGGACCATCTCGGAGCGCTGCCCTGGGTCCTGCGCGAGCTGGGCGCGGCCGGCGCCACACCGCCCGTCTACGGCGGGCCGTTGACGCTCGCAATGGCGCGCTCGAAGCTCGAGGAGCACAAGCTCAAGGACATCGAGCTGCAGGACGTCTCGCCCGGCGAATCGCTCGAGCTGGGCCCGTTCGAGCTGGAGCTGATCCACATGACCCACTCGATCCCCGACTCCTCTGCCATCGCGCTCGGCACCGAGCTCGGCACGGTGCTGATCACCGGCGACTACAAGTTCGACCAGACGCCCGTCGACGGACCACCGGCGGACGTCTCGCGCCTGGCGGAGCTCGGGCGCGAAGGCGTGTTACTGCTGTGCGGTGACTCCACGAACGTCGACCGGCCGGGGTTCTCCCCGTCGGAGTCCGGCGTCGGTCCACACCTGGAGGAGACGTTCGCGCGTTGCGAGGGGCGGATCGTCGTCACGAGCTTCGCCTCCAACATCCACCGCGTGCAACAGGTAGTCGATGCCGCCGCCGCGCTGGATCGCAAGGTCGCTCTGGTCGGGCGCTCGATGCGCAAGAACGTCACGATCGGGCGCCGGCTCGGCCACATCGAGGTCCCCGACGGAATGCTCGTGGGACCGCGCGAGATCGAAGACTTCCCCGACGAGCGCGTCGTGATCGTCTCCACGGGCTCACAGGGTGAGCCCCTCAGCGCGCTGCGGCGGATGGCCTACCGCGACCACCCGCAGGTGCAGCTGCGCGGCGGCGACACGGTCGTCTTCAGCGCCACGCCCGTCCCCGGCAACGAGCGCGCCGTCAACGAGACGATCGACCGGCTCTACCACATCGGCTGTGACGTGGTCACCCCTGCCGACGCGCCCGTGCACGCCTCCGGACACGGCTATGCCGAGGAGGTCAAGCTGATGCTCAACCTCGTGCGCCCCCGCTACGTGATGCCCTTCCACGGCGACTTCAAGCGCCTGCGCCTGCACGCGCAACTCGCCGAAGCCGTCGGCGTCCCGCCCGAGGACATCTTCCAGGGCGACAACGGCCTGCCGCTTGACATCGACGGGCGCGGGGCGCGCTTTGGCTCGCGCGAGCAGGCCGGGATGGTGTTCGTCGACGGCGTGGAGATCGGCGACATGGCCGACGTGGCCCTGCGCGACCGGCGGATGCTCTCCGCGGACGGCATCTTCATCGTCGTCGCCACGATCGCCGAGCAGGACGGCCGCTCGGTCGCCGACCCCGAGGTGATCTTCCGCGGCGTGCCCTTCCGCGATCAGGCCGACGACCTGGTGGGGGAGATCCGCGCGACCGTCGAAGGATCGCTGCTGCGTGCCGCCGGCGAGGAGATCCGCGAGGTCGACCTGCTCCAGCAGATGCTGCACGACGACCTCGCCAAGCTCGTCTACGACCGCCTCAAGCGGCGGCCGATGGTGCTGCCGGTTGTCGTTGAGGTGTAGCGCCACTCGCCGCCGACGCGGGTAGATCGACGATGAAGCGCGCGCCGTGCGGGTCGTGGGTCTCCAGGCGGACCGAACCCCCGTGGGAGTCGGCGACTGCCCTCACTATCGCCAGTCCGAGGCCGAAGGAGCCGCCGCGATCGCCCGCGCCACGGACGAACCGCTCGAATAGGGTAGGGGCTAGCTCCGCGGGCACTCCCGGGCCGTCGTCCTCGACGATCAGCTGTGCCTGGTCGCCGAGCAGGCGCGTGGAAACACGGATCTCGCTGCCTGGCGGGGTGTGACGCAGGGCGTTCTCGATCAGGTTGATCGTCAGACGGTGAAGCTCATCGCGTGCGCCCTCCACCGGCGTCGCGTGGACGTCCAGCTCGATGTCGTGGGCCTCGCTCACGGGACCCAGCTCACCCGCGGCCTCCACGACGATCTGCGCGAGGTCGCACGGCTCGTGGGGGACCACGCGGCCGACGTCGGTGCGCGCGAGCAACAGCAGGTCGGCCACCAGACGGCGCATTCGCCTGGAGGAGCGCAGCGCCGAACGGGCAGCGTCGCCCTCTTCGCCGTGCAGCGATTCGGCCAGCAGCTCGAGGTTCGCGAGCACGCTCGTCAGGGGAGTGCGCAGCTCGTGCGACGCGTCGGCGACGAAGCGCCGCTGGCGCGCGAGCATCGCCTCCGTCTCCCCACGCGCGGCGTCGAGCTCTCGAAGCATCCCCTCCAGCGTGCGCGCCAGCTCGCCGACCTCGTCGTCGGCCTGCGGCTGGGGCACGCTGCGCGAGGGGTCGCGCGTGCGCGCGATCTGCTCCGCCGTCGCGGTCAGCTCCGCGATCGGGGCCATCGCACGCCGGGCGATCGCAACCCCCGCGAGCAGCGCAAAGGCGGCGCCCGCGAACACCCCGAGCAGCAGGAACAGCTCGACACGAGCGATCGTCGCGTTCGTGTCCGCCACCGAACGTCCGTACTGGATCACCACGCGCCCGATCGGCTCGCCGCTGCCGGCGATCCCGATCGTCGCGGGCAGGCTGATCACGCGATACCCGGCGATCGTTCTCGGATCGTCCGAAGGCGTACCAAGGTTCGGAGCGTTCGACGGAGCCTGTTCGACCGTCGCGCCGCCGAGCGTCAACACTCGAATCACAGCGGTGTGAGGAGGAGTCACGAGATCCTCCAGCGGCGGCACGATCGATTCGATTTTGTACGTCGTCGGATTGACTCTGATGCTCAGCTGCTTCGGGAGCTGCTGCGCGGTCGTTTCGACCTCGCGATTGAAGTCCGAGCGGATCCTTCTCACCGTCAGCGAGCCGATCGCGATCGCGAACGCACACAGGATCGTGAACGTCAAAAGCGCCGAGACTCCAGCCAGCCGAGTGCGGATCGGAACGCGGTCGAACGCCGCGGTGAGACGCCCGAGGAAGTGTTGCGGCGCGGCCGATGACTCCTCAGGATGGTTCGCGGGCTCAGGCTCTGAGGACGTAGCCTGCTCCTCGGATTGTGTGCAACAAGCGCGGGTCGCCCTCGGCCTCCAACTTGCGGCGCAGGTTCGAGACGAACACCTCGATCGTGTTCGTCGTGGAGAACGGGTCATACCCCCAAACCTCGTCCAGCAGCCGCTGGCGGGAGATCACGATCCGCTCGTTTCGCATCAGGTACTCCAGCAGCTCGAACTCGCGCTGAGTGAGATCGATCGAGCGCTCGCCGCGAATCACCTCGTGGGTGTCGGCGTTCAAAGAGAGGTCGGATACGCGCAGCGGCGCGGAGCCGCGTGGGGGACGGCGGCGCAGCAGCGCGCGCATCCGCGCCAACAGCTCCTGGCGCTCGAAGGGCTTCACGAGGTAATCGTCAGCGCCCGAGTCCAAGCCCTCCACGCGCGACTCGAGCGCGTCGCGGGCGGTGAGAATCAGGATCGGCACGTCGTCCTCGGCCCGCAGGCTGCGGGCGACCTCCAGGCCGTCGAGCCCGGGCAGGCCGAGGTCGAGGATCACGAGGTCGGGCGCGAACGCCCGCCCGTGCTCCAACGCGGTTGGACCATCCGGCGCCGCGCGCACCTCGTAACCCTCCATCCGCAGCGAGCGCTGCAGGGCCTGCGCGATGTCCTCGTCGTCCTCGACGACCAACACTCTTGGGGCTCGGGCGAAATCGTTCATGTGCAGGCTTCTTTATCTAGCGGGACGCGCTAAAGCGATGGTAAGGGTTCGCACGGATCATCATCGGCCTGCGCAAACCCTGATCGGCACGCGCGTAACCCCATAGGCAGGTTATGGCGCGCGCGCGTCGAAGTTGCGCGGGATGAGTACGACCGGCAAGCGTCGCTCGACGGCTACGCGTAAGGGCACCGCGAAAAAACCCGCCGCCAGGGCGCGGGCGCGCACGCGCGGGCGCTCCCGTTCCGCCCGCGGCGGCAGGGGGCCCGCGGCGCTCACCGCACGCGAGCGCCTCGCGCGACTCTGGCCGGCGCCCCTGGCCGAGCTCGACCAGCGCCACCTCGACATGCTCGGCTTCGCGACGATCGCCGTGGGTGTGTTCATGGGTTTCGTCCTCTACGGCGGCTGGGACGGTGGGCGCGTGGGCCAGGGGTTGGCGGAAGTGCTCGGCTGGTGCGTGGGCGAAGCCAAGGTGTTCGCGCCGATCGCGCTCGTCGCGGGCGGCGGCGCGCTGCTCGCGCGCCCCGCATGGCCACAGATGCGGCCTCTGCGCGCCGGCGCTACCTGCCTCGCGGCTGCCGTGACGATGGGACTCGCCGCGGGAACGCTCGGGGTCAGCTCCAGCGCGAGCCCGAACACCGGAGAATCCTCCTGGTCGAACGTCTTCGTGCAAGCCCACGGTGGCGTCGTCGGCGAGGCCCTCTACCAGGTCACCCACCGGTTGGTGCAGAACGTGGGCGTGGACCTGCTGCTCGCCGTGTTGCTCTTTGTCGGAGTAACATTGCTGACCGGCGCCTCGCCCGCAGGGGTGCTGCGCTCCGCCGCAGGCTGGGCGGCGGATGAGATCAAGGCCGCGAGCGAGCGGCTGCGGGCATGGATGCGGACTCGACGGGTCATAGCCGGCGGCGACGGGGCAGCGGGTGGGGTAGGAGAGGGCTTCTCCCACATGTCTCCCGCCGCCGGCTATGACCCGTCGGAGATGATCCCTCCGGAGCCGGCTCCGGAGGAGTTGATCGTCCGCGCCACGCACGTCGAGGCACCATCGCGCGACGGTGTGGGGATCGAGGAGGACCCCGTCCGAGAACCCAACGCGGACGAGGACGAGGAGATCCACGTCGCGCGGGTATCCGACGCCGAACAGGATCTCGCGGGCGAAGTCGATGGCGGCTCCGAGGAGGAGTCGATCCCCGGGGTCGCCCACACCGATCCCGACACGTTGACCCCACAGGGTCGCTACCGCGACAGCGTGACCGAAGATCCGGAGTTCGTCTGGGAGATGCCCGACGCCGGCCGGCTGCTCACGCGCTCCACCGGAGAGCAATCACGGCCGGACACGGCCGGACAGGAGCGCACGGCGACGAGCCTCGTCGAGGCGCTCGGCCACTTCGGCGTGGAGGCGAAGGTGATCGGCACCGTCGCGGGGCCGCACATCACGCGCTACGAGCTGCGCCTGGCGCCCGGCACGAAGGTTGCGAAGGTCGCCCAGCTGAAGGACGACCTGGCCTATGCGCTGGCGGCGACGGATATCAGGATCCTCGCGCCGATCCCCGGCAAGCAGGCGGTCGGTGTGGAGGTGCCCAACGCGCGACGCAAGATCGTCAGGCTCGGCGACGTCTTCCAGGAGCCCCCGAAGGACTGGTCGCCGCTGACGGTGTGGCTGGGCAAGGACGTCGCCGGCAAGGCGATCGGCGCGGATCTGGCGAAGATGCCGCACCTGCTCGTGGCGGGAACGACCGGCGCGGGGAAGTCGGGTGCGATCAACGCGATGCTCTGCAGCGTCCTTCTGCGCGCCAGCCCGCACGAGCTGCGCCTGGTGCTGGTCGACCCCAAGCAGGTGGAGCTCAACCACTACGAGTCGATCCCGCACCTGCTCACACCGGTGATCACGAGCCCGCGAATGGCGGCCAACGCGCTTCAGAACCTCGTCAAGGAGATGGAGCAGCGCTACGGGATCATGTCCCTCGCGCGCACGCGCAGCCTGCTGGAGCTGAACAAGGCGCGCGAGAAGCGCGACGAAGCGCCGCTGCCCTACATCCTCTGCGTGATCGACGAGCTCGCGGACCTGATGATGGTCGCCCCGGCCGACGTGGAGGACTCGATCATCCGTCTCGCCCAGAAGGCGCGGGCAGTCGGCATTCACCTCGTGCTGGCGACGCAGAGCCCGCGCGTGGACGTGATCACCGGGATGATCAAGGCCAACGTCCCGTCGCGCATCGCCTTTGCCGTCTCCAGCCAGACCGATTCGCGCGTGATCCTCGACCAGAACGGAGCGGAGTCGCTGCTGGGACAGGGCGACATGCTGTTCAGTCCCGTGGGCAGCTCCCGTCTGCAGCGCATCCAAGGCGCCTACATCGACGAGGCGCAGATCGCGAAGCTCACCGAGCTGTGGCGCAAACAGGGCGAGCCCGAGCTGCGCGAGGAGCTCCTGCAAGAGGTCGAGCCGGCCGAGCCCGAGGGCAGCGGCCAGGACGAGTTCGACCCCGACG
>DASXMO010000006.1:0-19153 GCA_036495605.1 Solirubrobacteraceae bacterium
GATCGGCAGCGCGACGAGCAGCTCGATGCCGTGTCCGAGCGCGGCGCCGTAGTAGTCGGTGAGGTAGTACTGCGGGATCGCCTGCAGGCGGCTTGAGAGCGCCCACTGGCCGATCCACTGGGTGCCGTGGCCGCCCTGCGCGGAGATCAGCGGCAGCAGCGCGAGGCCGACGAGCACGAGCGCGCCGATCGCGGGCGCGAGCGCGCGCAGGCGGTCGGCGTGCGCCCACAGCAGCCACAGGACCATCGGGATGAGCAGGAACACGGCGAAGTAGTGGCTGAGCAGCGCGAGCGCGCCGCTGAGCGCGAACGCGGCCATGCGCGCCGGGCTGGGTTCGTGCAGGGCGCGCAGGAAGCACAGCATCGCGAGCGCGGCGAGCAGCACGAACAGGCCATAGGCGCGGGCCTCCTGGGAGTACCACACGAGCAGCGGGTTGACGGCCACGAACGCGGCCGTCGCGATCGCGGTCGTGCGGCGGGCCGTCAGCTCGCGCCCGATCGCCCACGCTACGGGCACGGTGGCGATGCCGGCGAGCGCGGAGGGCAGGCGCAGGGCGTACTCGCCGGTCCCGAGCAGACGCGAGTCGGCCCACGCGATCAGGTACCAAAGCGGGGGCGTGTTCTCTGTGTGCACGACCCCGTGCAGCGTCGCGCCGAGGCTCGCGTGCAGAACGTGCACGGGCGTGAACGCCTCGTCATACCAGAAGCTCTGCGCGCCGAGCGTGCTCAGACGCAGGATCGCAGCGAGCAGCGTGAGCGCGGCCAGCGGCCACCATGTGGGCAGGCGCGCCCTCAGCGCGGACATATGCCGGCGGAGGCCGAGCCGAAGCAACCGTAGCGATGGCGACGCAGATCTTCTTCGGTGTTCGCTGGCAGATACCAGCCGCCGTGCACGGCACGCTTACCGTCGACCGTGGGCCCCCAGATCGCGAGGCAGATCTGCACGCGCGCTTTCGGAGGCCCGGGCGTGGTGTTGCCGCAGACGACCTCCCGCCCCGAACGTTCTCCGTAGAGGGCCTGCTCGATCGTGAGATTGCGATAGTTATGGTGGGTGTAGGCACGCCAGGTCCGCAGGTCGTCGATGAGGCGCTGGTTGACGTGTGTCTGGCGGGAGACGTCGTGGATCGTCGCCGCGGCGAGCAGCAACCCGAGGAGGACCAGCAGGGTCGTCTCTATGAGGCGGACGCGACTCATGCTCAGGAGACGGGGGCGAACAAGGGGGATGTTTGGTGGGCGATGAAGAGGCCCTGCACGAACAGCGTGGCGAGCAGCAGTCGGCGGTCGCGGGTGACGACGGCGAGCGGCAATGGCCAGAGGATGTACCAGGCGAGCAGCCAGGTGCTGGTGACGGAGATCGCGAGCAGCGCCCAGCCGGAGGCGGCGACCCAGTCATAGCCGCGCCAGGTGCGCCAGAGCAGGTGCAGGATGATCAGCACGAGGGCGGCCTTGAGCAGGTCGTGGTCGACGGGGAACACGCCGGGCTTGCCGAAGAGGTGCGCGAGCTCGTTGGGGAAGCTGTCGGTGGAGACGAACGCCGAGTCGCGGTTGAGCGCGGAGACGACGTCGATGCCGTGGATGCCGAAGACGAGATAACCGGCGAGCGCGCATAGCCCGAGCGCTGCGAGCGCGCCATAGACGGCGGCGGAGCGGCGCCGGGCGAGGATCATGAAGGGCAGCAGCGCGGCGACGGTGGCCTTGACGAGCGCGCCGACGACGACGGTCGCTCCGGCGGCGGCGTCGCGATCGGAGAGCGTGAAGGCGACGGCGGCCATCATCAGCGCGAGCATGATCAGGTCGTTGTGGGCGCCGCCGAGGCCGTAGATCACATACAGCGGGTTGGCGCCGACGGCGAGCAGCGCGAACACGCGGTCGTGGCCGCGCCGGCGCGCGACGTTCCAGGTGAGCGCGAGCGTGGCGAACGATGCGATCAGCGCGTAGAGCTTCATCCCCCACAGCCCGCCGACGAGGCCCAGCGCGCCGAGTGGATAGGAGAGCAACGTGTAGACCGGCCCGTAGGCGGTGGCGACGCGCAGCCAGTCGTGCCCGACGTAGTAGAAGACGGGGTCGCCGACGATCGAGACGGGACCGTGGGTGTATGGGTTGATGCCGTGCACGACGCCCATGCGCGCGTAGGCGAGGTAGGAGAAGACGTCGGTGGAGATCAGGATCGGGCCGACGAAGACGATCAGGTTCAGCAGCGCGACGAACCCGATCGCCCAGCGCGAGATGCTGCGCTCGTGGGGGCTCTCGTCGGCGACCGGTAGGACGTGCGAAGAAGAGCTCTCCCCGTCGCTTGCGTCGCGCTCGTCTCGATCGACGGCGGGGGCGCCGGTATGCCCGCGGAGAAGCGCGAGCAGCACGCCGTAGGCGACGCTCGCAGCGAGGAGTGCGATCAGGAAGACGCGATAGCCGAGGCGCTCACCGCCGAGGGAGGTGAGCCAACCGGAGATCTGGGGCGAGCGCGGCACGAGCGGCGAGTGCCGCTGGGCGGCGTCGAGCACGATCTCGACGGTCGCGGCGAGCAGGACGAAACCGCAGACGCCTGCCGAGGCGAGCCTCCACTTCTCTGTGCGCGCGCCCTCGCTCGCCGGGGCGGGCGCCGGCCGGGCCAGGACTACAGCGCGGTCCAAACCGTCTTGGTCTCGAGGTAGGCGTCGAGGCCGTCGCGGCCGTGCTCGCGCCCTACGCCGGAGGACTTGAAGCCGCCGAAGGGGGCCGAGGGGTCGACGGCGCCCCAGCTGTTGACGTAGACCATGCCGGCGCGCAACAGCGCGGCGAGCCGGTGGGCGCTGCCGACGTCCCGGGTCCAGATGCCGGCCGCGAGGCCGTACTCGCCGGCGTTGGCGCGCGCGGAGACCTCCTCGAGCGTGTCGTAGGGCGAGGCGACGAGGACGGGACCGAAGATCTCCTCGCGGGTGATGTCGAGCTCGTCGGAGGTGGTGGTGAAGAGGGTCGGTTCGACGTAGTAGCCGCCGCTGTCGCTCAGCGTCGCGGAGCCGCCGGTGAGGAGCTCGGCGCCTGCGTCGCGGCCGGAGTCGATGTAGGAGAGCACGCGCGAGCGCTGCTCGGCGGAGATCAGCGGCCCGAGCTGGGTTGCGGGGTCGAGGCCGGGGCCGAGCGGCGTGGCGGCGGCGCGCTCGGCCAAAGCGGTGACGATCTCATCGAAGCGCTCGGCGGGGGCGAACAGGCGCGAACCGGCGTTGCAGGCCTGGCCGGAGTTGAAGTAGATCGCTTGGAAGGCGCCCGCGACGGCCGCGTCGATGTCGGCGTCGGGGAGGATGATGTTGGGCGACTTGCCGCCGAGCTCGAGCGTGACTCGCTTCAGGCCCCGCCCGGCGACGGCGCCGATCTCGCGCCCGACGGCGGTGGAGCCGGTGAAGGCGATCTTGTCGACGTCGGGATGGGCGACGAGCGCGGCCCCGGTGGAGCCGTCGCCGGTGAGGACGTTGACGACGCCCGGTGGGAAGCCGACCTCAAGCGCGAGCTCGCCGAGGCGAAGCGCGGAGAGCGGGGTCTGCTCTGCCGGCTTGAGCACGATCGTGCAGCCGGCGGCGAGGGCGGGCGCGAGCTTCCAGGAGGCCATCAGCAGGGGGAAGTTCCAGGGGATCACCTGCGCGCAGACACCGACGGGTTCGCTGCGGGTGTAGCAATGCATGCCGGCGCCCGCGGCGACGGGCAGGACGGCGCCCTCGATCTTGGTGGGCCAGCCGGCGAAGTAGCGCAGGTGCGCGGCGGCTCCGCGTACGTCGACGTATTGCGCGAGGCCGACGGGCTTGCCGTTGTCGAGCGACTCGATCTGGGCGAGCTCCTGTGCGTGCTCTTCGACGGCGAGCGCGAGATCGTGCATCAGGCGCTCGCGCCCGGCGGCGGGCAGCTGCGACCAGGGGCCCTGGAGCGCGCCGCGGGCGGCTGCGACGGCGCGCGCGGCGTCCTCGGCGCCGGCGAAGGCCACCTGGGCGATCTCCCGGCCGCTTGCGGGGTCGAGCGTGGCAAACGTGCGCCCGTCGGCGGCGTCGGGGCGCTCGTCGCCGATCAGCAGGCCGTGGGGTCCGGAGACGAAGGCGCGGGCGGCGTCGTCGAGGGCGTCGGGGAGGGTGTTAGTGGCGGAGGCTGTGTTCATGACTGGAGCGTACCTGTCGCGGGAGCGGGCGGGTATGGGTGGGAAACCCGTGAGCCCCGCTGCTTCGTACAACGCCGCCGGCGCCGGTTACCGCAGCTGCGACACTAAGGGCCTATCCCGCTAGGCCCGCACGTCTGGATGCGTCCGATGGCCTTCGCGGAGCTTTGTCCTCGGTCTCGACATGGCACCACCATGCCTTCGCCCTTGCGTCCGCGCTCCACTCGACCCTCGAACGCCCCAGCCGCACGTCCCTATCGGGATAGGCCCTACGGTGTGAGGACGATCTTCAGGGCCTCGCGCCGGTCGTAGATCGCGTAGGCCTCGGGGGCCTGATCGAGGGACATGTGGTGGGTGACGAGCGGCGCGGGGTCGAGCAGGCCCGCGGAGACCATCGCGAGCACGCGGTCTACGTGGGCGATGACGTTCGCGAGACCGAGCCTGAGCGTCACGCCCTTCAGCCAGGCGAGGCCGAGCGGGACCTCGCCCTTGCCGGCGTAGGCGCCGATGCCGGAGACGACGCCGGCGTCGCGCACGAGGCTGATGGCGAGGGCCAGCGGAGCGGGATCGCCAACGGCGTCCACGACGACGTCGACACCGGCGCCCGCGGTGGCGGTGCGGATCGCGCGCTTGGGGTCCTCGTCGGTGAGGTGGATGGGCGTGGCGCCGAAGCGGCGGGCCATCTCCAGGCGTTCGGCGACGGTGTCGATCGCGAACACTTGCGTGGCGCCGGCGGCGCGGGCGGCCTGGATCGCGCACAGCCCGACGGGTCCGAGGCCGAGCACGGCGGCGCTGTCGCCGGAGCGCAGTCCGGCGTGGGCGATGGCGTGGTAGCCGGTGCCGAGCACGTCGCCGGCGAACAATGCAACGTCATCGGGCATGCCCGCGGGGACGCGGCGCAGGGTGAGGTTGGCACGGGGGACGAGCAGGCGCTCGGCCTGGGCGCCCTGGAGGTCGCCGAGTTTGGAGCCGTGTCCGAACGTGCGGCCGTGGGCGCAGCGGTGATAGTCGCCGCGGATGCAGGGCGTGCAGGTGGCGCAGGCGGTGTGAAAGCAGCCGAGCACGCGCTCGCCGATCGCGGCGCGCTCGAACTCGGGACCGGCGGCGAGGACGGTGCCGACGAACTCGTGGCCGATCGTGAAGCCCTGCTCGACGGGCACGCGACCGTGGTAGATGTGCAGGTCCGAGCCGCAGATGCCGCTGGCGTCGATCTGCACGATCGCGTCGTCGGGACGCGCGAGCTCGGGCTCGGGGACGTCTTCGATGGCGACCTCGCCGGGTGACTGGAAGGTGACGGCGCGCATTGAGGCGCAGACCCTATCGAGCCGGCGCACGGCCAGGCGACGCTGCCCGTGCGCACGACGCGCAGGACATCGGCGCGGACGGGCAGCGTATGCTGGCGGACGCATGTCGAAGGTGTCCAAGGCGGTGTTGATCACGGGTTGCTCGTCGGGCATCGGTCGCGCGAGCGCGTTGCGGCTGGCCGAGAAGGGCTGGACGGTGTACGCGAGCGCGCGCCGGCCGGAGTCGATCGCCGACCTCGAGCAGGCGGGTTGTCGGACGTTGGCGCTGGATGTGACCGACGCGGAGTCGATGCGCGCGGCGGTCGCGCGGGTCGAGAGCGAGCAGGGCGCGGTTGGCGTGCTGATCAACAACGCCGGCTACAGCCAGAGCGGGCCGGTGGAGCAGGTCGAGATGGAGGCGGTGCGCCGGCAGTTCGAGACGAACGTGTTCGGGGTGGTCGCGCTGACGCAGCTGGTGCTGCCGAGGATGCGCGAGCAGCGTTGGGGCAAGATCGTGAACATCGGCTCGATGGGTGGACGGCTTACGTTCCCCGGGGGCGGCTTCTACCACGCCACGAAGTACGCGCTGGAGGCGATCTCCGACGCCCTGCGCTTCGAGGTGCGGGGGTTTGGGATCGACACGGTCCTGATCGAGCCCGGACTGATCGTGACGGAGTTCGGCAGCGCGGCGGTGGCGAGCATGGACGGCGCCCCGGAGGACGGTCCGTATGGCGAGTTCAACGCGAAGGTGGCGAAGCTGACGGCGGAGACCTACGAGGGCCCGATGCGTCATTTGGGCGGCGGCCCGGAGGCGGTCGCGAAGGCGATCGAGAAGGCGATCTCGCGCAAGCGCCCGTCGGCGCGCATGCGCGTGACGGCTTCGGCGCGGCTGGCGATCGCCCAGCGCCGGCTCACGCCCGATCGCGTGTGGGACGCGGCGATGCGCACGCAGTTCCCGCAGCCTCGCTGACGAGCACTAGCGTTCACTGACGGATTGATCGTCGTTACTGGCAAGGACGCAGTGAGCGAAATGTGCTCTGCACATGTGTTGGCCGATTGGAGATCCCATCGATCTCCAATCGGTAAGGACGCAGCCAGGGACGACGAGGCGGCCGTCAGAGAGGGAAACGAGGGTGGGGTCGGCCCAGCTCGAACCCCTGGGCGTAGTCGACGCCGTAGCGGCGTAGCAGCGTTAGCGTTGGGCGGTCGGTGACGTACTCGGCGATCGTGCGCACGCCCATGCCGCGGGCGATCCCGACGAGCGCCTGCACGACGAGCTGATCGTTGCGTGAGACGGTCAGCCCGCGCACGAACGAACCGTCGATCTTGAGGTAGTCGAAGGGAAGCTGGGTCAGGTAGTGGAAAGAGCCGTAGCCCGCGCCGAAGTCATCGAGGGCCACCTCGCAGCCGAGCGCGGCAAGGCCTTGGCAGAAGCTGCGCGCACGGTCCATGTCGGAGATGGCGGCGGTCTCGGTGATCTCGATCACGAGGCGGCTCGGGTCGGCCCCCTCGCGGGTCAGGCTGCTTTCGACGTGGCTGAGCATGGCGGGGTCGGTGACGGAGAGCGCGGAGAGGTTGATCGCCACGCGCGGACCGTCGGGGCGCGAGCCGAGCAGCGCGGCGACACGGGCGAGCACGAGCCGGTCGATGTCGCGCACGAGGCCGTAGCGCTCGGCCGCGGGCAGGAACAGTCCGGGTGCGACGAGCGGGCCGGAGGGTTCGTCGGCGAGGCGGACGAGCGCCTCGTAGTGGGCGGGGCGCCCGTCGGAGATCGCGACGATCGGCTGATAGTGCACGGCGAAGAGGCCCTCCGCCAGCGCGCGGCGCAGACGCGCGAGCCACGGACGTCGGTGCAGACCCGCGGACGAGGAGAAGTCCTCGGCGAGGCCACTGCCGTAGCGGTGATCGGGGAGTTCGGGCTCGGGGGTGCGCAGGATCAGGCGCGCGGCGGGCTCGTGGTCGGCGGTCGAAGAGCGCACAGGTCGAGGATTTCGACGCGATCGCCCCCGCTCCCTGCGCGCCGCGGATATATGGAGGTTTGCTCGCAAAAGCTCGCGCAAAGCTGCACAAACCTCCGCATCGCTGCCCAACCGCCCCGGAAATCGGTCCTCGGCTCTATCGAGCGCTCGGCAGATAGCCGGCGCGGACCGCAGTTGCGTGTACTTTTTAGCGGCGCGGGGCAGGGTTGCGTGCGCGTTCAGCGCCGCGAATAGGGCCGTCGCGCGCGGTCAGAGATCACAAGCAGCAGTGCGAGCAGCACGAAGTTCATGACGACCGAGGAGCCGCCGTAGGCGACCAGCGGGAGCGTGACGCCGGTGAGCGGGATCACACGGGTGACGCCGCCGACGATCACGAGCACCTGCATCGCGACAATGAAGGAGAGGCCGGTGGCGAGCAGCTTGGAGAAGGAGTCCTTGGCGAGCATCGCGGTCTTCAGGCCGCGGGCGACGAACAGCAGGTATACGAGCAGCAGTCCGGCGGCACCGACGAGACCGAGCTCGTCGGTGATGACGGCGTAGATGAGGTCCGATTCGGGCACCGGCAGGATCGAGCGGCGCACGATGTGGTGGTTGGCGAGTTCGACGGGGTACTGCAACAGGGACTGGTCGAAGCCGGTGCCGAGCAGTCCGCCGTCGGCTTGGGCGAACAGCGATTGGGCGAGCTGGTAGCTGCCCTGGGGCTGGTTGTAGAGGACGGGATCGAGCGGGTGTTCCCAGGCGAGCACGCGCGCGTGCACGTGCGAGACGTGTCCGGCGACGAACCATGCGCCGAGCGCGAACAGGAGGAGGCCGATCAGCGGGAAGGAGAGCCGGCCGGTGGCGACGTAGAGGAGCGCGAGGAACGCTCCGTAGAACATCAGCGAGGTGCCGAGCTCGCGGGTCAGGAGCAGCGTGCCCATCGCGGCGCCCCAGACGATCAGCATCGGCCCGAACTGCTTCATCGGCGGGATCGTCATGCCGAGCACGCGCCGTCCCTCGGTGACGAGCACCTGGCGGTTGTCGTGCAGGTAGCTGGCGAGGAAGATCACGATCGCGACCTTCCCGAACTCGGCGGGCTGGAAGGAGACCGAGCCGAAGTGGATGTCGAGGTAGGCGCCGTTGACCTGCTCGCCGATGACGGGCAGGCGCGGCAGGATCGTCAGGCCGATGCCGAGGGCGGCGATCGTGTAGCGGTAGCGCTCGAGCACCCCCACCCCCTGGCGGCGCAACGCGAGGATCGTGGCGGCGAACAGCGCGAGGCCGAGGACCATCCACTGCGCCTGCTGGCGCGCGAGCACTGGTTCGATGCGGTAGACCATCACGATCCCCACGCTCGCGAGCACCGCGGCGAGCGGGAACAGATAGGGGTCGGCGTCGGGCAGGCAGAAGCGGATCACGAGGTGCGCGGCTATGCACAGCGCGAGGAACAGCGCCCCGTAGGTCAGGGAGACGCTGGAGGCGTGGTTGAGCGTGAGGCTGGTGTCGGCGCCGCGCGAGGTGTCCTGCTGCTGGATGAAGATCGCGGTGAACCCGCCGGTGACGAGCAGCGCGGAGGGAAGCAGGCCCAGCAGCTCGCGATTTCTGGCGCTCAGCACGAGTGCGAGCGTAGCGGCAGGCCCGGCAGGCATATGCCGGCGATCCGGCGCTCGACGCCGGGTCGGCGACTACCATTGCCCGACGCAGCCGACCGATCGGAGATCGTCACGATCCCCGATCGGCCCGCGGGCAAGCGGCGTGTGCGTATGTAGGAGCGTTGTATGAGCGGCTATCCGGTGACATCCCAGGACGACGACGATCGCCCGCCCTCGCTCGGGTGGGGCATGACCAAGCGTTTCGCGATCGCGGCCGTGGCGATCGTCGCGCTGAGCGCCGGTGCGACGGCGACGGTGGCGCTGAACAAGATCACGGGCATCGCCGAAGAGGTGTTCCCGAAGCTGAACCAGATCAACGCGCCGAAGGGAGTCGTCACAGCCGAATACAACGGTGGGCCGCAGACGTTCCTGATCCTCGGCACCGATCGACGGGTGGGCGCGAAAGATTCCTATGACCGCGAAAATCCGCCGCACTCGGACACGATCCTGCTGGTGCGCTTCGACCCCGGTCAGGGCCAGACCTCGGTGCTGTCGATCCCGCGCGATCTGATGGTCAACATCACGACGAAGACCGGGCAGGTGTATGCGAAGGAAAAGATCAACTCGGCGTACACGATCGGCAACAAACTCGGCGCGACCAAGGGCGGGATGGTGCTCGCGGCGGAAACGATCGAGCACGAAGTGTTCCCCGGTCTGAAGATCAACGGCATCGTCGACGTGAGCTTCCAGGGTTTCATCAAAGTCGTCGACACGCTCGGCTGCGCGTACGTGAACGTGGACCGCCACTACTACAACCAGAACGTCGGCTCGACGGAAACGGACTACACCTCGATCAACCTGCAGCCCGGCTATCAGAAGCTGTGTTACGAAAACGCGCTCGACTACGTGCGCTACCGGCACACCGACTCGGACTTCGTGCGGGTCGCCCGTCAGCAGGACTTCC
Organism: Solirubrobacteraceae bacterium; assembly: GCA_036495605.1. GTDB lineage: Bacteria > Actinomycetota > Thermoleophilia > Solirubrobacterales > Solirubrobacteraceae > Palsa-744. The sequence continues at coordinate 9,914 of DASXMO010000006.1, forward strand.
TGCGCGACCTGCGCGAGCAGATCTCCCCGAGCAACGAGATCGGCCAGATCGACACGGTCGCGAAGGCCGTGGGGCACGCGATCAGCTCGACGTTCCACGCCTCCGCGAGCGAGCTGATCGAACTGTCGAAGCTGATCGCCTTCTCGCAGACAAAGCCGCTGCGCCAGGTCAAGTTCCAGACCGCCAACGTCGACTTCCAAGGCGCTAACGGTGGCTCGTACGTGACGACGACACCCGCACTTGCCCAGGCCACGCTCGCGGAATTCCTGCACGGCCACGAAACCGTCAACCCTCCGGCACCGAAGATACCTGCGCATACCGCCCATCACAGTTCGCACAGCGCACACAGCTCGCATGGCGGCGGCTTCTCGCTGCGGGCGCTGGACCTGTTCCCGAGCTCCTCGGCCGGCAACGACGAAGCCGTCAAAGCCGCGGTCGAGGTGCCCTTCGAGGTGCTGTACCCCACCCTGGAGACCGGCCAGGCCGAACAGCAGCAGGTGCGTCCGTACGCGCTGACCGACCAGCAGGGCCATCTCCATCACGCCTACGTGGTCGTGTGGCGGCAGAACATCAACGGCGGCTACTACGACTTCGAGGGCTCGGACTGGCTGAACCCGCCGCTGTTCGCGCACGCGCGCGTGCAGAGCATCGACGGACGCCAGTACCGGATGGTCGATGACGGTTCGCACATCCACGTGATCGGCTGGCGCCAGAACAACGTGCTGTACTGGCTGACGAACACGCTGCTGGAGGAACTCTCGAACCAGCAGATGCTTCAGCTGGCGAAATCCGCCCAGCCCCTGCACTGAGCGGCCTGCTCAGGGGCGTGGTGGAGCCTCCGGTCAGAGAGCGCCGGCGTCGCGGGCCTGGTCTAGTGCCGCGTTGACGAGCGCGTCCGCATCGGCGTTCTGCGCGCGCGGCACCGTGCGTATGCGCCAGCGCTCGAACTCGCGCAGCGCGGCGAGCGCGTCGAGATAGAGCGGGCGCATCGCGGGGTGCTTGACCTTGTACTGGCCGTTGACCTGCTTGGCGATCAGCTCGGAGTCGTTGACCACCTCGACGTCGGTGACCCCCAGCTCGCGCGCGTGCCTGAGGCCGAGCAGCAGCGCGCGGTACTCGGCGACGTTGTTCGTGACCCGCCCGAGCAGTTCGGCGTGCTCGCCGAGGATCTCGCCCTCGGGCGTGGAGATGACGCAACCCGCGGCCGCGGGACCCGGATTGCCGCGCGCGCCGCCATCGACATGGACGATTGCCTTCACGCCTAGAGCGACCGTGGGTGCTTCGCGGGTGCTTTGTCCTCAGTCGCTCGCGTGCGTAGCACGCCACGCTCCTTGCGTCCGCGCACCGCTCGACCCACGATCGTCTAGGAGATGCGGGCCAGCGGGGGGAGATCCCCGGGCATGCGTGCGCGGCGGCGGTCGCGCAGGACGCGCTGCTGCTTGATCGCATCGCTTGCGCGACCGGCGCGTGCGCGGCGGTCGGACTCGCGGCGATCGACGATCACGGTGACGTTCTCCTCGCTCGCGTAGTGATCGGTGAGCTTCGGATACAGCTCCTCGGACATCTCGTGGGGTACGACGCAGTAGATCATCGTGCCGTCAATCCTACCAGCGAAAGCGACCCATCGGGCGCCGAGACGCCGTTGGCGAGCCGATCCTCGTCCGCCAGTTCGCTCAGCTCGGTGCCCTGCGCGACGACGCTCGCACCGGAGACCTCGTCGTCGAGATCGACCTCGTAGCGGTACCACGAAAGCTCCCACGCGACCACGATCGCCACGACCGCCGCGCCGGACTCGACGGCGGGACGCACGCTGATGCTCGGCTCCCCCAGCGAGCGCGAGACGCCTGCGATGCGACGGGGATGCTCACCGGCGTTGAACACGCCGAGCGCGCGCAGCGCCTGAGCGTCTATGTCGCTCAACGGCTCCTGCGCGGGGGCGATCGCATCCTCGAAGGGGACCGCGGGCACGGGACGCGTGCTGTGCGACCCACCGGCGTGGCTCCCGTCGGCGTGCGGTTCATCGGCGTGGGGCGCGCCGGGCACGGACGGGTCCGCCTCCGCGCCACCACCATCGAGGAAGTCATAGCCGCCGATCGGGCTCTCGGGTATCGCCAGGAACTCTCCCCCGCCATCGCGCGCCGGGCGCTCGCGCGGCTGGCGCAGGCGGTCGAGCAGGTTGCGTCCCCGTCGCGGTCGCGCCGGTGGCAGGCTCACGGTGCGGTCCTCGGTCTCGCGCAGCCATCCCTCGGCGCTGGCGCGCGGCGAGCACAGCTCGCACACCATCCTACGCCGTCCGCTCGCGAGGAACACGTCGGGCTGCTCGCCGCGCAGCAGCCGGCGTCCACACACGTCGCAGGCGACATCCGGCTGGGAGGTGACGATCATTCGAGTGGCCATCGGCAGCGCACCAGGGTATCGGGTGCGCGGGGCCTTGGGGGAGCGGTCTCGCGTTTGCGGGGAGACGGGACTCCGTCGCGGTGGGTGCGCGGGCCGTTCGCGGTTAGTGGCCGCGGACACTCAGGCGTGCGCGGCGGTGTGCTCGCTCGCGGCGCCGTCGACGATCTTGTGTGCCAGGTTCGCGGGCACCTCCTCGTAGCGCAGAAACTCGAGCGTGTAGTCGCCCCGGCCGCCGGTGATCGAGCGCAGGTCCGGTGCATAGTCGAGCAGCTCGACCATCGGTGCCTCGGCCTTGATCTCGGTCATTCCCCGATGGGCGCCCTCCATCCCCTGGGGCCGCCCGCGGCGGCTGTTGAGGTCGCCGATCACCTCCCCGACGCAATCCTCGGGGATCGAGAGCGTGAGGAGCATGATCGGCTCCAGCAGCACCGGGTCGGCGGCGCGCAGCGCCTCGCGCATCGCCTGGGCGCCCGCGAGCTTGAAGGCGATCTCCGAGGAGTCGACGCTGTGGTGGGAGCCGTCGTAGAGGCGCACGCGCACGTCCTTCACGGGATAGCCCGCGAGCACGCCCGCGGCCATCGCCTCGCGCACACCCTTCTCCACAGCGGGGATGAACGAGCTAGGGATCACCCCGCCCTTGACCTGATCCACGAACTCGAACCCCATGCCGGGGCGCAGCGGCTCGATCTCGATCTCACAATCCCCGAACTGCCCGCGCCCGCCCGACTGCTTCTTGTGGCGTCCGTGCGCCTTCGCGCTCGTGCGAATCGTCTCCTGATAGGGCACGCGCGGGGGCTTCAGCGTGACCTCCACGCCGAAGCGCTCGCGCAACCGCTCGATGATCACCTCGACGTGCACCTGCGAGAGGCCCGCGACGATCTGCTCGCCGGTCTGCGCATCGCGGTGCAGGTCGATCGTCGGGTCCTCCTCCTGCAGGCGGCGCAGCGCGACGAACATCTTCTCCTCATCGCCGTGCCCGTGGGCCTCGACAGCGAAGGCCATAACGGGCGCGGGCAACTCCAGCTCTGGCATCGTGAGTCCCGCCTGATGTGCGTCGCCGTCGCTCAGCCAATCTCCGGCACGTGTCTCCTTGAGCTTGGCGACCGCGCCGATGTCGCCCGGCCCGAGCTCCCGCAGATGACCGACCTGGGCCCCCGCGAAGACCATCAGCTGGCCGATCCGCTCTTTCGCATGGGCGCGCAGGTTCGAGACGTGGCTGTCGGCTCTGAGCGTGCCCTGGTAGACGCGCAGCAGGTTGATCCGTCCCGCGAAGGGGTCCGCGCGGGTCTTGAACACGTACGCGTACAGCTCCCCCTCGGGGTCCGCCGAGAGCTCGGTCTCCCCCACCGCCGGTCGCGAACCGTCGGCATCGCCCCCGCTCGAGGACTCGTCGGACTCGCCACCCGCCGATGGACCGTCCGATCCGCGAACCGCAGCGAGCGCGCCGTGCTTGACGGGCGAAGGCAGATCCTCGACGATCGCGTCCAGCAGGCGCGTCGTGCCGAGGTTGCGCGTCGCCACGCCGCACACGACCGGGAAGATCCTGCCGTGGTTCGTGCCCTCCTTCAGCGCGCCCACGATCTCCGCGTGCTCGATCTCCTCGCCCTCCAGATAGCGCTCCATCAGCGCATCGGAGACCTCGCTGACCTCGTCCATCAACTTCTCGCGATACTCGTTCGCCCGCTCAACGCAATCCTCGGGGATCGAGATCTCCGTCCAGCCGCCCCGCTGCGCGCTGTCCTGTCTGAAGGCGCGCATGTCCACGAGGTCGATCACGCCTTCCAGCTCGTGCTCGGCGCCGATCGGGATCTCGGTCGCGACGACGTGCTGTCCGAAGGCGTTCTTCAGCTGCTCCAGCGTGCGGTAGAAGTCGGCGCGCTCGCGATCGAGCATGTTCACGAACAGCATCCGCGCGAGATCGAGCTCAGCCGCACGCTGCCACAGTCGCGCCGTCGAGACCTCGACGCCCATCACCCCGTTGACCACGAACACCGCCGACTCGCACACGCGCAGCGCACTCAGCGTGTCCGCAACGAAGCTCGGCTCACCGGGAGTGTCGAGCAGGTTCACCTTGCGCTCGCGCCAGTAAAGCGAGCTGAAGCTCGTCGAGATCGACATCTGCCGGGCCTGCTCGTCCGGAGCCGAGTCCGACACGGTGCTCCCATCGGGCACCGATCCCAACCGGTCGACAGCCCCCGCCTCGAACAGCAGCGCCTCATGAAGCGCAGTCTTCCCCGCCCCTCGATGACCCACGAGGGCAACATTGCGAATCCGGTCCGCTGCGGGCATGCGGCCTCCTTATCCGGGTGCCAAAACCATACCGCCGAGCCGGCGCTCGCGCCACACGCCTGTGGCTTTCGAAGAAAAGCCGGAAGGGAAACCGGCGCCAACCGGGCTGTACGCAGCCGCCCGCTAAGCGTTTCCCGAAAAAATCACTCCGCGAACGCCTCCTCCTGCATTCGCGAGCGCAACCTCAGGACCGCCTTCGTGTGCAGCTGGGAGACGCGCGACTCGGTCACGCCGAGCACCTCGCCGATCTCGCGCAACGTCAGGTTCTCGTAGTAGTAGAGCGCGATCACGAGCTTCTCGCGCTCGGGCAGCAGCGCGATCGACTCGGCGATGCGGTCCTTCAGATCGCCCACGTCCAGGGCCTTCGCGGGATCGGGCGCGCTGGGGTCCTCGATCGTGTCCATCAGCGAGACCTGATCGCCGCTCGAGTCCGAGGTCGACCACAGCTCGTCCAGCGCGACCATCGAGGAGTTCGAGATCTGCAGCAGCGAGTCGTTCAGTTCCTCGACCGTGATCTTCAGCTCGGCCGCCATCTCCTTGTCGGTCGGCGCGCGGTGCAGCGCGTTCTCGAGCTTCACGTTCGCGCGCTCCACTTCGCGGGCGCGCGAGCGGACGCTGCGCGGCACCCAGTCCAGCGAGCGCAGCTCGTCGATGATCGCGCCCTTGATGCGCATGATCGCGTACGTCTCGAACTTGATCTCGCGCGAGAGGTCGAAGCGCTCAATCGCGCTGATCAGCCCGACGAGGCCGTAGGAGATCAGGTCGGCCTCCTCCACGTGCGGGGGCAGCCCCGCGGCGGTGCGCCCCGCCACGTACTTCACCAGCGGCGAGTACGCGACGACGAGCCGCTCACGAGCGCGCTGATCGTCCTCCGACTTGTATCGACGCCACAGTTCGCGCAGCTCGATCGCTTTTACATTCGTCTCCATCGGGGTCCTCGCCCTGTATACGTCCTATATCCCTTTGCGGACCTGTCTCCCTCTGCGCTATGCCCGCGGGTGGCTGCGAGCATAGGCGCTTTTCAGCTTCGCCGACTCCACGCGGGTGTATATCTGGGTGCTCGACACGCTCGCGTGACCCAACAACTCCTGAATCGAGCGCAGGTCCGCCCCCCCGTCCAGCAGGTGCGTCGCGTAGCTGTGGCGCAGCGCGTGCGGTGAGATCGTCCCCGCCGTCGACTCCACGCCACTGCGCCTCGCCCACCCTTTCAGCCTGCGGCGCACGTCGCTCGTACCCAGCCTTCTGCCGCTCTTCGACAGGAACAGCGCCTGCTCGCCGCTCGCGGGCTCGAGCAGCCGCGGGCGACCCTTCTCGACGTAGTCCCCGACGGCTTTCAGCGCGACCTCGCCGGCGGGGACGAAGCGCGTCTTACGACCCTTGCCCTCGACGCGCAACTGCTCGGCGTCGTGATCGACGTCACCCAATCCCAGCGACACGACCTCCTCGGCGCGCAGCCCGCAGGCGTAGGCGAGCTCGAACATCGCGCGGTCGCGCAGCTCCAGCGGCTCCTTCGCCGGAATCGCGTCCAGCAGCGTCGCGGCCTCGCGGGTTTTCAATACGCGCGGAAGATTGCGCGCGCGCTTGGGCGTAGCTACGAGCTCCGCCGGGTTCTGCACGAGCTGCCCGTGCTCGCGCTGGCTGTCGAACAGCGCCCTGAGCGCAGCCAGCTTGCGTGCGCTCGTGCTCGGCGCGAGCTCGCGCTCCGACAGCGAGGCGACGTATGAGCGCACCTCCTTCGGTCCTACCCCGGCCGGCACCAATTCGCGGGCGTCGGCCCACTCGGCGAACTGCTCGAGGTCGGCGCGGTAGGCGCGAACGGTCCTTGGAGCAGCGTCGCGACGGCGCAGATCCTCGCCCAGCAGCTTCAGCGCGCGTTCCCAGACGGTGCTCATGCGACCTACTTCGCCGCCGCGACCTCCGTGCCCTGCCTCGCGCCGGCGCCCACCGGCAGGTGCGCGTCCGTGCTCAGCAGCGGTTCCAGCGCGCGCGCGAGCCCTGGCCAGTCCTCGGCGACGAGCACGTCCTCTTCTTCGCACACGTCCCGGTTCCACGGGTGCGCGAGCGTCGCGGCAGCGATCCCCCGTTCGAGCGCCGCCGTGAGGTTCAGCGGGCTGTCGTCGATCAGCACGTCGATCCGCAGCTGCTGACAGCGCGAGACCTTGTCCCACGAGCAGCACACGTCGTCGAACGGCACGCCGATCTCGCGCAGCCACCGTTCGCTCGCGGCCGCGCAGCGAGCATCGCGATGGCTCGTCACGTGGATGTAGTGGCCTTCCTGCTCGTGCCAGCGGCGCACCGTCTCGACCGCTCCAGGGTAGGGAACGCCCGCGAGGATGCGCTCCTCGCAATGGCTCTCCTCGATGCAGATCCGCAACTGCTCGGGCTTCAGGCGCGTGATGCCCCACGTGAACTGCTCCTCGTAGGGCAGCTCGATGCCGAAGCGGCGCACCGCGATCTCCGAGAGCGTGTCCCAGTAGTGGTGCAGCGTCGAGTCGATGTCGATTGCGATTCTCATCCTTGATTTTGCCCCTGCCCACCCGCGGAGCTTTGCGCTCCACCCGGTGCAGGCATCCGACGCGCCCCGAACGTCGGATTGCGGGCCCCCCGGCGGTGAGGCTGTAGATTATGCAGATGGAGCCCTCCGGTGGCAACGTCGTAGAAACGGCATCCAGCAACGGCCATCACGCAACAAATGCTTACGGCCCGTCCGGACGCTCTCCGTGGCTCGACGTCGATTGGCGCGAGCACCAGCGCTGGGTGAGCGTCCTTGGCGGGCAGCCCGTGAACACGATCGACCTCGGCGAAGGCCCGCCGCTCGTGTTCGTACACGGCCTTTCCGGATCATGGCCCAACTGGCTCGAGCAGCTGCCGGTGTTCGCCGAGGACCACCGCGTGATCGCGATGGACCTGCCCGGCTTCGGACACTCCCCGATGCCGCACGAGCGCATCACCATCTCTGGCTACGCCCGCCTGCTGGACGGTCTCTTCGACGAGCTCGGCATCGGCGCCGCGACGCTCGTCGGCAACTCGATGGGCGGCTTCATCTCCGCCGAGCTCGCCATCGCCTTCCCCGAGCACGTCGAGGGGCTGGTGCTCGTCTCTCCAGCCGGCATCAGCTCCTACCGCAATGCGCGGGGCACGCGCGCGCTGCCGGCGCTGCACCGCGCGGAGCGCATCGTCGCCGCCTACACCGCCTGGATGGCCTCCAAGTCCGACGCCGTCACCAACCGTCCCCTTTTGCGCAACGCCACGCTCGGCTTCGTCACGCGTCATCCCACGCGCCTGCCCGCCGCCCTCGCCGCCGAGCAGCTGCGCGGCGCCGGCAAGCCAGGCTTCATCCAGGCCCTCGAAGCAAACCTCGATTACGACTTCCGCGACCGCCTCCCCGAGATCGCCTGCCCCACCCTGATCGTCTGGGGCGACCAGGACAAGGTCCTCACCGTCCGCGACGCCGCCGTCTACGCAGAGCTGATTCCGGGCTCGCGCAAGGTCGTCTACCCCGACACCGGGCACATGTCCCAGATCGAGCGCCCCGACGCGTTCAACGCACTGCTGCGGGACTTCCTCGGCGAGTAACGCCGGGTCGATCTCGGAAGACGACAGGACGAACGCTTCACCTCAGCGGGCGATTGCGCCCTCGGCGGCGCTGCCGACGAGCTTGGCGTACTTCTGGATCGCGACCTCGACGTGGTCGTCGGCGCGGGTGGGAGGCTCGTAGGCACTGACCCGTCGCGCGATCTCCTCGGTGGGAAGGGCCACGTCGATGTGGCGCTCGTCGACGTCGATCGTGACCTCGTCGCCGTCGCGCAGCGCGCAGATCGGACCGCCGCGTACGGCCTCGGGTGCGACGTGGGCGGCCATGAACCCGTGCGTGGCCCCGGAGAAGCGGCCGTCGGTGATCAGCGCGACGGTCGCCCCCAGGCCCTCGCCGACGATCGCGGCGGTCACGGCGAGCATCTCGCGCATTCCCGGTCCTCCCGCGGGGCCCTCGCCGCGGATCACGACGACGTCGCCGGCCTGGATCTCTTTGGCGAGAACGGCGGCCATCGCGGCCTCCTCGCCGTCGAAGACGCGGGCGGGGCCGGTGTGTTTGCGCCGCTCGTGCCCGGCGAGCTTGACGACGCAGCCATCCGGTGCGACGTTCCCGCGCAGGATCGCGAACCCGCCGGTCGGCTTGAGGGGGTTGCTCAGCGGCCTGACGACCTTCTGACCGGCGGTCTCCTGCGCGTCCTGTGCGTGCTCGCCGATCGTCCTGCCGGTGACGGTGAGAGCCTCACCGTGCAGCATCCCTGCTTCGTGCAGTCGTTTGAGCACGAGTGGGACGCCGCCGGCCTCGTAGAGGTCGGTCGCGACGTACTGCCCGCCGGGCTGCAGATCGCACAGCAGCGGGGTGCGCTCGGAGATCGCGTCGAACTCGTCGATCTGCAGGCCGACGCCGAGTTCGCGCGCGACGGCGAGTAGGTGCAGCACGCCGTTGGTAGACCCGCCGCTCGTGGCGACCGCGGCGATCGCGTTTTCGAGCGCGCCCTTGCTCATCACTTCGCTCGGCAGTCG
>DASXMO010000007.1:0-4868 GCA_036495605.1 Solirubrobacteraceae bacterium
CTGACGGGTCACAAGTGGTTCTGCTCGGCGCCGATGTCCGATCTCTTCCTGGTGCTCGCGCAGGCTCGCTCATCGAGCGGCGAGGACGAGGGCCTGTCGTGCTTCCTGATGCCCCGCGTCCTGCCGGACGGCACGCGCAACGCGATGCACATCCAGCGCCTGAAGGACAAGCTCGGCAACCACTCCAACGCCTCGAGCGAGATCGAGCTGCACGGCGCGTGGGCGCGGATGGTGGGCGAGCCGGGACGGGGCGTGCCGACGATCATCGAGATGGTCGGGCACACGCGCCTCGACTGCGTGATCGGCGCCGCGGCGGGGATGCGCGCGGCGGTCGTGAACGCGACCCATCACGCCGCCCACAGGCAGGCGTTCGGCAAGCTCCTGATCGATCAGCCGCTGATGCGCAACGTGCTGGCCGACCTGTGCCTGGAGGCGGAGGCCTCGACGGCGCTGGCGATGCGCCTCGCGCGGGCATACGACGAAGCCTCCGCCGACGCGGAGGCCGGCGAGGACTCGAGCGACGCGCAGCTGTTCAAGCGCCTGGCGACGGCCGTGGGCAAGTACTGGGCGTGCAAGCGGGTGCCCAATCACGCGTTCGAGGCGATGGAGTGCCTGGGCGGCGCCGGATACGTCGAGGAGTCGGGGATGCCGCGGATGTACCGCGAGGCTCCATTGGCCTCGATCTGGGAGGGCTCGGGCAACGTCATCAGCCTGGACGTGCTGCGTGCGCTCGTGCGCTCGCCGCATACGCTCGAGGTGTTCCTGCACGAGCTGGGGCAGGCCCAGGGCGCCGACGCGCGCCTGGACGCGCGGGTGCGCGACCTCGAATCCCAGTTTGCGGACCCCGCGACGCTCGAGTCGCGCGCGCGGCGGGTGGTCGAGTCGATGGCGCTGTGTCTACAGGGTTCGCTGCTCGTGCGCCACGCGCCGCCCGCGGTGGCGGACGCGTTCTGCGCCGCGCGCCTGGCGGGCGAGGGCGGGCTGGAGTACGGCACGCTGCCGGCCGGGACGGACTTCGAGGCGATCATCGCCCGCGCCCAGCCTCAGCCCGCCTGAGGCCTATCCCGATGGAGAAAGTGCGGGCTCGGCGGGATAGGTCCTGAGAGGCGCGGATGGGCGCGGCGGGCCCTGCTCCTAACATTGAGGGCGATGGCGCCGCGTACGAACTTCCAGCTGGCCCGCGTGTTCGGCATCAGGATCGGTGTCGGCATGAGCTGGTTCGTGGTGCTGTTCCTGTTCGTGATCTTCACCACGCCCTACTTTCACGAAGTCCTCGGCGGTGCGAACACGACCGCGTATCTGGTCTCTGTCGCGGTCGTGCTGTCGTTCTTCGTGTCGGTGATCCTGCACGAGCTCGGACATGCGATCGTCGCGCGGCGCAACGGCCTGTCGGTCGCCGGCATCGACCTGTGGGCTTTTGGCGGGCTGACGCGCATGCGCGAGATGGCGAGCACGCCGGGCGTGCAGTTTCGCGTGGCGGTCGCGGGCCCGCTGGTGACGCTCGCGGTGATCCTCGTCTGCGCCCTGGCCGCCGGTATAGCCGCGCCGAACGGCCACTTCGCGGAAGTCGCCACCGGCAGCGGCAACGTGCGGGCGACACCGGTGCTCGTGTGGCTGAGCTGGCTGGCGACGGTCAACGTGCTCGTGCTGCTGTTCAACCTGATCCCGGCCTTCCCGCTCGACGGCGGTCAGATTGCGCAGGCGCTGATCTGGTGGCGCACGGGGGATCGCAACCGCGCGACCCGCTGGACGGGGCGCGCGGGGCAGGGTTTCGCCCTCGCGCTCGGCGCGCTTGGACTTGTCGGTCTGGCGAGCGGGGACTCGTTCGGCGTGTTCACGATGGTGCTCGCTTTCCTCCTCTACCAGGCCGCGAGCGGCGCGGTCGCGCAGGGGTTGTTCGGCCAGCGCATCGCGGGCGTGACGGTCGCGGACATCATGGACCGCGAGCCGGTGACGATTCCGGCCGAGCTGAGCCTGCTGGACGCCCAGGAGCAGTTCTTCCTGCGCTACCGCTGGCCGTGGTTCGCGGTGGTGGACCCGGCGCGCCATTTCCTCGGGGTCGTGCGCGAGCAGCGCGTGGACGAGGAGATCGCCGCGGGGCGACCGGCGCTGCCGGTGGTGGACGTGCTCGAGGAGAACCTGTCGGTGAGGGTCGCCGAGGACCAGCCGGTCGAACTGCTGCTGCGCAGCGAGGGGTTGAGCCTTCTTGGCGCGATGGTGGCGGTCGACGAGCAGGGCGTCCTGCAGGGCGTCGTGACCGTGGCGCAGCTGCGCAAAGCGCTGCGCCCGGCCGCCACGGGTTGACTCGTGGATGACGGGGACGCGCTGTCGAGGCGGGTAGGCGGACCTCTTCTTATAGAGTCCGGGATCCGGGCGCGATCGGCCGCCCACGTCCTCCGAATCGACCGCAGGGAGCCATGCCAGCACACGACGTATTGATCATCGGAGCCGGTCTCGCGGGCCAGCGCGCGGCGCTGGCCGCCGCACAGGAGGGCGCGAGCGTGGCGATTCTCAGCAAGGTCCATCCGGTGCGCTCGCACTCGGTCGCGGCCGCTGGAGGGATCAACGCCGCGATCGCCGTCGCCGACGACTGGCGCTCGCACGCGTACGACACGGTCAAGGGCTCGGACTTCCTGGGCGATCAGGATGCGATCGAGATCATGTGCTCGGAGGCCCCGCACGAGGTCATGCACCTCGAGCACATCGGCGTCACCTTCCACCGCAACGAGCGCGGCGAGCTCGACCTGCGCGCGTTCGGCGGCGCCTCGATGAAGCGCACGGCCTACGTCGCGGACATCACCGGCCAGGCGATCCTGCATGTGCTTTACGAGCAGCTGATGAAGCACCACGAAACGGTGGATCGCTACGAGGAGTGGTTCGTGACCTCGCTCGTGCAGGACGAGCAGGGCAGCTGCTGCGGTGTGGTCGCGCGAGACGTGCGCAGCGGGCGCATGGAGACCTTTCACGCCAAGAACACGATCCTCGCGTGCGGCGGCGCGGGGCAGGTGTACAGCCCGACGACCAACGCGCTGATCGTGACCGGCGACGGCATCGCGCAGGCCTACCGGATCGGCGCGCCGCTGATGGACATGGAGATGGTCCAGTACCACCCCACGACCCTCGTCGAGAACGGCCTATTGATCACCGAGGGCGCGCGCGGCGAGGGCGCGGTGCTGCTGAACTCCGAGGGCGAGCGCTTCATGGAGAAATACGCGCCCAACAAGATGGAGCTGGCCTCGCGCGACGTTGTCTCGCGCGCCGAGCAGACGGAGATCCTCGAGGGACGCGGCGTCGGCGCCGACGGCTCGGGCATCTGGCTCGATATCACGAAGGTGCCGCGCAAGCGCACGCTCGAGGCGCTGCGCGAGATCGTGAACATCGGCAAAGACTTCGCCGGCGTGGACATCACGCGCGAACCGATCATGATCCGGCCCGGTCAGCACTACATCATGGGCGGCGTCAAGACCGACGCCGACGGCGCCACACCGATCGAGGGGCTCTACGCGGCGGGCGAGGTCGCGTGCGTGTCGGTGCACGGCGGCAACCGCCTGGGCGCGAACTCGCTGCTGGACACGCTCATCTTCGGGCGGCGCGCCGGCGAGCACGCGGCGAAACGCGCGCAGAGCATCCCGATGCCCGAGGCGGCGGATGCGCGCCTGCGCGAGGACGTCGCGGAGATCGACGCGATCCTCGCGCGCGAGCGCGGCGCCGGACGGCGCGTGTCGGAGATCAAGTCAGAGCTCGGCGCGATGATGAACCAGCACGTGGCGGTCTATCGCGACGAAGCGGGGTTGCAGCAGGCGCACGAGATCGTGGGACGCTTGAAAGAGGAGGCGCAGAGCGCCTACGTGGACGATCGCGGGACGGTCTTCAACCAGGACGTGCTGGGGGCGCTCGAGCTCGGATACATGCTCGACTGCGCCGAGGCGACGGTGCTGGGCGCGATCGAGCGCAAGGAGTCGCGCGGGGCGCAGTTCCGCACCGACTACCCCGAGCGCAACGACGAGCAGTGGCTCAAGCACATCGACGTCTCGCTGAACGGCGACGGGGCGGGCGGGCCTCAAATCACCTATTCGCCGGTCACCATCACCCAGTGGCAGCCCGAGGAGAGGAAGTACTGATGGCCCCCACTCGCAAGGAGCGAATCTGATGGCCGAAACGCACAAGCCCCCGGAGATGTTCAAGCTGCGCGTGCGCCGCTACGATCCTGAGTCGGGCGAGGCGCCCTACTGGGACGAGCACACGATCGAGCTGGAGCCCCACCGCTCGGTGCTCGAGGGGATCCTGCAGGCGAAGGCCAAGCACGACGGCTCGATCGGGATTCGCTGCTCCTGCCGCGCGGCGATCTGCGGATCGTGCGGGGTGCGCATCAACGGCGAACCGGGATTGGCCTGCCACACGCATCTGGATCACGCGCGCGAGAGCGCGAAGGATGGCGTGATCGAGATCGAGCCGATGGGCAACATGCCGGTGATCAAGGACCTGATCGTGGACATGGACGCGGTGCACTGGAAGAAGGTCCAGCGCGTCACCCCCTGGATGATCGCCAAGCAGCCGGTGCCCGAGCGCGAGTACATCGTGCCGAAAGAGTCGATGGTCGACATCACCCAGTCGATGGCCTGCATCCAGTGCGGGGCATGCGTGTCGGACTGCCTGGCGATGGAGGTCGACCCCGGCTTCATCGGGCCCGCGGCGCTGGCCAAGTCCTACCGGTTCGTCGGCGACCCGCGCGACGCCGAGCAGCGCGAGCGCCTCGTGGACCTCTCGCAGGACCCGCAGGGGATCTTCGACTGCACCCACTGCTTCAAGTGCGTCGAGGCCTGTCCGAAGGACGTGAACCCGATGGGCCAGATCATGCGCCTGCGGCG
>DASXMO010000008.1:0-28784 GCA_036495605.1 Solirubrobacteraceae bacterium
GGGCATCTCCGGGGCGATCCAGCACAAGGTCGGCATGCAGGCCTCCGAGAACATCGTCGCGATCAACAAGGACCCAAACGCGCCGATCTTCGAATTCTCCGACCTCGGGATCGTCGGTGATCTGAACAAGATCCTCCCGAAGCTAACGGAGGCGGTCAAGGCGAAGAAGGGCTGACGGGATGTCCGGGCACAACGGCTCCAGCAACGGACGGGTGATACCGGCGGCCTACCCGCCGCCGGTCGACTCCCAGAAGGAGTTCGTCAAGCGCGGCCTCGACGGCGAGGACGAGCTGATCGAGGTCGGCGTGGCGATCGTCGGCGGCGGCACCGCGGGCCTGGCCTGCGCGAACCGCCTGCTGCAGTTGCTCGCCGACGATCCCGAGACGCTGGAGCGGTTGGGCGAAGTGCCGGTCGCGGTGATCGAGAAGGCGAAGACCTGCGGCGGGCACAACCTCTCGGGCGCCGTCATGCGCCCCGAGCCGCTTGAAGAACTGTTCCCGGACATGACCCGCGAGGACTGGCGCAAGGAGCACTTCGCCTTCGGCGAGGTGACGAAGGAGTCGGTCTACATGCTCACCAGCGCCAAGACCAAGGTGCCGGTGCCGATCCCGTTCGTGCCGAACTTCAAGAACCACGGCAACGAGGTCGTCTCCGTCTCCGCGCTGGCCCGCTACCAGCAGCAGCAAGCGGAGGACGCCGGCGCGTACATCCTCACCGAGACCGCCGCCACGCAGCTCGTGGTCGAGGACGGACGCGTCGTCGGTGTGCGCTCGGGCGACAAGGGCCGGGGCAAGGACGGCGAGCCGCTCGGCAACTTCGAGCCCGGCACCGACATCAAGGCGCAGGCCACCGTCCTCGCGGAGGGCTGCTGGGGCCATCTCACGGGCGCTGCGATCCGTGAGTTCGACCTCGCCGCCAACCGCGAGCCGCAGGTGTGGGAGCTCGGCGTGAAGGAGGTCTGGAAGGTCCCCAAGCCGCTCGACCGCGTGATCCACACGTTCGTGCAGCCCTGGCCGCTGAAAGTCGCCGCCAAGTACGGGCAGCTCGGCGGCACGTGGATGTATCCGATGAAGGACGAGAAGACCGGCGAGGACCTCGTCTCGATCGGCTTCGTCGTCGACCTCAACTACCGCGACGCCACCACCTCCGCGCACGACCTCCTGCAGACCTTCAAGATGCACCCGCTCGTCAAGGGAATTCTCGAGGGCGGCGAGCGCGTCGCCTGGGGCGCCAAGGCGCTGCCCGGCGGCGGCTACTGGTCGATGCCCAAGCTCTCCATGCCCGGAGCCGTGCTCGTGGGGGACTCCGGCGGGATGGTCGACACGGCCGCGCTGAAGGGCGTACACCACTGCATCAAGTCCGGCATGCTCGCGGCAGAGACGATCTACGCCGCGCTGCGCTCCGGCAACAAGGACCTCTCCGGCTACGAGCAGGCCGTCGAGCAGTCCTCGATCGGCACCGAGCTGTACAAGGTGCGCAACACCCGCCAGGCCTTCCAGAAAGGCTTCCTTCTCGGCAGCCTGCTAGCGGGCCCCTCGATCATGTCCAAGGGCAAGGTCCCCCCGGGTCGCCAGCACTGGCACCGCGATGACGCCGAGCCGATGTTCGTCGGGAACACCAACGAGCGCTACCCCAAGCCCGACGGCAAATACACCTTCGACAAGCTCTCCTCCGTCTTCATCACCGGCAACGCCACCCGCGACGACGCCCCCAACCACATCCGCGTGCAGAAACACGTTCCGCGCGAGGTCGCCGAGACCTGGCGCTGGATGTGCCCCGCGGGCGTCTACGAGATCCCCGAGGACGCCCCCGAGCACGGCGAGGTCGACGTGATCGTCAACTACACCAACTGTGTGCAGTGCGGGGCGATTACTGCCAAGGGCGGGCGGTTGACCACGCCCGAGGGTGGCGACGGGCCGCTGTATCAGATCACCTAGCCCGCACTTCCGCTCTCAATCGCCGCTTACATGGATTGCCGGTCGAAGACCGGCCGTCAAACACCGTAAAGGTCGATTTAGCGCAGTCCTGGTCCGGCAAGCTGGCCCGCGAGTGTGACGACCAGAAGCGGTTGCGCAGCTCTGTCACCACCGCCGAGGGCGGTCCGCTCGGGGATGCCCGTCCTGGGGAGTCCTCCTCTCATGTCACCACCCCCGAGGGCGCTCAGCCCAGGGGAGCCTGGTCCGGGAGAGACGGCGCGGGCGGTAGATCAGCTACGCGAGTTTTCGTGTTGCGACCCGCGGCTTGTTCGCTCGCCGGGAGGTTTCGCAGTTTTGAATTAAGGTCCCACTTGTGGGTGGCCGGTCGCCGACCGGCTACGGGGATAAGACCTACATTGGGAGAGCTATCTGGCCTCCGAGGGGGGCGACGGCCCGCCGTATCAGATCACCGGACCTCCCCTCAATCGCCGCTTACAGATCTAGCCGGTCGAAGACCGGCCGTGAAACACCGTAAAGGTCGATTTAGCGCAGGCCCGGTCCGGCAAGCTAGCCCGCGAATGTGACGACCAGAAGCGGTTGCGCAGCTCTGTCACCACCGCCAAGGGCCTCCGCTAGGAAGTCCATCTAGAAAAGCCCTATCCGGGTGATCGCGCCCGATTCGAGCATCGTCATCGCCGCGTTGGCGCCCTGGCACGAACTGCACGAGGACGCTCGTGCGGCTCTTGTGGACGAGGAGATCGGACTGCCCGACTCCGCCGCTACTCCAGCAGCGTAAATCGCACACCCAGCGCGCGGTAGGGGCGCGCGGCGCGTCGATCTCGGGAGACGAGTTCGAGGTCGTGCTCGAGCGCGGTGAGCGCGATCAGTCCGTCGTATGTCGCGCCACCCTCGACGCCGGCCTCCGCCAGCCGGCCGAGGGCGTCCGCGTAGTCGGCGGCTTCCAGCGCCGCGTACTGCGACGGCAGGCGCTCGTTGAGCGCCTCGACGGCGGTGACTGCGTTCGCGCGGTGCGGTGACGGTAGGCGGGTGAGGACGCTATAGGTCTCGGTCGCCACGTGCGCGATCGTCTTCTCGCAGGTCGCAAGCGCCTCGGCGGCGGTGCCGTGCGCTGGATGATCGCCCAGAAGAGCAGCGATCGTGACGCTGCTGTCGGCGGCTCTCCTCACCCGCGCTTGCGCACGGCTTCGAGGGTGTGCCGTATGTCCTCGTCTGTAATCGGCGTGCCGGTGGGGGCGAAGGACGGTCCGTACGGTCCCCGGACGAGCTTGGCCGGCTGGTGCGGCGCTGATAGCTCAAAGCGTCCTTCGACCACCTCCGCCTCCAGCGGAGTGTCGGGCGAGAACCCCAACTGGTCACGAACGGACTTGGGGATCACCACACGCCCGGCGCGATCTATTGACACGTGCATGGGCACAGAATACCACTACGATGGTATTTATGATCCGCGTTCGATCTCGACTGAGTGGAGCAGGTCCGAAACATGCGCGCGAAAACGGTGTTAGAGAGGTGTCATGGATCTGACCTCCGCCAGGACAACCGTCGGCGGCAGGCGCCTGCTCCTCGCTCTCGCGTGCGTGGCGGCCCTGCTGCCGATGGCGCTTGCACCCGCCGCGTTCGGCCGCGACCTCGGCACGAGCGCCGATGTGCTCGCGCCGGGCACGCCGCTTGACTCGGCCTCGCTCCTGCAGTGCCTGACCGCCTCCGAACCGGCCGAACGCTCGGCCACGTTCTCCGGCGAAATGACCGCGATAGCAGGGGCGACGCGCATGTCGATGCGTATCGAACTGCTCGAGTGGACGCCGGGGCAGATGGGCTATCGCGTGGTGGCCGCTCCCGGCTTGGGGGTGTGGCGCGCGTCCGATCCGGGGGTCGGCGTCTACAAGTACGTCAAGCAGGTCACAAACCTCACGGCCCCCGCCGACTACAGGGGCCTCGTCAGCTTCCGCTGGCAGGGCGCGCACGGCCGCACGATCAAGCGCGACGAACGGCGCACGCACAGGTGCTCGCAGCCCCTGCCGGCGACGAGCACGCCCTCCTCGTCCTCGTCGCTAGAATGAGCGGACGATGAAGACAGAGATCCATCCCAACTACGTGCAGGCCCACGTGCGCTGCACCTGCGGCAACGAGTTCCTCACCCGCGCCACCCAGGAGGAGCTGCACGTCGAGGTCTGCTCCAACTGCCATCCCTTCTACACCGGTCGCCAGAAGCTTGTTGACACCGGTGGGCGCGTCGAGCGCTTCCAGCGGCGCATGGCCAAGGGTCGCGCCGCCGCCAAGGCCTCCTGATCGGATCCGATCGTGGCCTCTCGTCCGTCAGGGGGTGAGGGGACGCTTCGGGCAAGCGCCCTGCAGGCTCTGCCCGAAGCGCCGGTCGCGAACGGGCGCGCCGGCACTGCGCCCGTGGATCTGGACGTCCCGAGCGGCGCCGAGGTCGCGCTCGAGCCCGACGGCGAGTTGAGCGCCCAGCGCGACGCGCCTGTCGGCGGCCAGGCCGTGCTCGAGGGCGTGATGATGCGCGGGGTCTCCAACTGGGCCGTCGCCGTGCGCAAGCCGAGCGTCGAGCAGTTGCGGGATGAGCCCCACCGCTCGCCCGAGGAGGCCGCGCTGGGGGAGATCGAGGTCAGTGCGTTCCCGCTGGACTCCGTCATGCGCCGCCACCGCGCCCTGCGCCTGCCGATCATCAGGGGCATTGTCGCGCTCGGCGGCTCGCTCGCGATCGGCTTCAAGGCGCTCGAGGTCTCCGCCAACGCCCAGTTGCCCCCCGATGAGCAGGACGAAGAGCCCCAGGAGATCCCCCGTGGGGTATGGGCCGGCACGGTCGTCGTCGCGCTGGCGCTGGCGATCGTCCTGTTCTTCCTCGTCCCCGTCGGCCTCACGAGCCTGATCAAGGGCCAGCTGCACAGCTCCGTGCTGTTCTGGGTGATCGAGGGCCTCATCCGCACGAGCATCTTCCTCGGCTACATGTACCTGCTCTCGCGCATCCGCGACCTGCGGCGCGTGTTCGAGTACCACGGCGCCGAGCACAAGACCATCTCCTGCTTCGAGGCCGGCCTTGAGCTCACGCCCGTCAACGCACAGCGCTTCTCACGACTGCACCCGCGCTGCGGCACCAGCTTCCTGCTCGTCGTGATGATCGTCGCGATCTTCGTCTTCGCCCCGATCGGCCTGCCCGCCTGGTACTGGCTCGTGCTCACGCGCATCCTCGGCGTGCCGCTGATCGCCGGCATCTCCTTCGAGCTCATCAAGTTCGCCGGGCGCAACCGCCGCCGCCGCTGGGTGCGCGCAGTGATGTGGCCCGGCCTGAAGCTCCAATTGCTCACTACACGTGAGCCCGACCTCGACCAGCTCGCGGTCGCGATCGCCGCGCTCGAGGCGGTGCTCGAGCGGGAGTCGCCCGGGGAGCTTTCTGCCGCTGACTTGGTTGGCGTGGAGGTCGTGGCTTAGCCGGACGGCCGATAGCCGGCGCGGACTCGGCGTCCTTACCGATCGGAGATCGACGGGATCTCCGATCGGCTAGCACGCGTACGTAGTACGCCACGCTCCCTGCGTCCTTGATCCGCTTGGCTCTCGACCGTCCGGAGTGCTGCAGGGCCGACTTGGGCGCACACGCGGAGCGCGGTCGAGGGCGCCTAGACTGGCCGTGCATGATCGAAGACCTCGTCGAGCAGATCGAGACGCGCTTTGCCGAGCTGGGCGCGCAGATGACCGACCCCGAGGTCATCTCCGACCGCGAGCGCTACGCGGCCGCCGGTCGCGCCTACAGCCAGCTGGAGCCCGCGGCCAAGCTCGCCGGCGAATGGCGCCGCGCGCGCGATGATGCCGCTGGTGCCGAGGAGCTGATCTCCGAGGGGGGCGAGGACACCGAGCTGCGCGAGCTGCTCTCGAGCGCGCGCGAGCGGATCGAGGAGCTCGAGGAGGAGCTGCGCATGGCGATGATCGAGCGCGATCCCAGCGACGAGAAGAACGTGATCGTCGAAATCCAGGGCGGCGCCGGCGGCGATGAGGCCGGGCTGTGGGCGGGCGACCTCTACCGGATGCTGAGCAAGTACGCCGAGCGTCTGGGCTTCGCGACCGAGTCGATGGACATCTCCGAGGGCAAGTTCACGTTCGCCATCAAGGGCGAGGGCGCCTACTCCGTGTTCAAGTTCGAGGGCGGCACCCACCGCGTGCAGCGCGTTCCCGAGACCGAGTCCCAGGGGCGCGTCCACACCTCCACGGCGACAGTCGCCGTGCTGCCGGAGGCCGAGGACGTGGACGTGCAGATCGACCCGAACGACCTGCAGATCGACGTCTACCGCTCCTCCGGTCCCGGCGGGCAGTCGGTCAACACGACCGACTCCGCGGTGCGCATCACGCACAAGCCCTCCGGGATCGTCGTCTCGATGCAGGACGAGAAGTCGCAGTTGCAGAACCGCGAGAAGGCGCTGCGCGTGCTGCGCGCGCGGCTGTTCGAGCGCGCGCTCGCCGAACAGCAGGCCGAGCTCGCGGCCGACCGCCGCTCCCAGGTCGGGACGGGCGATCGCGCGGAGAAGATCCGCACCTACAACTACGGCGAGCGCCGCGTGACCGACCACCGCATCAAGCTCACCGTCCACAACCTCGACCAGGTGCTCGAAGGCCAGCTGGACGAGCTCACCGCCGGACTGCAAGCCGACGACAAGCGCCTGCGCCTGCAGGCCCAGGCCGCCGCCTAGCGGCACAGTGCCCGTGCGGGCGATCGGTGTGGGGAGAAGGGTGAGCGCCGCCTAATGGTGCGCTCGGAGACCTCCGTTCGCGACGCGCTCGACGGGGCGATCACCGCGATCTCGGCCGCGGGCTGCGAAACCCCGCGCCTTGACGCCGAACTGCTGTTCGCGCACGTGCTCGGGGTCTCGCGCGAGCAACTGCTGACCGACCGCGAGCTCACCGTGCCAGGATCGGACGTCCGCGCTGTGCAGGACGCCGTGCGCCGCCGCGCGGTTGAGCGCGAGCCCGTCGCCTACATCACCGGCACCCGCGGCTTTCGCCGGCTGGAGCTGGCGGTCGATCCGCGCGTGCTGATCCCGCGCCCCGAGACCGAGCTGCTCGTCGAGGTCGCGCTCGCGTCGCTGCCGACGGGTGCGCGCGTGCTCGACGTCGGCACCGGCAGCGGCGCCGTCGCGCTCGCGCTTGCCGACGAGCGCCCCGACCTGAGTGTGAGCGGGGTGGACATCAGCGAGGACGCCCTCGCGCTCGCGCGCTCCAACGGCGAACGGCTGGGGCTGAGCGTGCAGTGGCTGCACGCCGATCTACTCGTCGGGGTCCCGGACGATTACGACGCGATCCTCTCCAACCCGCCCTACGTCGCCGACGTCGAACGGGCGATGCTCGCGCCGGAGATCCTGCGCCACGAGCCGCCCGGCGCGCTGTTCGCCGGCCCTGACGGACTCGATTGCATCCGCACGCTGATCTCTCAGGCTGCGGCACGCGAGCGTGTGCGAATGCTCGCGCTCGAGCACGGCGCGGGACAGGCTGCTGAGGTGACGCGGTTGCTGCGGGCCGCCGGCTTCTCCGAGGTACGCACCGCGTGCGACCTTGCGGGCCTCCCTCGTGTCACTACGGGTGGGCGATGAACGGCTAACATGTGATCCACATGTGATAATGTTTATCGCATGTCTTCGATGGTTCAGATTCGCAACGTGCCCGACGAGCTCCATCGCGAGCTCAAGGCGCGCGCCGCGCACGCGGGGATGACCCTCTCGGACTATCTGCTCGACGAGCTGCGCGACCTCGCTGTACGACCCACTATGCGCGAGTGGGTACGCGACGCTCGCAAACTCGAGCCGATCTCGGTCTCGCAAAGCCCAGCCGAGGTGCTGCGCGAAGAGCGCGATCGGTGATCGTCCTCGACGCGAGCGCCGCCGTTGAGATCCTGCTCGGCTCACAGATCGGCGGACTCGTGCTCGACCGGCTCGAGTGGCACTCTGAGGTTCACGTCCCCGAGCATTTCCACCTGGAGGCGATCTCCGCGCTGCGCCGCTACGCACTGCGGGGAGAGCTCGGCGATCTGCAGGCGGCGCGGGCTCTGGCGACATTGCGCGAGTTGCGCGTTGTCCGCTATCCCGTCATCGATCTCAGCGAGACGATCTGGGAGCTACGTGATCGATTGAGCGCATACGACGCTGCCTACCTTGCGCTGGCGCGTCAACTCGACCTCTCGCTGCTGACCACCGACACCGGACTTGCCGTGGCCGCCCGCGCGGAGGGGCGTCTCACCGAGATCGAGCCGTCCTCGACGCTCGACGCAGCCGAAGCGCGGCGGTTTGGCCGGAGCCTGAGGACGGGTGAGGTGGTCGTCTTTCCCACCGACACTGTCTACGGACTCGGGTGCCATCCCGATGATCCTGCCGCCGTGCGGCGTCTCTACGAGCTCAAGGGCAGGCCTCCTCGACAGCCGGCCGCCATGATGTTCTTCACGCTCCCCGTGGCCTTCCGCTCGCTGCCGGAGCTGGCGAAGCCTGAGCGCTCGGCCCTGCGAGCGCTGCTGCCCGGCCCGCTGACGGTCCTGCTGCCCAACCCGGGGCGTCGCTTCCCCCTTGCCTGCGATCCGGGAGCCGTGCTCGCGCCGGCCGGCTCCTTGCGACGGGACGAGCCCGCTCACGCCCTTGCCCCGGAATCCACCACGCTCGGCCTGCGGGTGCCGCTGCTGCCGGCGAGCCTCAGCGCCCTGCAACACGTGGAGGCCCCCGTGCTGCAGTCCAGCGCCAACCTCTCGGGCGGCCCCGACCCGCGCCGCCTCGCCGACGTGCCCGCCTCCATTCGCATGGGCGCGGATCTCGCGCTCGACGGCGGCGAGTTGCCCGGCGTCGCCTCCACTGTGCTGGACCTGCGCGACTATGCAAGCTCAGGGGAGTGGCGCATCGTGCGCGAAGGGCCGATCGGACGGGCAGAGATCGAGCGCGCCTTGAAACGCGCGCGGTAATCGCACCGGTAGGGCTCGGGCTCGCGCCGCCGGCGCTCCACCCGCTGGCATACGACCCCGGCTCCTGCGATGCTGTGCGCGAGTCGATGGCGCATCCCACTCCACTCGACGCGCTCTACGCCGGCCTCGTGGCAGCGGCCGTGACCGCGCTGCTGACGCCGCTGACGATGCGGCTCGCGCGGTCCGTGGGGGCGATCGACGAACCACGCGAGCGCGGCCTCTCCGAGCAGCCGACGCCGCTGCTCGGAGGACTGGCGATCTTCGCCGGCGTGCTCGTGGCGATGCTCGTGTGGCTGCCGAGCGGCTACTACGGAGAGCGTCACCTGTGGCAGGGGGTGATACTCGGCGCGACGCTGATCACGATCGTCGGTGCGCTCGACGATCGTTTCGATCTGCCGCCCCTGGTCAAGCTCGCCGGGCAGGTGCTGGCGGCGGTGATCGTCGTGCACTACGGCGTCGCCGTGAAGGCGATCACACTGCCGTTCATCGGCAAACTCGCACTGCCGAATGCTGGCGTGACGAACGCGGGACCGATCCTCACGGTGATCGGGCTAGTGGCGATGATGAACGTCGTCAACTTCTCCGACGGCGTCGACGGGCTGGCCGCGGGCGTTTGCGCGATCATCGCCGCGGCGATGGCCGTGATCGCCTTCGATCTCGGACGCCAGCAGCCGGGGGTGCTCGCGGCGCTCACCGCGGGCGCCGCGCTGGGCTTCCTGATCTACAACTTCCCGCCGGCCTCAAGTTTCATGGGCGACTGCGGTGCGAATCTGCTGGGCCTCTTGATGGGCGTGATCACGGTCGAGGCGGCAGTCAAGACGACGGCGGTCGTGTCGTTCGTGCTGCCGCTGATCCTGCTCGCGGTGCCGTTTCTGGACACTACGTTCGTGGTGCTCAAGCGGTTGAAGTACAAGCAGCCGATCTACCGGCCCGACAGCGAGCACTTTCACCACCGCATGGCTCGCATCGGCTTCTCGAACAGGCGTACGATCGCCTACCTATATGCCTGGACGCTGATGCTCGCGGGGCTCGCGCTGGCGTTGCGCTTTGTCCCCTACAGCGACCATCACGGTCACCTGCATACCGGTTGGGCGCTCGTGATGATCGGTATCGGACTCCTCGTGATCGGTGCCAGCATCTACCTCGTGTACGTGCTCGAGATCTTCAAGTTCCGCCGCCTGGACGCGATCCGCCTACGCCGGTTGCGCCCCGACGCCTCACTCGCGGAGATCGAGCGCGACGTGGCGCGGGACTTCGAGACGGGTGAGTTCCAGACGATCTCCGCGTCCGCGTCCGGCGCGGCGCCTGCGAGCGCCTCAACGCCCGAGCGCACCGACGTGCCCGTGATGGGGTTCGGTGTGGGCAGCGGGAGCGCTGAGCACGGGGTCGGCGAGCGGCAGGTGGATCAGGGTCGCGTAGGCGCAGACGACGAGCGTGGCGGCGCGCAGGCGCCGATTGCCGCCGACGGCCGCTAGCGGCAGCGGCCAGATCGCATACCACGGCAACAACCACGCCGTGGAGATCAGCAGCGCCAGCGTGCTCCATCCGGCGGCCACGCGCCAGTCGGCCCCGCGCGCGGTGCGCCACAGCGCGTAGACGAGCACCAGTACGAACGCGGCGACGAAGCAGTGCCGCCACCAGCCGGGCGTTCCGTGCAGTCCCAGCAGACGTGCCGTCTCGGCTGGCACGGAATGGACGGCCACGAGTTGCTGCTGCTCGCCGACGGCGTTCAGGAAGCCGAGCGCGTGCGAGCCGAACCCGATCAGCCCCACGCCGGCGACGAGCACGAGGCCGAGGATCGCGGCGAGCGCGACCCGCGAGCGCTCGCGCCACGTTGCGGGCGCGAGCACGAGGAAGGGGAGCACGATCCCCGCCGTGACCTTCACGCCGACACCCGCCGCGAGCGCCAACGCGCCACCGCGGAAACGTGGCGAGGCGCCCGCGGTCAGCGCGAGCGTGCCGGCCAGGAACGCGAGCACGATCGTGTCGTTGTGCGCGCCGCCGACCGCGAGCTCGAGCATCACCGGGTTCAGACCCACGAACGCCGCGGCGTAGCGCCGCGAGCGACCGGCGGCGCCCGCCGCACGGACCGTAAGCGCGACCGCCGCGAGGCTGCCCGCGACCGCTGTCGCCTTCAGCGCCCACAGTCCGCCGGCGAGACCGAGCGGCGCGGTCGCGTAGCTCGCCAGCGTGAACAGCGGTCCATAGGGGGAATGCTGGAAGGGCCAGCCGATGAACGGATAGATCGGATCGACGGGGGCCTGGAAGACGACGTGGGTGTAGGGGTCCAGGCCGTGCAGCACGCCCATCCGCGCGAAGGAGAGGTAGCCGAAGACGTCCTGGGAGATCAGTGGCGGGCCGAGCAGCAGGAGCACGTTGGCCGCGAGCACCGTCAGCGCGACCGTGCGCAGCGACAGTGCGCGTGCGTGCACAGCGATCAGCACTGCCGCGTAGCCGGCGCACATGATCAGCGTCAGCGTCTGGAACTCGCCCGAGGTCAGCGCGCTCACGCCCACGCCGCGCAGTGGTCCGGCCAGCCAGTCGGGCCAGCCGCCGGTGCGCGCGGGCACGTAGGTCGTGGGGGCGCTCGCCGCTCCGGCGCTCAGCAGGAAGACGCTCACCAGGATCGCCAGCAGGCCCGTGGCGCCCAGCGCGCGTAGCAACCGAGCGTCCGCGGCGCCCGATAGTCTTATACGACTCTTCGCCGAGGCCTGCGCCTGCCGGGGTCCGCCTGGGCGCGGCTGGGTGGAGGACCACCCGCCGTGCGCGCGAAGATCGATTTGATCGTGATCAGGCATATGCGACGCCGCCATCGTAATTCCCGCCCGCGCGCAGCGCACGAGCCCCAGCGTGTGCTGGTGCTCTCTGCGGACGTGGGCGAGGGACACGCGGCGGCGGCGCGCGCGCTCGCGCGCCAGATCGAGGAGTCCGGCCAGCCGGCGCAGGTCACGGTGATCGACGGGCTGGCCGCGATGGGGCGCCTGTTGCAGCCGGTCGTGGAGGATGGATACAGGGTGCAGCTGCGGTTCATGCCCTGGACCTACACGGTCGTGTACTGGCTGCTCGAGAGCGTCGGGCCGATTCGCTGGGGGGCGCGCAGGCTGCTGTGCCTGTTCGGCTCGCGCCCGCTGGCGCGGAGGATCGCCGAACACGACCCCGACGTGATCGTCTCGACCTACCCCGCCGTGACGGTCGTGCTCGCGCGCCTGCGACGCACCCACGTGATCCACTGTCCGACGGTCGCGACGATCACCGACCTGACGGGCCTGTTCTTCTGGGCGCAGCCGGGCATCGACATGCACCTGGTGATGTACGGGGAGTCGATGAGCCCGGTCGAGCGGATCGCCGGCACAGGCAGCGCGCAGCTGGTGAGCCCGCTGATCTCCGCGGAGTTCACCACACCGCGCTGTCCGCTCGAGGCTCGCCGCGCGCTGGGCCTGCCGGAGCCGGGCCGGATCGTCGTCGTCTCCGGCGGCGGGTGGGGAGTGGGCGACATCACCGGCGCCGTACGCGAGCTGCTGCACGAGCAGGAGATCAGCGCGATCGTGTGCCTGGCGGGACGCAACGATCAGCTGCGCGAGCGCCTGAGCGAGGATTTCGCCGGGCAGGATCGGGTGCACGTGTACGGGTTCACCGACGAGATGCCGCGGCTGCTCGCCGCCGCCGACGTGCTCGTGCACTCCACCGGAGGCGTCACATGCCTGGAGGCGAAGGCGGCCGGGACGCCGGTCGTCTCCTACGGGCTGCCGGTCGGGCATGCGCGCTTGAACACCCGCGCGATGGCCGACCTGGGCCTGCTGCGCCTGGCCAACGACACGAGCGAGCTGCGCGCGCATGTGCGGGCGAGTTTTGCGGAAGTTGCCCCTGCGCTCGCCGCCGACGCGCCGCGGGCGACGCCGTCCACCGCACTGCAGGTCGCGGCGCCCGCGCAGGTGCCCTCGTCAGAGTTGGCGAAGCCTGTCGAGACCGCGAAGTCCGCAGAGATGGCGCCCACGGAGGCGAGCGCCGCGGAACTGGTGCTCGACGCTCCCCGGCGCGTGATCCCGATTCCGCTCTGGCGCCTGCGCATGGTGGCGTTCCTGACGCCGCTGGTGCTGCTGCTCGGGATGAGCATGTGGACGCTCTCGACTGACGAGGTGAGCCTGCTGGCGGCGAAGATTCTGCACATCAAACCGATTGCACGCGTCAAGACCGAGCAGCGCGACGTCGGGGTGATCCTGCGCGTGCCGAGCGCCGACCAGACGCTGGTCGCGTCCGCGCTCGCGCGGCACGGCATCCACGCTTCCTTCGCGGACGCGGGCACGGTGCCGAACGCCGCGACGGTCTCCAGGGTCCGGGCGTTCGGCGACGAAGTGCTGCCCGCGATCGCCGACTCGGGTCCACTGCTGCGGTGGGTGAAAGCTCGCGGGGCGCTGCGCGCGCAGGCTCGCGCGCTCGGTCTGCGCCGCCACTTCTACTTCCTGCAGCCGCGCGGCGGTATGACCGTGGGTCAGCTCCTGCTGGCGAACACGGCCGGCGCCAAACCGGTCAGCGGCGCCCAGCGCTTCAGCGCCACGCGCGGAATGCCTCAGCGGCCCGCGCGCGCCGGGGAAGTGCTGGTGGTGACGCTCGACGGGTCCGCGGCCTCGGTGGCTGGGCTCGAGCGGATCGTCTCGGGACTGGGCGCCGAGGGGCTGGGAGCAGAGCCGCTGTCGTGGCTGATCGGGTCGCCGCCCATCAAGGCGAGTAGCACGGGCGAGCGCACGAGCGCCGCCGCGCCGACGACGAGCAGCGCCAGCGAGAGCCCGAGCGGGACGCCGCCGAGAGGGGTGTCGGCGAAGCTCTCGCCGAATCGCAGCGGCGCGACCGCCACCGGCACGATCGTCTGAGTCACGAACACGACCGGGGCGACCTGGATCGCCGGCCGCGCCTGCAGCGAGCTCGACTCGCTGAGCACGCCCACGGCGGAGGCCGCCGCCGTCGAGAGGCCCCATGCGGCGGCGACCGCGAGATGTCCGGCGGCGAGATCGTCGGAGGCGAGCTTGGTCGCGATCCCGCTCCAGCCGAACGCGAGACCCGCGCCCAGCATTGTGACGGCCGGGGGCGAGCGGCGGATCGCGCGCAGCAGATACGGCAGCAGGCTGGCGAGGCCGAGACCCAGCAGCACGAGACCGATCGTCAGCCGCTCGGAGGTGTGGCCGGTGGTGCGCGGCGGCGCGCACAGGCCGGCGCCGACCACCCCGATGACGATCGCCGCGATCGCGATGTGCTCGTGGCGCCCGGCGTGCTCGGAGAGCATCCGCTGGCCGAGGAGGAGCAGCACGATCAGGCCGGCGGCGAGCGCGGGCTGCACGACCACCAGTGGCGCGAGCAGCAGCGCCAGCACCTGCAGCGGCCAGCCGAGGATCGACAGGCCCGTGCCGAGCATCCAGCGCCCGCGCCGGACCAGCCCCCAGACGAGCGCCAGTCGCAGATGCTCTTGCGCGGGCGCCTCCTTGGCGTCCATCGCCTGCAGGGCGATCCCTAGGCTGTAGAAGACCGACGCTCCGACCGCCGCTCCGATGCCCAGCACAAGTTCGACCATGTCCACCGACGATCATCGCACTCACGGCCGCCGTACCGCGGGCGCCGCGGCCGGGTTGGCGATGGGCGGCTACGTGCTGCCGGCGCTCGCCGGCTCTTGGCCCGTGGGGTTCCCGCGCTCGCCGGCGCCCATCTGGCCCGCACTGCGTCGAGCGCTGGACGTGGAGGACCGCACCGCGAGCGGTCGTGGCTATGCGCTCACATTCGACGACGGCCCGCACGCACAGGGCACTCCGGCCGCGCTCGAGATCCTCGCGGCGGCGGGCGTGCGAGCCACGTTCTTCCTCGTGGGCGAGCAGCTGCGACGCAACCCCGCGCTAGGGCGCGAGATCGTCGCGGCCGGTCACGAGGTCGGGCTGCACTGCGATCGCCATCGCAACCTGCTGCGTCTGGCGCCCTGGCAGGTACGCACCGACATCGCCCGCGCGCTGGCGAGCATCGAGGAGACCACAGGCCGCTCGCCGACCCTCTATCGACCGCCCTACGGCGTGCTCAACGCCACCGCGCTGCGCGTCGCGCGCGCACATGGCTGGCGCACGCTGCTGTGGAGTCACTGGGGCAGGGACTGGGAGGCGAAGGCCACGCCGGAGTCGATCGCGGCGCGTGTGAGCGACGGCGCCGGCGAGGGCGCGGTGCTGCTGCTGCACGACGCCGACGACTACTCGGCGCCCGACTCTTGGCGCAGAACCGTCGCGGCGCTGCCGCGCGCGCTCGATACGCTCGCCCAGCGCGGCCTGCAGCCAGTCGTGCCTTGAGCCCTGACGGCGGGCCGGGCGGATAACATCGAGGGCTTGTCCAGCGCGGTTTCGATAGATCGGCGCGGGGGCTCCACGGCGGTGGTCGGTCCGGCCGCCGGAGCCTTGCCGCGGGAGCAGGTCACGCGCTCGCGCTGGTGGGTGGAGGCGCTCGTGATCGTGTGGCTGTGCTGGGTGTATGACGCGATCACGAACTTCGCGCCGCTGCGACTGCACACCGCGATCAGTCACGGCGAAAGCATGCTCGCGGCCGAGCGCTGGCTGGGCATCGATCCCGAGCTGCGACTGGACCGCTGGCTCGCGGGTCACCACACGCTCGGGCTGCTCGTCTCCGACTACTACGACAACGCGCACTTCATCGTCACGCTGGGACTGCTGGGCTGGCTGTGGGTAATCCGCGCCGACATCTACCGGCCGCTGCGCAACGTGCTCGTGCTCACCAACGTGATCGCCTTCGCCGTGTTCTGGCTGTATCCGGTGGCCCCGCCGCGGATGCTCAGCGCGTATGGCTTCAGCGATGTGGTCGCCTCGACGCACGCGCTCGGTTCCTGGCACACCGGCGCGCTGGCCTCGGCCGCGAACCAGCTGGCGGCGATGCCCTCGCTGCACATGGCGTGGGCGGCGTGGTGCGGGGTCGTGCTGTGGTGGCTGTCGGGACGCGTGTGGGTGCGTGCGCTGGCGGTGCTGTATCCGTGCATGACCGCGTTCGCGGTGCTGGCGACCGGCAATCACTACGTGATGGACGTGCTCGCGGGCATCGCGACGCTGGCAGTAGCGATGCTTATCGAGGTAACCATTTTCCGCAAAATCCGTCCACCCCGCGTGGCGCATGTCACAAACTTGTTACGAAGTCTGATACCAGGTAGACTTGACCCGTCATCGCAGGCGGCTCACAAGCGCTGAGGCAGCAATGGCGCTGGGCCTGACCGTTCGCCCGCAGCAGGGTGGGGTCGGTCGCGCCCGCGAGGAGGCAACCAACAGATGCCAGATTACGAGATCAACGAAGGCTACGTCGAGGCCGGCCGCCGCCGCGCCGATTCGCCCCTGGAGTCCCGATCGCTCGAGGTGGGCGAGCCTGTCGAGCCCGTCGAGAGCGTCCGCAAGCTGCCGGAGGAAACGCCGATCGTGCGTCGCACGAGGCATCTCGCCACCGGGCACTTCTCCGGTGCGGGCATGGCGACGCCGCGGCTCGGAGAGCGGTTGATGGCGCGCCGACGCAGGTTGGCGCGGCGGGCCTGTCCGTATGGATGGCAGGTGCGGGTGCTGAGCACGCCCGTGCGCGCGCGCCGGCAGTTGTGGACCACGTGCCACGGCAGCGGCGATGGCCACCACGGCTCTCTCGGATCCCTGAGCTGACGTGAGCACTCTGCGCTATCTGGACGTGTGCCTGGTGCTCGCGACGGCCCCGTTCGTGCTGATCGCGGGTCTGCCGCTGTTCGGCTACCTTGTGGCCGCGTGCGCGTGGCTGTTGACGCGCGCCGGGATGGTGTGGATGCAGGAGCGGGCCCTGCGGGCCCCGGATCCGAAGCTCAAAGCGGGATTGCAGGTGGGGGGGATGATGGGACGGCTGTGGCTGATAGCGCTGGCGGTGATCCTGGCGCGATATGTGGGAGGTAAGGATGACGGGATCATGGCGGCCGCGCTGATGCTGGCGGCGTTCACGGTCTACCTCGTGATGTCCTTCGTCACGCGCGCAGACACGATGCGACCAGGTCCGGTGCGGACGCCGAGCGCCTCATGAGCGCCGCGACCGCAAGCAGCCAGACCGCGGGCGGCCCGCCTGCAGGCAGCACGAGCGACGGCGTCGCGGCCCCGACAGGACCCGGCGCGGACGCCGGGCAGAGCGGCGCCGAGCGGAAGTCGAGCACGAAACGCAAACTGCTGATCCTCGGTGCGGTGTGGATCGGCGGGGTGATCGTGCTGGGGATCATCTACGGCTTTCACGGCACGCGCAACACGAGCTTTGAACCGCAGAACGAGTTCAAACTCGACAACTGGGTGAACCTGGGGGCGTTCTCGATCAACAAGGCGGTGCTGTATCTGGTGCTGGCCGCGACGCTGACGTGCGTGAGCATGATCTGGATCGCGCGGCGCATGCAGCAGCGCCCGAACAAGGTGCAGGCGGCGGTCGAGACGCTGTATCAGCTGATGCGCGAGAACATCACGGGCAGCGCGATGGAGGAGAAGATGGCCGCGAAGTGGTTCCCGTTCGTGGGCGCGCTGTTCCTGTTCATCATGTTCTCGAACCTGATCGGCTACATCCCGCTGCCGACGAACACCGAGCACGAACTGAGCGTCTTCGGGACGCACATCCCGTCGTTCTCGCTGTATGCCTCGACCGCGAACATCGCGATTCCGCTGGCGCTGGCGCTGGTGGTGTTCATCTCCTACACCTACGAAGGAGTGCGCGCGAAGGGTCCGATCGGCTACCTGAAAGGGCTCGTCCCCGGCGGCGTGACCGGCGGGATGGCCGTGGCGATCTTCTTCCTGGAGGTGCTCTCGAACCTGATGCGGATCCTGTCGCTGACGATTCGTCTGTTCGCGAACATCCTTGCGGGGCACCTGATCATCCTGTTCATGGCCGGAGCGCTCGCGGTGATCCTGGGGATCTCCGCGCTCGGCTGGTTCACGCTGCCGTTCGGCATCGCGCTGTTCGCCTTCGAGGTCGGTCTGGTGGCCGCCCTGCAGGCGTTCATCTTTGCCACCCTCACAGCCATCTACCTCGGCGGCGCGGTCGCCGAAGATCACTGACAATCGCCAAAGGAGTGAATGTGCATATAGCCCTAATAACGTTGCTTGCGACCGCGACCGAAGAAACCGCGAAGGCCGGCAAGTCGATCGGTCTCGGTGTCGGAGGTGGTCTTGGCGCCGTCGGCGCGGGCGTCGGCATCGGGATCATCTTCGGCAAGGCGATCGAAGCGATCACCCGCCAGCCGGAGATGCGTGACGAGATCACCCAGCTGCAGTGGCTCGGGTTCGCGCTGACCGAGGCCTGCTTCTTCTACGGGCTCGTGGCCGGGCTGCTGGCCGCGTTCATCGTCTAGCGCGATGGGGGTAGTCCTCGCATCCAACGGCAGCTTCCTGATCCAGCCCGGCGTCGGGCTGATGGTGTGGACCCTGCTCGTGTTCGGCGTGACGATGGTGCTGCTCGCGAGGCTCGCGTTCCCGCGCATCAGCGAGGCGCTGGAACGGCGCCAGAAGTCGATCGAAGACTCGATCGACTCGGCGCAGCGCACCCGTGAAGAGGCCGACAAGCTGCTGGCCGAGTACCGCGAGCGCCTGCAGGCCGCGCGCGCGCAGTCGGATGAGATCGTCCAGCGCGCTCGCCAGACCGCGGAGTCCCACGAGCAGGAGGCCAAAGAGCAGGCCCAGCGGATCGCCGCCGAGGCGGCCAGGCGCGCCGAGCACGAGATCGAGATGGCGACCGAGCGCGCGATCGACGGCATCCGCCGCGAGGTCGCTGACCTGACGATCATGGCGACGGAGAAGGTCACCCGCAAGACACTCGACGACGCCGACCAGAAGCGCCTCGTGGCGGAGGCGCTGGGGGAGCTCGACTTCTCGGGCCTATCCTCCGGGGCGAGCAGCAACTGATGGAGGAGCTCGCCCGGGTATATGGCCGCGCGCTGTTCGAGGTGGCCGAGGAGCAGGGCAAGGTCGCGGAGCTGCGCGAGCAGCTCGGCCAGTTTGCCGATGCGCTGGAAGCCAACCGCGAGCTGCGGCTGTTCTTCTTCTCGCCCTACTTCTCGACGGCCGAGAAGCAGCAGGCCCTGGGCGGCCTGCTGGACGGCGCCGACGAAGAGTTCCTGAGCTTCCTCAAGCTGTTGATCGAGAACCACCGCATGCCGGTGATTTTTCGCATCAGGCGCGAGTACGAGCGACTGTGGGCCGAGGCCAACAGGGTGCTGCCGGTGCAGGTCACGAGCGCGATCGAGCTCGACGAGGCGACTACGCAGAGCATCGGCGCCTCGATTGGGCAGAGCACCTCGCGCGAGGTCACGTTGAGCACGCGCGTGGACCCGGACATCCTCGGCGGGATCGTCGTGCGGGTAGGCAATTCGATCCTCGACGCCTCGATCAGAAGCCGGCTCGAGCAGCTGCGCAAGCAGGTGGCCGCCGCCGCCGCGTAAACGACCGCCGAACGACAAAACCGCCGACTAACGAACGCACGAACGACCGACTGCCGCACGACCGACTGCCGACCGACCGGACATCGATAAGGAGCCATCCGAGAGAGCCATGCAGATCAACCCAGACGAGATAACAAGCATCCTCAAGAGCCGCATCGCGGGCCTCGGCGCGGGCGAGGCCGAGCTGACGGAGGTCGGCACGGTGCTGTCGGTGGCGGACGGCATCGCGCGCCTGCACGGCCTGGAGAACTGCATGTCCTTTGAGATGCTCGAGCTGCCGCACGGCGTGACGGGGCTCGCGCTGAACCTCGAGTCCGACAACGTCGGCGCGGTGCTGTTCGGCGAGTGGGAGCGCATCGGCGAGGGCGACACGGTCAAGCGCACCGGCCGCCTGCTCGAGATCCCCGTGGGCGAGGCGCTGCTCGGACGGATCGTCGACCCGCTCGGTCGTCCGCTCGACGGCAAGGGTGAGATCCACACCACCGAAACCCGCCCGGCGGAGTTCAAGGCGCCGGGCGTCGTTCAGCGCCAGCCGGTGACCGAACCGATGCAGACCGGCCTGAAGGCGATCGACGCGATGATCCCGATCGGGCGCGGTCAGCGAGAGCTGATCATCGGCGACCGCCAGACCGGCAAGACGGCGATCGCGATCGACTCGATCATCAACAACCGCGATACGGGCGTGGTGTCGGTGTACGTGGCGATCGGCCAGCGCATGTCCACGGTCGTGGCGCTCGCGCAGACGCTCGAGGATCACGGTGCGCTGGAGAACACGATCATCGTGGCGGCCTCCGCGGATGAGGCCGCGCCGATCAAGTTCATGGCCCCCTACGCGGGCTGCACGATGGGCGAGCACTTCCTCTACAACGGCCGTCACGCACTGTGCGTGTACGACGATTTGACCAAGCACGCCTATGCGTACAGGCAAATGTCGCTGTTGCTGCGCCGCCCGCCCGGTCGCGAGGCCTACCCGGGCGACGTGTTCTACCTGCACTCGCGCCTGCTCGAGCGCGCGGTCAAGCTCAACGACGAGCTCGGCGGCGGCTCGCTGACGGCGTTGCCGGTGATCGAGACGCAGGCGGGCGATGTCTCGGCGTACATCCCGACGAACGTGATCTCGATCACCGACGGGCAGATCTTCCTCGAGCCGAAGCTGTTCAACTCGGGTGTGCGCCCGGCGATCAACGTCGGCATCTCGGTCTCGCGCGTCGGCGGCAACGCGCAGATCGGACCGATGAAGAAGGTCGCGGGACGGATCAAGCTCGAGCTCTCGCAGTACCGCGACCTGGAGGCCTTCGCGCAGTTCGGCTCGGATCTCGACGCCGACACCCAGCGCACGCTCGCGCGCGGCGAGCGGATCGTGAAGACGCTCAACCAGAACGAGCGGGCGCCGCTGCCGGTGGAGGATCAGACGGCCCAGATCTACGCCGCCACGAACGGCTTCCTCGATCGGCTGAAGGTCGAGCGCGTGACCGAGTTCCTGACGGGACTGACCGAACGGATGCACTCAGAACACGCCGACCTGCGCGCGAAGATCGCGGGCGGCGACTGGTCGGAGGAGACCCAGCAGGCGCTGAACGACGCTGCACGCGCGTTCGCGGAGGACTTCGGCTATGACCTCGACGAGGAGGGCCAGCCGTTGGACGAGGTAGCCACGGCGGCCTGAATGATGGGAGACCCGCTAGCCCGCTCCTCCGTCCAGCCTTGCCGGCGCCGGTCACCGCAGCCGTCGGCGTCTCGGGGGCTGTCGAACTCGACCCAGTTGCGAAGGCGCTAGGCGCGATCGGCCATGGCATCACAGCGCGACGTCAAGAACCGGATCGGTTCGGTGAAGAACATCCAGAAGATCACGCGCGCGATGGAGATGGTCGCGGCGGCGAGGCTGCGCCGCGCCGAGCAGCGGATCGCGGCGCTGCGCCCCTACGCGGACGCGCTGCGGCGGATGACCCGCCAAGCCGCGCTCGACGCGGGCGCGGAGGCCTCGCGGATGGAGCTGCTCGGCGAGCGCGAGAACGTGACGAGCGTGGGGCTGCTGCTCGTGACCGGCGATCGCGGCTTGGCCGGCGGGTTCAACTCGCAGGTGATCCGCGCGGGCGTGCGCGCCGGGACCGAGCTGGACGAAGAGGGATTGCGCAGTGTCTGGTACGCGACGGGACGCCGCGGCGTGTCCTCGCTGACGTTCCGCGGGCGCGAGCTGAGCGGCGCGTATACGGGCTTCACCGACAAACCCGCCTATGCGGACGCGCGCACGGTCGCGGGCGAGCTGATCGAGGCGTACACCAGTGGCGCGGTCGATCGCGTTGAGCTGATCTACAACTCCTACGTCTCGCCGCTCACGCAGGAGGTCACGCGCGAGACGCTGCTGCCGCTCTCGCGCGCGACGATCGCCGGCGAGGAAACCGAAGGCGGCGAGGAGGGCGCGAACGCGGGCGGGGCGGCGGGTGCGCGACGTTCTCCCGCACCCACGTCCCCTGGTGCTCGGGCGAGCGTGCCGAAGGCGTTGGTCGAGTACGAGCCCGACGCCGAGGAGATCCTGCGGCGGCTCGTGCCAGACTATGTCGAGACGTCGATCTATCGAGCGCTGGTCGAGTCGGCCGCCGGGTTCTTCGGTGCGCAGATGACCGCGATGCGCAACGCCTCGGAGAACGCCGGGGAGATCATCACTGATCTGACGCTCGAGATGAACCGCGCGAGACAGGCCGAGATCACGCAGGAGATCATGGAGGTTGTCGCCGGAGCAGAGGGCCTGAGCTAGGTCCGAGGCAGAGGCCGGACACGAGAACTGAAACGGACACAATGAGGGAGAATCGACAGAGCAATGGCATCCACCACCACAATTGATCCCTCCGACGCCCCCGGGCGCGCGGGGGGCGAGGCGGGCGAGCGCGGAAAGCGCAATGTCGGGCGGATCGAGGAGATCCAGGGCGTGGTCATCGAGGCGGTGTTCCCCGAGAAGCTGCCCGAGATCAACCACGCGATCACGATCGCGCGTCCGGCGGCGGCCGCGGAGGAGGAGGCTCCGGGCATCAGCACCGAGGCCGGCGGCGATGTGCTCGTGTGCGAGGTGCAGCAGCACCTCGGCGACGATCGCGTGCGTGCGGTGGCGATGGACACGACCGACGGTCTGGCGCGCGGCGTCGAGGTGATCGACACGGGCGGTCCGATTACGGTGCCGGTCGGCGAGGCGACGCTGGGACGGATCTTCAACCTGCTGGGCGAACCGATCGACCTCGGCGAGGAGCTGCCCGCGAACACCGAGCGCCGCCAGATCCACCAGGACGCGCCGCGCGTGGAGGATCTGACGCCGACGACGGAGATGTTCGAGACGGGCATCAAGGTGATCGACCTGCTGGCTCCCTACGCGAAGGGCGGCAAGGTCGGGCTGTTCGGGGGCGCGGGCGTGGGCAAGACGGTGCTGATCCAGGAGCTGATCCACAACCTCGCCAAGGAGCACGGCGGGCTGTCGGCGTTCTGTGGCGTGGGCGAGCGCTCGCGCGAGGGCAACGACCTGTGGCTGGAGATGAAGGAATCGGGCGTGATCGACAAGACGATGCTCGTGTTCGGCCAGATGAACGAGCCGCCCGGAGCGCGTATGCGCGTGGCGCTGTCGGGGTTGACGATGGCCGAGCACTTCCGCGACCAGGGCCAGGACGTGCTGCTGTTCATCGACAACATCTTCCGCTTCATGCAGGCCGGTTCCGAGGTCTCGGCGCTGCTCGGGCGGATGCCCTCCCAGGTCGGCTACCAGCCGACGCTGGAGACCGAGATGGGGCAGCTGCAGGAGCGGATCACCTCGACCCGCCAGGGCTCGGTGACATCGGTGCAGGCGATCTATGTCCCCGCGGACGACCTCACCGACCCGGCGCCGGCGTCGGTGTTCGCGCACATGAACGCCACCACGGTGCTCTCGCGGGGGATCTCCGAAAAAGGCATCTACCCGGCGGTCGACCCGCTGGACTCGACCTCGACGATCCTCAAGCCGGACATCCTCGGCGAGGATCACTTCCGCGTGGCCAACCGTGTGAAGGAGATCCTGCAGCGCTACAAGGAGCTGCAGGACATCATCGCGATCCTCGGCATCGACGAGCTCTCCGACGAGGACAAGCTGACGGTGCAGCGCGCGCGCAAGATCGAGCGCTTTCTCTCGCAGCCGTTCAACGTCGCCGAACAGTTCACGGGCACTCCCGGCGCGTACGTCCCGATTGCCGAGACGATCAGGGGCTTCGAGGAGATCATCGAGGGCAAGCACGACGACGTGCCCGAGAGCGCGTTCTTCTTGAAGGGGACGATCGAGGACGTGGTGGCCGGTGCGAAGGCAAGCTGAGGCGGGCCGACACATGCGCCGCAACCATCTGCCCTGCGAGCGCGCTCGGGTGAGCTGAATGGCGCGCTCGAAGTTCCCGGTTGAGGTCCTGACCCCCGAGGGCGTGGTGTTCGACGAGGAGGTCGAGATGGTCTCCACGCGCACGACCGCGGGCTCGGTCGGGATCATGGCCAACCACGAGCCGATGCTCGCGACGCTTGAGCCGGCGGAGCTGCGGCTGTATCGCTCGGAGAGCGACGTCGTGCGCTTCACGCAGAGCGCGGGATACCTGCAGTTCGCCGAGAATCGTGCGCTGGTGCTGGTGCAGGAGGCCACGAAGGCCTCAGCCTGATGCGCGGCGCCCCGTGAGCGGCTGGCGCTGGCATGGCGTGGACGCTGGCATGTCGCGGGCGCGTGCGCGCTGCGCCCCTCCAGCGGTTAGCCTTCGCGCCCGATGAGCACTGAACGCGAACCGATCGGCGTGATCGGCACAGGCTATGTGGGTCTCGTGACGGCCGCGGGATTCGCGGAGCTCGGCAGCGAGGTCTACTGCGTCGACATCGACGCCGCCAAGATCGAGCGCCTGCGCGCCGGTGAGGTTCCGATCTACGAGCCGGGTCTGGAGGAGATGCTGGCGCGCAACTCCGCGCGCATGCACTTCTCCACCGATCTGAGCGAGGCGCTCGAGCGCGCCCGTTTGCTGTTCGTCGCCGTCGGCACGCCGCCGACCTATTCCGGAGACGCCGACCTGACGGCGGTCCACGCGGTCGTCGACTCGGTTCCGGCCTCAGACAGGCATGCGTTCGTGATGAAGTCCACCGTCCCCTGCGGCACCGGCGCGGCGATCCGGCGCGTGTTCAGCGAGCGCGGCAAGGGCGCGCTCGAGTACGTCTCCTGTCCGGAGTTCCTCAAGGAGGGCTCGGCCGTGGCGGACTTCCTCGCGCCCGATCGCGTCGTCGTCGGCGAGGACGGCGGTTGGGCGGGAGCGACGACGGTCGAGCTCTACCGGCCGCTGCTCAACCAGGCGCACGGTGGCAAAGGCGAGGGCGAGCTCGTGCGCACCGACGTTGCGAGCGCGGAGATGGTCAAGCTCGCCTCCAACGCGTTCCTCGCGACGAAGATCTCGTTCATCAACGAGATCGCGAACGTTTGCGAGGAGACCGGCGCGGACGTGGTGGAGGTCGCGCGGGGGATGGGTCTGGACGCGCGCATCGGCTCGAAGTTCCTGCAGGCCGGCATCGGCTTCGGTGGCAGCTGCTTCCCGAAGGACGTCGACGCGCTCAAGCAGCTCGCGGGCAACTCCGGCTATCACTTCCAGCTGCTGAACGCCGTGATCGAGGTCAACGAGCTGCAGAAGCGGCGCGTGATCGGCAAGCTGCACAAGCACCTCGGCGGCCTTGTCGGCAAGCGCGTGGCGCTGCTCGGGCTCGCGTTCAAGCCCAACACCGACGACATGCGCGAGGCCTCCTCGCTGGTGCTCGCGGCGCGCCTGAACGCCGACGGGGCGAATGTCAGCGCCTACGATCCGATCGCCGAGGAGCAGGCGCGCAAGCTGATCGGCGGGGTGAGCTTCGCCGACTCGCCGCTGCAGGCGCTGGAGGACGCCGACGCGGTGGTGCTCGTGACCGAGTGGCCGCAGTGCACGGACCTCGACTGGCGCGAGGTCGCCGCGGCGATGCGCGGGCGCGTGGTCATCGACGGGCGCAACGCGCTCGACCGCGAGGCCGTGAGCGGTGCGGGGCTGCTGTACGAGGGAATCGGTCGCGGGCGATCCGAGCCGGCGACGGGGCGACGTCAGGAGGATCGAAGCTAATGCAGGCAGTCATCCTGGTGGGAGGCGAGGGCACGCGCCTGCGCCCGCTCACATCGACCGTGCCCAAGCCGGTCGTACCGCTCGTTGATCGTCCGTTCATCGCGTTCATGCTCGAGTGGCTGAAGGGCCATGGGATCGACGACGTGATCATGTCGTGCGGGTTCCTCGCCACGTCGGTTCGCAACGTGCTTGGCGACGGCTCGGCCTACGGGATCAGGCTGCGCTTCGTGGAGGAGCCCGACCCGCGCGGCACCGCCGGAGCGCTGAAGTACGCCGAGCGGCTGCTCGACGAGCGCTTCCTGATGCTCAACGGCGACGTGCTCACAGACATCGACCTCACGGGCCAGATCGCCCAGCACGAGCGCACCGGCGCCCGCGCGACGCTGGCCCTCGCGCCGGTCGCCGACCCCAGCGCCTACGGTCTCGTGCATCTGCACGAGGACCGCTCGGTGCGCGACTTCGTCGAGAAGCCGAGCTCGGACCGCATCGACACCAACCTGATTAGCGCCGGCGCCTACGTGCTACAGCGGGACATACTCGATCTAGTCCCGGCCGATCGCAACGTCTCGATCGAGCGCGAGGTCTGGCCGGAGCTGATCGGCGCCGGCCTCTACGGGTTCCCCGCGGATGCCTACTGGCTCGACATCGGCACGCCCGAGCGCTACCTGCAGGGGACCTTCGACATTATCGAGGGCAACGTCGACACCGCCGTGCGCGCGCGACTCGGCGAGAGCTGGCTCGCGGTGGCCGAGGGCGCCGAGATTCACGGCCGGGCCGTGCCCCCGGCGGTGATCGAGCGCGGCGCGCACGTCGCCCCGGGCGCGCACGTCGGCAGCCTCGTGGTGCTCGGCGAGAACGTCCACGTTGGTCCTGGTTCGAGCGTGGAGCGCTCGGTGATCCTCAGTGGCGCGGAGATCGGGCCGGGCTGCACGCTGCGCGACTGCATCGTCGCGGCCGGCGCGCGCATCGGCGCGAACACGCGCATCGAAGGCGGCGCGGTGCTCGGCGAGGGCGTGACCGTGGGAGCGGACAACACGATCGCCCGTGGTGCGCGTATCTTCCCCGGCGTGACATTGCCCGACGGAGCGATCAAGTTCTGATGAGCACCCCGCCCAGCACCGACGCGCGCTCTGACGCCGATCTCGACGCGGCGGCAGTTACCGGCGCGCTCACGCGCGAGGCGATCGCGCGCGTGGACACGACCGGTCAGCTCGACGATGTGCTCGCACTCCCCGAGCACCTGCGCGACGCGGCCTGGCGGGTGGAGTCGGCGATCATGCAGGGCTGGGACACCTCCGCGGGGCTCGTCGTCGCGGGGATGGGCGGGTCTGCGATCGGCGGTGCGCTCGCGCGGGCGGCGCTCGGCGATCACGCCTCGCGTCCGATCTTCGTTACGCGCGCCTACGGCCTGCCGCCGTGGACGACGCCCGACACGATGGTGCTGTGCGCGAGCTACTCGGGCGAGACCGAGGAGACGCTCGCCTGCTACGAGTCCGCCGGCGCGCTCGGCGCCCAGCGCACTGTCGTTACCACGGGGGGACGCCTCGCGGAGATGGCGCGCGCGGACGGCGTGCCGGTGATCCCGCTGCCCGGAGGCTTCCAGCCGCGCGCGGCCGTCGCCTACATGACCGTCGCCGCGCTCGAGGTCGCCGCGCTGTGCGGAGCCGGACCGCGGTTGACCTCGGAGATCGACGTGGCCGCATCGCACACCGAGCAGCTCGTCGCGGAGTGGGGGCCCGACGCGGGTGAGGACTCGCTGGCAAAGACCATCGCCCGCGGCCTGCTCGACACGATCCCGGTGATCGCCGGCGCGGGCCTGACGACCCCGATCGCCTACCGCTGGAAGACGCAGATCAACGAGAACGCGAAGCTGCCGTGCTTCATGCACGAACTGCCCGAGCTCGACCACAACGAGCTCGTCGGTTGGGAAGGCGCGCGCCAGGCCGGCCGCTTCTCGGCCGTGTTCCTCGACGACTCCGACGCGCACCCGCGCGTGAAGGAGCGGATGGAGCTGACCGAGCGCCTGATCGCGCCGAACGCCGCCGCGAGCTTCCGTCTGGAGACCCGTGGGGAGACGACGATCGAGCGGGTGATCTCGCTTGTGCTGCTCGGCGATCTCGTATCGATCTATCTCGCGGCGCTGCACGGGGTCGATCCCGGCCCGGTGCACGCGATCGAGCAGCTGAAGACCGCCCTCGCCGCGAGCTGAGCCGCGTCCGACCGTGTGATAGCGTCGGGTTCGGCCGAGGAGCGCTGCGACGGACAACGATCCGCCACGCTCGGCCTCCCTGCAGCAAGGGCGCTCACCTGATCGAACAGGAGGCGCAATGACCCCCACCGCAACAATCGTGAGCACGGACTTCAAGGTCGCCGATCTCTCGCTGGCCGAGTTCGGGCGCAAGGAGATCACGCTGGCCGAGCACGAGATGCCCGGCCTGATGGCGATCCGCCGCGAGTATGCGGCCGAGCAGCCGCTGAGGGGCGCCCGCATCATGGGCTCGCTGCACATGACGATCCAGACGGCCGTGCTGATCGAGACGCTGACCGCGCTCGGAGCCGAGGTGCGTTGGTGCAGCTGCAACATCTTCTCCACCCAGGATCACGCCGCCGCGGCGGTCGCCGTGGGCCCCGAGGGGACGCCTGAGGACCCGCGCGGGGTACCTGTGTTCGCGTGGAAGGGCGAGACGCTTGAGGAGTACTGGTGGTGCACCCAGCATGCCATTTGCTGGCCCGGCGAGGACGGCCCGAACATGATCCTCGACGACGGCGGCGACGCGACGCTGCTTGTGCACAAGGGCACCGAGTACGAGGCTGCCGGTGCGGTGCCCGATCCGGCGGGCGCGGACTCGGAGGAGTTCCAGGTGATCCTCTCGCTGCTCACACGCTCGCTGGCGGAGGATCCGCAGCGCTGGACCAAGCTCGGCCAGAGCGTCAAAGGCGTGACCGAGGAGACGACCACGGGCGTGCACCGGCTCTACCAGATGGTCGAGAGCGGGGAGCTGCTGTTCCCGGCGATCAACGTGAACGACTCGGTGACGAAGTCGAAGTTCGACAACCTCTACGGCTGCCGGCACTCGCTGATCGACGGCATCAACCGCGCCACAGACGTGATGATCGGCGGCAAGGTGGCCGTCGTGTGCGGCTTCGGCGACGTCGGCAAGGGCTGCGCCGAATCGCTGCGCGGTCAGGGAGCGCGCGTGGTGATCACCGAGATCGACCCGATCTGCGCGCTGCAGGCGGCGATGCAGGGCTACGCGGTGCAGACGCTCGAGGACGTCGTCAAGACCGCCGACGTGTTCGTCACCGCGACCGGCAACAAGGACATCATCATGGCGTCCGACATG
>DASXMO010000009.1:0-16229 GCA_036495605.1 Solirubrobacteraceae bacterium
GTTCATCCTGTTCGTGCTCGCGACCTCCGACGTCAAGGGCTTCGCCTTCACGCTCGGCATCGGTACCTTCGTCTCGCTGTTCACGGCGGTGCTCGCGACCCAGGCGATCCTCACGACGATGGGTGACTCGCGCGCGATCCAGCGCCCCTCGGCGCTCGGCGCGGGCGGCGAGCGCCGGCACTGGCGCTTCGACTTCATGGGCGCCAGCCGTTACTTCTTCTCGATGTCGGGCGTGATCCTGCTGATCGGGGCGCTCGCGATCGGCGGCCTCGGCCTCAACCTGGGAATTGACTTCACCTCCGGAACGCGGATCACCGCGGCGCTGACCAAGCCCGCGACCCAGCCGCAGGTCAGCTCCGTCGTCAGCGCCGCGGGCGCCAGCGAGCCGACCGTCCAGAAGGTCTCCAACAAGGGCCTCGGCAACAACGTCTTCCAGATCTCGGCCAAGAAGCTCCAACCGACCGGGCTCACCAGGGTGCAGGAGGCCCTGAACAGCCGGTACGGCGTCCGCTCCTTCAACTTCACCTCGGTGGGACCGACGTTCGGAAGCACGGTCGCCAAGAGCGCGGTGATCGCGATCATCGCCTCGCTGCTGGTGATCTCCGCCTACATCGCCCTGCGCTTCGAGTGGAAGTACGCGATCCCGGTGCTGATCGCGCTGATGCACGATCTGCTGATCACCTCGGGGATCTATGCCCTGACCGGTCGAGAAGTCACCTCGGCGACCGTGGCGGCGCTGCTGACGATCCTCGGCTACTCGCTGTACGACACGATCATCGTGTTCGACCGCGTGCGCGAGAACGTGCCGCGCATGCCCAGAGCGGCGTTCTCGCAGATCGTCAACCGTTCGATGTCCGAGGTGCTCACGAGATCGCTGGCGACGAGCTTCTGCACGCTGCTGCCGGTGCTCGCACTCCTGTTCTTCGGTGGCAGCACGCTGAAGGACTTCGCGTTCGCGCTGATGGTCGGCATCGCCTCGGGCGCGTACTCGTCGATCTTCATCGCCTCACCGGTGCTGACGCACTGGAAGGAGCGCGAGGGCGCCTACCGCCAGCGTCGCGCGCGGATCGTCGGCGAACTGGGCGCCGTGCCGGCATACGCGACCGCGATCGGGGGAGCGCCGGTCGACGTGGAGCCCGAACAGAAGAAGCGCCGCCGCTCGCGCCGCGGCGGCCTGATCGCCGAGGAGCCGGGCGAGCAGATCTCCCGCGACGAGTTCCGCGAACTCGTGCAGGACCTCGATGTCGACTCCGCTCCCAAGTCCGACACGCGTGCTCGAGCGGGCGTGGCGCAGACCGCGAGACCGACCGCCGACGGCGGCGGTGCCGGTGGCAAAGGCGCTCCCACACACGATCCGGCGGCCGATTTGACGCCTGAGGATCTCGTGCTCAAGGACGCGCCGAAGCCGCGCGAGAAACGTAGCAACCGGCGGCCACGCAACAAACGCCACGGGAGGTCTCGCTAAGTGGCTCCCTCCGCGAGTACGCCGGCTTCTCGCCGACGCCTCGTCGCCCCTGGCGGCGTCCTCGGACTTGCCCTTGCCGCCAGCAAGGGCTTCGCCCTGCGTCCTTGCCAGGAACGACGATTCATCCGTCGGATAATCCACCGTACCCACGAAGGGAGGCACTAATGGGCATGCTCGGCTGGGTGATGATGGGCCTCGCGATCTGGCACTTCACGATCTTCATGCCCGACCGCTTCTGGGGTGGGATCGTCGGCGCGTTTCTCGGCTCGCTGCTCGGCGCGATCATCGTCGGGCTGCTGATCTACGGCGCCAAGGTCGGCGCGCTGCGGGTGCCGGGGCAGAAGGCCACCGACATCGCCGTGGTGCTGTACGCGGTCC
This sequence comes from Solirubrobacteraceae bacterium, assembly GCA_036495605.1. Classification (GTDB taxonomy): domain Bacteria; phylum Actinomycetota; class Thermoleophilia; order Solirubrobacterales; family Solirubrobacteraceae; genus Palsa-744. The sequence continues at coordinate 1,844 of DASXMO010000009.1, forward strand.
CGGGTGCCCTCATCGGGATCGCCGCCGTATATCTCGAGGGCATGCGCCGCGAAGGCTAGGGCGACGAGAGCGCTTCGCGCTGCTGCGTCCTCGGTCGCTCGCGTACGTAGTACGCCACGCTCCCTGCGTCCTTGCATCCCTCGACTCTCGTCGCCCTAGAGGTCGTTGGAGCCGCTTGGCGCTGCGCCTACGGTTCCGTCTAGCGTCACCCGTAGGTTGCAGGGGTGGGGGACCCCCGATTCGAGATCCCGGAGTGCGAGCCGAGCGCGGTGGAAAGGTTGCGGCGTGAGCTCCGCGTGAGCGATCCGGTCGCGCAGGTACTGGTCCGTCGAGGCATGAGCGATCCCGCGTGCGCCAGAGCGTTCATGGAGGGCGAAGAGGAACATCCCCATACGGCCTTCGCCGGCATCGAGACGGCGATCGCGACGATCCTCTCGCATGTGGACGCAGGCAACAGGATCACGATTCACGGCGATTACGACGTGGACGGGATCTGCTCCACGGCCGTGCTCGTGCGTGCTCTGCGGCGCCTGAACGCCGATGTCGACTGGTATCTGCCCGACCGCGCATCTGACGGGTACGGGCTGAACCCAGACACCGTGCGGCGGCTTGCGGCGCGAGGCACACGACTGCTCGTGAGCGCCGACTGCGCGATCACGGCCGTCGAGGAGGTCGCCGCGGCGAGGGAGCTCGAGATGGACGTGGTCGTCACCGACCATCACAGTGTGCGCGCGGATGGGATATTGCCGGACGCTCCGATCGTGCATCCGACGGTCTGCGAATATCCGTTTCGTGAGCTCTGCGCCACCGCCGTGGCGTACAAGCTGGCCGAAGGCCTGGAGGGACGCGCGCCCGTCGCGGATCTGGATCTGGTGGCGCTCGCGACGATCGCCGACGTGGTGCCGCTGCTCGGTGAGAACCGCTCGCTCGTGCGGCGCGGACTGCGGGCGCTCGCGGGCACCGTCAAGCCCGGGTTGCGCGCGCTGATGGCAGTTGCGCGCGTGGATCCCGCGAGGGTCGACGAGCGCTCGGTCGCGTTTGGACTGGCCCCGCGGTTGAACGCCGCCGGCCGGCTGTATCGGGCGGACGCGGGTCTCGAGCTGATACTCACCGAGGACCCCGTACGCGCAGCCCAGATCGCGGACGAGCTCGACCGGGTCAACCACGAGCGCCGTCGTGCCGAGCGCACGATCAGGTTCGAGGCGGAAGCCCAGATTGCCGCGCTCGGAGACCTAAAGGAGCGCGGAGCGCTCGTGCTCGCGGGCGAGGACTGGCACGTGGGCGTGATCGGCATCGTCGCCTCGCGCCTGGCCGAGACGCACCACCGGCCCGTGGTGTTGATCGCTCTGGATGGGGAGCGCGGGCGTGGTTCAGGACGCGGTGGCTGTGAGGCGTTCGACCTGTTGGCCGGGCTGACCGCCTGCTCGGAGCACCTGAGCAGCTATGGCGGACATCGGGCCGCGGCGGGCCTTGAGATCGAGCGCGATCGCGTGGCCGTGTTCGCCGGGGCGCTCGACGCCTACGCCTCATCGGTGCTGAGCAGCGAGGACATGGTGCCGACAGAGCGAGTGGACGCGATCGTCGACGGGTCGGAGCTCGGGATGGCACTAGCCGAGGAGCTGGGAGGGCTGGCGCCGTTCGGACAGGCCAATCCCTCGGTCTCGCTGATGATCGCCGAGGCGACGTTCGCCGACGTGCGGCCGATGGGCGAAGGCAAGCATTCCCGGTTCACCGTGCGCTCGCGTGCCGGGCGCGCACGCGCCGTTGCGTTCAACACCGGCGGAGGACTGGGGGTTGCCGAGGGCGAACCAGCGCAGGCGACGTTCACGCTGGAGGTCAACGAGTGGAACGGCGTGAGCGAGCCGCGACTTGTGCTTCGCCGCGCACGCCCGGCGGGCGCACCCCGGGTCGAGGATCGCCGTCGCGTGCCTGTCTCGACGCCGTCCACGGGACCCGCGGCGCCGGCTTCGACGCCGGCGCCGGGAGATCAACAGGAGCTAGTGCTGTTCGCTTGACATAACGCGCTTCAATCCAGGAGGCCGGTCCCCTACCCTGTGAACATGACCCCCGCTGCAGATCCACACACCACGACGGTCGTCAGGGTCGAGGAGCCCCCCGCGGAGCCGCTCGCGCTGCGTCTGGATCTCAACGAGCTCGAGCGTCGCCTGCTCGGGGACCTGTTCGCGATCATCTCCGAGCACGCAGCCGACTCGGCGGTGGACATCGATCGCGCGCGCGTGCAGGACGCGTTCGTGTTCGCTTGCGAGCACCACGCCGCCCAGCGGCGCAAGTCCGGTGAGGACTTCATCGTGCACCCGGTTGGCGTGGCGCGCATCTGCGCAGGCATGCGACTGGATACGGAGACGCTGTGCGCGGCGCTCTTGCACGACACTGTCGAGGACACCTCCGCTTCGATCGAGGAGGTGGGTGAGCGTTTCGGCGAGGAGATCGCTCAGATTGTCGACGGCGTGACGAAGTTGACGGGGATCACCTTCCAGTCGCGCGATGAGGCGCAGGCGGAGAACTACCGCAAGATGATGGTCGCGATGGCCACCGACGTGCGGGTCATCCTGATCAAGCTCGCCGACCGGCTGCACAACATGCGCACGATCGACGCGATGCCCAAGCAGAAGCAGATGGAGAAGGCGCGCGAGACGCTCGAGATCTACGCACCGCTGGCTCACCGGCTGGGCATCCACGCGATCAAGTGGGAGCTCGAGGACTTGGCGTTCGCGACGTTGCATCCGCGCAAGTACCAGGAGATCAAGGGCCTCGTGGCCCAGCAGCGCGACGAGCGCGAGCGCTACGTCGGCGAAGCTGGGGAGTATCTCGCGAGCGAGCTCACGGAGCTGGGAATCGAGGCGCAGATCGCCGGACGCGCCAAGCACTTCTACTCGATCTACTCGAAGATGACGAAGAAGGGCCGCGAGTTCAACGAGATCTACGACCTCACGGCGATGCGTGTGATCGTGGAGTCCGTGAAGGACTGCTACGGCACCGTCGGCGCGATCCACTCGCTGTGGAAGCCGCTGCCCGGTCGTTTCAAGGACTTCATCGCGATGCCGAAGTTCAACATGTACCAGTCGCTGCACACGACCGTGATCGGGCCTGAGGGGCGGCCGCTGGAGATCCAGATCCGTACGCGCGAGATGCACGAGATGGCGGAGTTCGGCGTCGCGGCCCACTGGATGTACAAGCACCTGCCCGGTTCCGAGCAAGCTGGCCCCGAAGGCGCCCGGCGCGCCGGCTCGCCCGAGGACGCGAAGCTGCAGTGGCTGCGCTCGATGCTCGATTGGCAGAAAGAGCTCTCGGACCCGCAGGAGTTCATGGACACGCTGCGCACCGACCTGTTCGAGGACGAGGTCTACGTGTTCACGCCCAAGGGCGAGGTCAAGTCGCTCGCCGCGGGGGCCACGCCGCTGGACTTCGCCTACGAGGTCCACACCGAGATCGGTCACCGCTGCGTCGGAGCGCGCGTGAACGGCAAGATCGTCCCGCTGCACTGCGAGCTGCACTCGGGGGACATCGTCGAAATCCTGACCGCCAAGCGCGAGCGCGGACCCTCGCGCGACTGGCTGGCGATGGTGAAGACCACCCGCGCACGCAACAAGATCAAGGCCTGGTTCAAAGCCGAGTCGCGCCAGGACACCGAGCACACCGGACGCGAGGTGCTGCAGGAGCACCTGCGCAAGCAGGGCCTCCCCGCGCAGAAGATCACAGGATCGGCGCTGCTCGCGGACGTCATCCGTGAGATGGGCTATCGCAAGGCCGATGACTTCTACATCGCCCTCGGCGCCGCGAAGGTCTCGCCGAAGATCGTCGTCAACAAGGTGATGCAACGCCTGAAGCAGGGCGAGGCGGCCGACGGTGAGGACACCGGCGCCGAGCTGCTGCGCGTCGGGCGTGCGCGCCGGCGTCCGACCAAGTCCTCCGGCCAGTACGGGATCGAAGTGGAAGGCGTCGATGACGTGATGCTGCGCCTGGCCAAGTGCTGTCGTCCCGTGCCGGGCGATGAGATCGTCGGCTACATATCGCTTGGACGCGGGATCACGATCCACCGCCAGGACTGCCCCAACGCGGTCGTCCTCGCCCGCGACCCCGAGCGCTTCACGAACGTCTCATGGGCGGGCGAGCGCAGCACGTCGTTCGTGGTCGAGATCCAGATCGACGCCTGGGATCGCCACCGCCTGCTCGAGGATCTCTCGCGCGCCTTCTCGGAGTCCGGCGCGAACATCCTCGAAGCACGCTGCCTGTCGATGGGACCGATGGTCAAGAACCGCTTCGTCGTCGAGGTCGCCGACACCCACGGTTTGAAGGGCGCGATCACGCGGCTGCGCAACATCGACTCGGTTTTCGACGCCTATCGCGTCACGCCCGGCGGCGCCGCCGCCTAGGCGGGCGCTGGCCGGCGCGATACTGCGTCCTTACCGATATGAGATCAGATGCGATCTCATATCGGCCAGCACGCGTGCGGAGCACGCCACGCTCACTGCGTCCTTGCCGATCGTAGATCGACGGGATCTACGATCGGCCAGCATGACCAGCGCCCGCCTAGGAGCGCAACGTACAACCGGCGATACTGCGTCCTCGATCGCTCGCTCAGGCGACGACGTTCAACGCGGCGGGCATTATCGAGTAGCGCGCGTGGGTGACCTCGCCGAGATAGTCGCCGTCGACCTGCAGCGGCAGCGGACGCTCGTCGCTGGAGCGGACGGTCAGCTCGGTCAGCTCGGAGATGCCCGTGACCTGGCGGTGGCGAGTCACCCGTGCGCCGCGCGAGAAGGCGCGCAGACCGATCGAGGGCATCGACAGGGGCGTGGCGCGATGCAGCACGCAGCCACACAGCGAACCCGAGTCGAGCGTCGTACCGTCGGCGATCTCGATCGGGCGGTTCTGGAAGTAGGTGAACGGCGAGCCGTTCTGGACGATCGTGGTGACTCCGGCGAGCTGCTCGCGATCCTCCAGCGCGACCTCCATGCGCGGGGGCCTGAGGAGATAACGGCGCGCAAACGTGCCCAGCGCCACCCAGGTGAAGTAGTAGGCGCCGAAGCGTGCCTTGCGGCGCGGGTTGGCGTCGACTCGCTCGACAACGCTCGCGTCGACGCCGAGGCCGGAGGCGAAGGTGAAGCAGCGGTGGTCGGCGACGCTGCTGTCCTCGGGACCCTCACCGGCGCTGACCATGCCCAGATCGACCTTCCGGGGACGCCAGTCGTCGGCCAGTGCGAGCAGGTGCTCGGTCGCGTCGACGAGCTCCCCGGGAATGCCGAGCATCTTCGCGAACACGTTCGCTGAGCCTCCCGGCAGGCAGGTCAGCGGCGTGGGGGAGCCGAGCAGGCCGTTTGCGGCCTCGTTGACAGTGCCGTCGCCCCCGAAGGCCACGACCACGTCATAGCCCTCGTGCGCCGCCTCACGGCAAAGCTCGGTGGCGTGCCCGCGCGCCTCGGTATCGACCGCGTCGACCTCGAACCTGCCCTGCAGGGCGTACGCGACGAGATGGCGCAGACGGTCGGAGACAGTAGTCGCGTACGGGTTGACGATGATCAACATGCGCCGCTTGACCGCCTGGATCTCCGGCTCGAAGTCGGCTGGCTCCTGACCAGGCGCCTGGGTCTGCTCGTCGATCTGGGTCGATGCCTCGGTTCTGGCTACGCTCATCGCACGCCACTACACCATGCGGGCGCGAGCGTTACCTGTTCTTCGGTGGCAGCACGCTCGCCGGGACGGAGCGCGGCGAACCACCGCGCCTGGTGTGATCTGGCGGCACCTGGCGGTGGCCTTGCATCCGTCCGGACGCTTGCTAAACTTGCCCGCTACATAGCAGGACACATCAAGAGGGGTGGAGGGACTGGCCCGATGAAGCCCCGGCAACCACCGTCTTAGGACGGGAAGGTGCCAATTCCAGAAGATGTGTGGCGGGCTTCTTGCTCTTCGCCACACCGTTGAACTGGCGAAGGTCTTCAAAAGGAGTCCCAAGATGGCTGTGACACATCTGCAGTGCAAGGAGTGCAAGTCGGAGTACCCGCTGGAGGCGCTGTACGTGTGCGAGCGCTGCTTCGGCCCGCTGGAGGTCGCTTACGACCACAGTCGTCTGGCCGGAGGCGACAGCGACGAGCTGCGCCGGCGGATTCAGGCGGGTCCGCAGAACATCTGGCGCTACGCCGACTTCCTGCCGACCACCGACTACGGGCGCAGCGCTCGCGGAGGATTCCCGGAGAACACCGGCGGCGGAGGCTCGCTGCGCACCGGCCTACCGGCCGGGTGCACGCCGCTGATCCGCGCCGATCGCCTGGCGCAGAGGCTGGGGCTGCGCGAGGTGTGGGTCAAGAACGACGCCGCCAACCCCACCCACTCGTTCAAGGACCGTGTCGTCTCCGTGGCGACGGCGCGCGCGCGAGAGTTGGGCTTTCAGACGATCGCGTGCGCCTCTACTGGCAACCTCGCCAACTCCGTGGCCGCGCACGGCGCGGCGCTGGGGCTCGAGTCCTATGTCTTCATCCCTTCCGACTTGGAGGAGCAGAAGGTCCTCGCGACCGGGGTCTACGGGACGAAACTAGTCGCTGTCGAGGGCAACTACGACGACGTCAACCGCCTCTGCACCGAGCTCTGCGCCGAGCGCGACTGGGCGTTCGTGAACGTCAACCTGCGCCCCTACTATGCGGAGGGCTCCAAGACACTCGCGTTCGAGATCGCCGAGCAGCTTGGCTTTGAGCTCCCCGACCGCATCGTCGCGCCCGTGGCGTCGGGGTCGCTGTTCACGAAGATCGGCCGCGGTTTCTCCGAGTGGCGCGAGGTCGGTCTGCTCGACGGCGAGACACCGAAAATGAACGGCGCCCAGGCCGAGGGCTGCTCGCCGGTGGCGAGCGCGTTCGCCGCAGGCCACGAGGTGTGCCGGCCGGTCAAGCCCAACACGATCGCCAAGTCGCTGGCCATCGGCAACCCCGCTGACGGACCGTACGCGCTGGAGTTGGCGCGCGAGACCGGCGGTTCGGTGGATGCGGTCAGCGACGATGAGATCAGGCAGGGCATCGCTCTGCTCGCGCAGACGACGGGCGTGTTCACGGAGACCGCGGGCGGCGTCACCACGGCAGTGCTCACGAAGCTCGCGCAGCGCGGCGAGATCGATCCCGACGAGCGCGTCGTGCTCGTGATCACCGGCGAGGGTCTGAAGACGCTCGACGCCGTGCGCGACACGTTCACCACGCACACGATCGCTCCGACGCTCGAGTCCTTCCAGGCGCAAGTGCCCGAGGCGGTCGCGGTCTGATGGGCGTCACGGTCAAGATCCCAACGCAACTGCGCTCCGCTTCCGGCGGAGAGGCCGAAGCGGTGCTCGACGGTGCGACCGTCCAGGATGTCCTCGACGGGTTGTACGCGCTTCACGGCGAGCTGCGCGAGCGACTCAGCGACGAGGACGGCTCGCTGCGACGGTTCGTCAACGTATACGTGGCCGGTGAAGACATCCGTTTTCTCGATGGCCTGCAGACACCCGTCGCCGACGGTGCGGAGTTGACCATCTTGCCCGCTGTCGCGGGCGGCGCTTAGCGATGAGCTGAGGCTGCACTCACAGTCCGCGAGGGCACGGCGTGCTTCGCCGGTGGGGTCGAACCGCTGAAGCCGATCGTGGAGACGATCGCGGCAACTGACATAACGGCGATCGTCAGCGCGCGCAGGCGGGCGGGGGTCAGCCAGTCGAAGCTGTGGGTTTGGAGCCACGTCCGGGTCCCGGTCGCGGCCGAGGCCGCCGCCATTGCACAGCCGACGCACATGCGCCGAGAATAGCGCTACACAGGTTCTCAGCGCTCGGTTGCGCCGGTGCTGCTCTCAAGGCGTCGGCGCAGCTCCGCGCCGCGACCAGCGGCGACCGCCCGGGCGGCGCGGGCGTCGGTCAGCTCGACTCCCTGAGCTTGAGCGAAGTCGAGCAGCTCCTGGCGCTCCTCGCCCTCGCGCGCCGTTTTCAAGAACAGCCAGCAGAACAGGCCGAGCGTGAGCAGCGACTCCTCCACCATCATCACCGCTCCGGCGATGTTCTGGTCGGCCAGCGGGGAGATGTGGTGGACGGCGTCGCCGTGGGCGTAGAACGGGTAGAAGACGGTGCCCGACCACAGGAAGATGTTCCCGAGGACGGTTCCCGCCAGGCGCACGGCGATGATGTAGAGGAGCTTCGCGAAGTTGCCGAACCAGCTCGGCATTGGCAGCGGCCCGAACAGGCACATCCACATGTTGATGCCGAAGCCGAGGAACATCGCGTGCTCCAGCGCGTGCACGCCGGTATGGCGCAGCGCGGCCTGGTAGAAGACCGGCAGGTGCCACGCATACAGGTCGATCGCCCACAGCGGGAACGCGATCAGCGGATGAGCGAGGATGCGCAGGCGATCGAAGAAGCGGATACGCAGGATCGGGGCGATCAATGGTCCGGTGAGCCCGAGCACGATCAGCAGCGCCGCGATGTCGCCGAGCAGCAGGTGCTCGACCATGTGCGCGAGCAGCAGTTCCTGGCTGGCCCCACCCAGCGAGGTGAGCGCGACCGCGACCGTGACGAAGCCGGCGTAGAAGCAGGCCTGTCGCCAGCCCGGCACGGGATTGCGTCCCTCGATCGCGAGGGTGCGTACCCGTTTGGCGTAGAGCAGCCCGGCGATCACCAGCGGCCCGACCTGCAGGGCGGCCTCGATGCTGGTTGAGACGGCGACGGGGGATGCGCTCATGCGGGCGAAGGTTATGCCTTCACAGCCGGCGATCGCGCCGGAATCGCCGCGTGAGGATCGGTACTCCTCTCCGATTCGCCTGCTGCCTGGGGCAGTGACGATCCGTAGACTGCGCCGGGCATGAACCGCGCGTTGGCTCGCAAGCTGCCCATCCTTTGCGGCGGCTTGACGGCCGCGACGCTGGCGGTTCCGGCGAGCGCCCAGGCGCATGGGATCGTGGGCCGGGCGAACCTCCCGATCCCCGTGTGGTTGTTCAGCTGGACCGCCGCGATCGTGCTCGTGGTCTCGTTCGTGGCGCTCTCGACGATGTGGACGACGCCTCAGCTGCAACGCCAGCGCCGGCGAGCGCTCGTGCGCCTGCCGGGCGTTGTGGAATGGCTGGCGTGCTTGCTGGGCGTGGGGTTGTTCGCGCTGGTGCTCTACAGCGGGTTCGCCGGTGCGCAGGTGCCGCTGGCGAACTTCTCAGTGACGTTCATCTACGTCATTTTTTGGGTCGGCGTGCCGGTCGCGAGCGTGCTGTTCGGCGACGTGTTTCGGGCTCTCAGTCCGTGGCGCACGTGCGCACGGGTCGTGGATGCGCTGATCGGTCACGCGCGCAGGTTCACGCACGGGAATCCTGCGTCGGAGCGTCGAGGCGCGCCGCTTCGCTATCCCGACCGGCTGGGCATGTGGCCGGCGGTTGCGGTGATCGTCGGGTTTGCCTGGCTGGAGCTCGTCTATGTCCCTGCCGACAGAGACCATCCGGCTACGCTGGCGACGCTGTCCCTGGCCTATTTCCTGGTGATGCTCGCCGGCATGACGCTGTTCGGGGTGGAGGAGTGGGGTGGACGCGCGGACGGGTTCGGGGCCTACTTCAACCTGCTCTCGCGTCTGGCGCCGTTGTGTCGCGACGAGCGGGGCGTCATCTGCCTGCGCCGCCCGCTCAGCGGGATCCCTGATCTTGAGATCCGTCCGGGGACTGTCGCGCTGACCTGCTCGATCATCGGGACGACGACTTTCGACGGGTTCAGCAATGGCGGCGTGTGGCGCAACATCGAGCCGAGCCTCGCGAGCCTCTTCACGGATCTCGGGTTCAATCAGACGCCCGCCTACGAGCTGACCTACTCGGTGGGGTTGGTTCTTTGCGTGGCGCTCATTTTTGGCGTCTACCGGCTCGGTATCGCCGGGGTGCGCAGCGTCAGCGATCGCTACGACACCAAGCAGCTGATGCACGCCTTCGCACACACGCTCGTGCCGATCGGGTTCGCGTACGTGCTCGCGCACTACTTCTCGCTTTTGATCTGGCAAGGTCAGGCGATCGGCTACCTCGCTTCCGACCCGCTCGGCGACGGGTCGAACCTGCTCGGGACCAGCAGCTATCAGATCGACTACAACGTGATCTCCTTCGCGGCGATCTGGTACGTGCAGGTGGCCGCGCTCGTGGCGGGCCACGTGTCCGGCCTCGCGCTCGCGCACGACCGGGCGCTGGCGATGTACGACAACGTCGAGGAAGCCGTGCGCTCGCAGTACTGGATGCTCGCCGTGATGGTCGCTTTCACGAGCTTCGGCCTGTGGCTGCTCTCGGCGGTCGGCACGTGAGGCTCGCCGGCGCCTCGCGCGCGTCGTCTGCACTACGGTGAAGCCGATGCCGGCACGTCTTCCCGCCGCGATCGAACGGGTGCGCAACCCATGCCGCCGGTCTTTGCCGGCGCTGCTCTGCGCGGCCGCCCTCGTCTCACCGATTCCGGCCGTGGCGGCGGCCGCCGCGAGCACGGCCGCCGCCACGGCGGCGGAGAGCGGGAACCCGATCGACGATCAGGGCAGCAACTTCAACTACCGTTCGAACATCACCTCGATCACGCCGAGCGTGCCCGGCCTGAGCCTGGAAGTGCTCGAGTTCGCCGACCGGCTGTTGCTGACGAACCACACCGGCAAGACGATCACGATCTACGGTTATCAGGGAGAACCCTACGCGCGGGTGCTTGCGAACGGCACGGCCGAGCAGAACACGCGCTCCCCCGCGACCTATCTGAACACGAGCTTCTACGGCAACGTCACGGTCCCGGCCTCCGCCAGCCCGAGCGCGGCACCACATTGGGTAGTCGTCGACCGCACCGGCCAATTCGAATGGCACGACCACCGCATCCACTGGATGTCGCCGCTGACGCCCCCGCAGGTCAAGAACAAGAGCAAGCGCACGCTGGTCTTCAATTGGCAGGTGCCGATCCGCGTCGGGACGCAGACGGGAGCAGTCGCGGGGCAGCTGTTCTGGACGCCCGAGAGCTCGCACGCATCAAGCGCGGTGATCGTGCTCGGCGTGGCGATCGTCCTGCTCGGAGCGGCGTTCGTCGTGTTCGTGCGCCGGCGCCGGTCGCGTGCCGGCATGCGACCGGGTAGCCCCGGAGGCGGGGAGAGAGCCGTCGTCGTCACCGGCCCGGACGTCGCCGTAAACGCTCCCCAGGAGCCATCTCAGCCGGACAACGAAGCGTGGTGAGCGCGTGATAGCGTCTATCTCGATGGCCCCGCTCGCCTGCCTGATGCACTGGTACATCTCGATGCTCTACGTCGTACCGGTGCTCGTCGTCGGCGGCTGGTGCTGGTGGAGCTCCAAGCGCACTTCCCGCCGCTCGGACCCACCGAAAACCACGCGCGCCGCATGAAAACCACGCGCTCCGCATAGGGAGCGTTTCGCTATTTCTTCACGAGCGTTGAGCTTCGACTGAGTACGGTGAGCTTGACTGCTCACCATGCCCGTTCAAGCACTGCATCCCGTCGAGCTTGGAGCGACCGAACGGATCGATGTGATCGCGTGCCTGGACGAGCGCAACCGTAGGCGTGCGAGCGAGCCGCGGAAGGCCGAGCCGGGCCGCTATCTCGAGGTGCAGGGGGCGGGAGAGACGTTGCTGGTTCCGGTTGGGCGCGAGGTGATCCACATCGGACGTGGCCTGTCCGCGGACTTGCACCTGGACGAGGGCTCGGTCTCGCGCCGACACGCGATCCTCGTGCACCGAGGATCGCGGGCACGCATCCTGGACGACCGCAGCGCCAACGGCACGCTGGTGAACGGTCGCCGTGTCACACAGGCCGATCTTCAAAGCGGCGATGTGATCGTGCTCGGACGGGTCGTGCTCCGATATCTGGAGCTGCAGGACGAGCCGGGTGAGCGTCGACTGGTTCGATCGCTTGCGAGCTGACGCTCGCGGGCGAAGTCAGACCATCGGCAGGCGCTGATGCGATCTCAGCGCCTGCGTCCGCGTCCGGTAGAGGGACGCGGGGGATAGCGCTTGCGCTCCTCGGCCGTCATCTTGCGGATCGTCAGCGAACCGTCCTTCACCTGACGCTCGATCTCCTCCATTTTTACGCGGCGCCGCTCAGCCGCGCGATCTGCCTGGCTGATCATCCTTCCAGGGTAGCGTGCTTAGCGGCGCATTCCCGGGGTGTTCTGGCTAGGCTCACCGCCGGTTGAATCCACTCTCACCCGATCGTTTGAGCCGTCCACCGGTCCGTGTCGTGCTGGCGGGCGCACTCGTGCTGCTTGTGACGGTCTGCCTGCACGCCGGCGCAAGCGCCGCGGCAAGCGCTCCGGCTTGCGTGCCTGGCACCCTCAACGTCTCACGCGCGCTGGCCGGCGGTGCCCTCAGTGTCTCCCCAGCGCCGGATTCCGAGGACGCCTCCTACCTCGCTCAGATCAGTCTGCTGGGCGTGCCTGCTGCCGAGATCCAGCGGCTCGTCGTCGTGGGCTCGCGCAGCGGAGTACATACGGGCCGGCTTACCGCATATTCGCAGGGCGACGGAGCGAGCTTCCTGCCCGGCAAACCTTTCACGCAGGGCGAGACGGTGACAGTGCGAGGAGCTCTACGCAGCGCGAATGGCTCGATCGTGCCATTCGCTTGGCGCTTCACGGTCGCCGAGGTCGACTCGGTTAGCCGTTCCTTGGAGACGCCGCCTCCTCCGCCCCCGCCGGCGAAGTCGAGTGAACTCCAACACTTCATCTCGCGCTCGGATCTGCGACCGCCCACGGTCACCGTCACGACCGCCGCCAGCGGCGGCGGAGGAGGCGGCACGAGCACAGCATCGCCGAGTGACATCTTCCTGGCGCCCTACGCCGGACCAGGCCAATACGGGCCGATGATCCTCGACGGCGCCGGCAATCTCGTGTGGTTCAAGCCCATCCCACATGGCTCCAGAGCCGCGGATCTGCGCGTGCAGAGCTATGAAGGCCGGCCTGTGCTCACCTGGTGGCAAGACCCGTTGCTCGCCGCCGGGCGACGCGACGCAGGGATCGTGATCGCCGACAGCTCCTACAACGATGTCGCGATCGTGCGCGCCGGCAACGGTTATCAGCCTGACCTGCACGCGTTCGAAATCACACCCAGGGGCACGGCACTATTCACGGTGTACGACGCGATTCGTTGCAACCTCAGCGCCTACGGCGGCCCAGCCGACGGAGCCGTTGCCGACACACTCTTTCAGGAAATGGACCTGCGTACGGGGCTCGTGCGTTCGGAATGGCACGCACTCGACCACGTGGCCCTTGCGGACTCCTACATGCCGGTGGGGCACGGGGGCACGCCGATCTCGCCGTGGGATTACTTCCACATCAATGCCGTCTCTGAACATGGCCCGGAGGTGCTCGTGGACTCGCGCAACACGTGGGCCGCCTACTACGTGAATGCGCGCACCGGTCAGATCGTCTGGCGGCTCGGTGGCAAGCACTCGACGTTCGCTCTTGCCCCGGGAGCCGCCCCGGCCTGGCAGCACGATGCGCGCGAAGATGCCGGCGGCACGATCTCGTTCTTCGACAATGGCGGCACACCGAAGGTCCACTCCCAATCGCGCGTGACCGTGCTCTCGCTCAACACGCAGACAAAAACCGCGAGCCTCGTCGCGAGCTTTGTCCATCCGACGCCCCTGCTCGCTGCAAGCCAGGGAGACTTCCAGCCGCTGCCCAGCGGCAACTGGTTCGTCGGCTGGGGGCAGGAACCGTTCTTCTCCGAATACTCCCCGTCGGGGCAGATCCTCTTCGACGCCCATTTGCCCGCGGCCTATCAGTCCTACACCGTGCTCAAGTTCCCCTGGGCTGGGGCGCCCAAGCAGCGACCGTCTCTCGCGGTGCGCGCGGGCGCTCATGGGGCGCTCACCGCCTATGCGAGCTGGAATGGAGCTACGGCCGTGGCGACATGGCGGCTGTTGGCAGGTAGCAGCACTCGCTCACTCGCTCCTGTCGCCGCAGCTCCGTATAACGGGTTCGAGGCCGCGATCACGCTCCCAAACACATCTGCGCGCCAAGTCGCGGTGCAGGTGCTCGATGCGAGTGGGCGCGTGCTGGGCGTGTCTTTGCCGATCGCGCTCTCGGGAGCCCACTAAAACGCGGTTGAGAATGCTACTCGGTAGATCGCTTCCGATTTGAATGTTCGTTAGTGGCCGGGGCAGACTGCACCCATGACTTCCTTACGTTGATAGACCCACCGTGTACATCCGTCTCGGCGTGCTCTGGGACCCCGTCGAGCGGCGCATCCGCCAGGACCTCAAGGAGGACATTTTGACGCTCGTGGTTTCTGATGATGCGAGCAGCCCACAGTCCGAATGAGGAATCCTCCAAGGCAACGAAGGCCGCGGTGTCGCCATCGAAATCGGAGGAATCAACGAAGAATCGGTAGTCGCGAATAGGTGTTGAGATATCGACGGAGTAGCCGTTGTCAGCT
>DASXMO010000010.1:0-20787 GCA_036495605.1 Solirubrobacteraceae bacterium
TCCTTGCGGATGCTCGGCAACGCCGTGTTCACCACGGTGATATCGAGCAGCAGCATGAACGTCGCGACGCACACGGCGATCAGCGTCCACCATTTGCGTTCCATCTTCTTGTCCATCCTTCCCGAAGGGGCCGTCGAGCCTCAGGGCTCCTGCGCCCAGGCTACTGAACACGCCCCGGCGTTCGCTCGCGCCGCGAGGCCTGCTCGCGCCGCGAGGTCTGCTCGTGCCGAGCGGCCTGGTCGTGCCGAGCGCCTGCTCGCGCCGAGAGGTCTAGGCGTGCGGGAGGTAGTCTGCGACGCGTAACGCGTCTGAGAGTCTCACATGCCTCGCCCGCAGTCCCACATGCCTCGCCGCCGCAAAGGAGATGACGAACGATGGATCTGACGTTCAGCGAGCCCGAGATCGCGTTTCGCGACGAGCTGCGCGCGTGGTTCGCCGCCAACGACCCGGGCGCCGAACCCGACGGCGACGAAGATCGTCAGTACGCGTGGCGGCGGGATTTCCAGCGGCGCCTCGCCGACGGCGGCTGGGCGGCGGTGCACTGGCCGCGCGAGTACGGGGGACGTGGGGCGACGCTGACCGAGTCGGCGATCTTCTTCGAGGAGCTCGGGCGCTCTGGCGCGCCGCTGCCCGCCAACGTGCTCGGCCTGCTGCTGGCCGGGCCGACGATCATGACCTGGGGCACGGATCGGCAGAAGGAGCGCTACCTCACGCCGATCCTCACCGCCGATGAGATCTGGTGTCAGGGCTTCTCCGAGCCCGACGCCGGCTCGGATCTCGCGAGCCTGAAAACACGGGCCGTGCGGAATGGCGATGAGTGGGTCGTCACCGGTCAGAAGGTGTGGACGAGCGGCGCGCAGTATTCGAAGTGGTGCATGCTCGTAGCCCGCACCGACGCCGAGGCCGCCAAGCACAAGGGGCTCACGTACTTCCTGATGGACATGGAGCAGGACGGCGTGCAGATCCGCCCGCTGCGCCAGATCACCGGCGAGCCCGAGTTCAACGAGCTGTTCCTGGACGGCGCGCGAATCCCGCACGAGAACATCCTCGGTGGCGAGGGCAACGGCTGGAAGGTGGCGCTCACGACGCTGATGAACGAGCGCGCCGGCCTCGGGTTCTTCCTCCAGGTCCGCCTGCGTCAACTGCTCGACCGCGTGATCGACGAGGCCGCCCGCGAAGGCCGGCTCGATGACCCCGTGATCGCCGACCGCCTCGGCGAGCTGCACCTGCGCACCGAGATCGTGCGACTCACGGCCTACCGGGGGCTGACCGCGATCGAGAAGTACGGCCAGCCGGGGCCCGAGGGCTCGCTGACCAAGTGGATGTGGTCGGACACCAACCAGCGGCTGACGCAGCTCGCCGTCGACCTGCTCGGTCCGCGCGCGCTGCGCGCCGGCGATCCGTGGGCATATGAGCTGTTGCGCGCCCGCGGCAACTCGATCGAGGGGGGCACGACCGAGGTGCTCAAGAACATCGTCGCCGAGCGCGTGCTCGGCCTGCCCAAGTCGCGTTAGGAGACCGCCGTGGACTTCGACCTCAGTCCCGATCAGCGCGAGATCAAGGACGTCGCCCGCGAGCTGCTCACGGCGCGCTCGCCCTTCGCGCGCGTGCGCGAAGCAGCCGAGACAGGCGCGTATGACGGTGCGCTGTGGAGCGAGCTGGTCGAGCTCGGCTGGCCCGGCATCGCAGTCGCGCAGGAGCACGGCGGACAGGGACTTGGGGCCGTCGAGCTGGCCGTCCTCGCCGAGGAGCTCGGCTACGCCTGCGGGGCCACGCCGTTCCTGTCCACCGCCGCGGCCGCCGCGGCCATCCAGACCGGGGGCACCGAGCGCCAGCGCGCCCGCTGGCTGCCCGGGCTCGCCGCGGGCGAGCTGACGGCCGGGATCGGCACCCGCGAGCTCGCGGCCGACGCCGCCGGGGCAGCGGTCGCCGTCGTGCTCGATGACGACCACGGGGCGATCCTGATCGAGTCACCCGAGACAGACCCCTTCATCTCGATCGATCCCACCCGGCGCTTCGCGACGAACGTCGCGGGCGAGGGTACGCCGCTCGGCCCCGGTGCCGCCGAGCGCATCCACGCGGCGATCGCGGCCGAGGTCGTCGGCATCTGCCAACGCGCGCTCGACATGACGCTCGCCTACGTCAAGGAACGCAAGCAGTTCGGCGTCCCCGTCGGGTCCTTTCAGGCCGTCTCACACCGCTGCGCGGAGATGCTGCTGCACACCGAGAGCGCCCGCTCGACTGCCTACTACGCCGCCTGGGCCGTCGGTGCGGACCCGGTGCTGCTCCCCGAGGCCGCGGCGCTCGCCGCAGCGGCGGCCGCTGAAGGCGGACGGGCGGTCACCGCCGCCGCGATCCAGATGCACGGCGGCATCGGCTTCACCTGGGAGGCCGACGTGCACTGGCTGTTCAAGCGCGCCCAGCTCGACGCGGCGCTGTTGGGCGGCGCCACGCGGCATCGCGCGATGCTTGCGCTTCTGGCGGCCGCGAAAGCGCGGCAGTCGAGCCAGGATCAACAGCATCAGCCCAACGAAGCGGCTGCTCCGAACTGATCCGCGTGAACGCACAACTCGTAGGTGCGCGGCCGGCGACGTAGACTCCGCGCATGGCCGAGTCAGGCGGGACGGTGCTGGTCACAGGGGGGACGGGCTTCCTCGGGGGTTGGTGCGCCGCCGAGCTGCTCCGCCGCGGCTATACGGTTCGCACGACCGTCCGCGACCTGCGGCGCAGCGATGACGTGCGCGCCTCGCTCGCCGCCGGCGGTGTCGAGCCTGGCGAGCGCCTGTCGATCCTCGCCGCCGAGCTCAGCACGGACGATGGCTGGGACGAGGCGGTGGCGGGATGCGACTATGTGCTGCACGTCGCCTCGCCCTTTCCGCCGGCGCAGCCGAAGGATCCAGACGAGCTCATAGTCCCGGCCCGTGACGGCGCATTGCGTGTGATCGGCGCGAGCCTCGACGCCGGCGTAAAGCGCGTCGTGATGACCTCCTCGGTGGCGGCGGTCCGCCATGGACGCGCGCCGTCCGCCGCCAAGCCGTACAACGAGGCGGACTGGACTGACGCACGGGACCTTCGGCGGACACCGTACGTTCGCTCGAAGACGATCGCCGAGCGCGCCGCCTGGGAGCACGTCCGGGCGCGCGGCGCCGAGAGCCGGCTGGCGGTGGTGAACCCGGGTGCGATCCTCGGTCCGGTGCTCAGCGAGGACCGCTCGTTCTCGCTGCAGGTGATCGAACGGCTGCTGGGAGGCATGCCGGCGGTGCCTCGGCTCGGCTTCGTGCTGGTCGACGTCCGCGACGTCGCCGACCTTCACATCCGCGCGATGACCGCCCCGGAGGCCGGCGGCGAGCGCTTCCTGGCCGTCGACCGCTTCCTCTGGATGAAGGACGTCGCCGCGACCCTGCGCGAGCGCCTCGGCGCCGACGCGGCCAAGGTTCCCACCCGCGTCGCGCCTGACCTATTGATCCGCGCAATGGGCCTGTTCGACCCGAGTGTCCGCACGATCGTGAAGGACCTCGGAGAGTCGCCCACGTACACGGCCGAGAAGGCGAAGACGACGCTCGGCTGGGAGACGCGCCCGATCGACGATTCGATCGCGGACACCGCGCAGAGCCTGATCGCGCGCGGACTGGCGGGTAAGCGCTCCGGCTGAGTACGGGAGCCCGTGAGCCAAGCGTGGTCGAGCTAGACCAGATCGAGCACACGCTCGACGGGTCGCGCCAACACGGCTCGCTCGTTAGGCGCCAACTGCCGCGGACCGTGAAAGCACATCCGCCTGGGCACCAGGGCTGAGCCCAAGGTTACGGTCCACCTGCTCGACGATCAATTTCGTCACGAGCTTGGTGTCATCCCACATCGGCGCGTGTCCGCAGTCCGAAAGCGTGATCGCCCTGACGCCCGGTATCTCGCGACGGTAGCGGGGGGCGTGGAGGGGACCGGGCAGTATGCGATCGAACTGAGGCGTAGCCAGTAGCACCGGGCAGGCGATCCGGTCGAGATCGCCGATCGTAAGTCCGACCTCGTCGGCGCGCAGCGCTTGGATGGCGCGCTGGCTGATCGAGCAGTCCAGCGCCGCCTGCGATATCTCGGCGGCGTCGGCCGGAGACACGAGCTCGCCGTGGCGCATCATCTCCCTGAACGCCAGGCGGCGAGTCCCGGGACGTCTCATGATCCGCTCGCTCCAGGCGTGGGTTCGCATGAGCATCTTGATCTGCTTGGCGAAGAAGTTCCCGATGCGCGGACCCTCACCGTCGCCACGGCTCCAGCCTCCAGCGGGCGCGAGCGCGACGACCGAACGCGCACGCCCGCGCTTGGCCAGCTCGAGTGCGATGCCACCGCCCATCGAGTTGCCGACGAAGTGCGCCGTACCGACACCCAGCTCGTCCAGCAGTACTTCGACCGCGTCGGTGGAATGCCCGAAGGTCATCGGCTGGTCCGCAGGGTAGGCAGGCCCGCCGTGATGACCTGGCAGCGTTGGCGCGATCACCTCGTAGCGGGCGACCAAGTCGGCGAGGATCGGATGCCAGATCCCCCACGCGGCAGTGAAGCCGTGCAGCAGCACCACTGGCTTGCCAGATCCAGCTCTATACACCGCAGGCTAGATTTCCGACATCGATCGCGAGTCTAACGTCACCACGGGCCCCGAACAAGCGGCGGAGAAGCTGAGCTTCCCGATCATCCGGCACGCGACCTACAT
The DNA here is from genome assembly GCA_036495605.1 of Solirubrobacteraceae bacterium. Classification (GTDB taxonomy): domain Bacteria; phylum Actinomycetota; class Thermoleophilia; order Solirubrobacterales; family Solirubrobacteraceae; genus Palsa-744. The sequence goes on from DASXMO010000010.1 coordinate 4,697, forward strand.
TGCTGCGATGCCCGACGGAGCACTCGAGCGCAGTTACGGCAAGGTCTTCGAGGAGGTCGCCGATGAATATGATCGTCACCGTCCGACCTACCCCGAGGCGCTGCTCGACCACGCTTGTGAGGTCGCGACTCTCAGTGCCGGCGATCGAGTGCTCGAGATCGGCTGCGGGACCGGGCAGCTGACCCACGACCTCCTCGCGCGGGGCCTGCGCGTGACAGCCATCGAGCCTGGCGATCGGCTGATCGCGCTGGCGCGGCAGAATCTCGGGGGCACCGGCGGCGTGGAGTTCGTGAACGCCCGCCTCGAGGATGTGCCTCTCCCCCGCGAGCGTTTCCAGGCCGTGTTCTCGGCCTCGGCGATGCACTGGATCGATCCCGACCTCGGGTGGCGGAAGGCCGCCGAGGCACTCGTGCCTGGCGGAACGCTCGCGCTGGTCCAGTACTTCGGGCTGAACGATCCGCGTGGCGCCGACGACCAACATGCCCTGCTGAGCGTGATCGCGAGGATCGCGCCAGAGTTCGCCGCGGACTGGCCAAGCTACAGGGAGCTAGAGGCGATGCTCGCGGGGGTGCGCGAGCGCCGCGGGAACATCTCGGAGGTTTGGGCCTGGCTTGGCAGCTACGGCGTGGGGCGTGCCTATGTAGCCAACCTGTTCGACGACGCACAGATCGCCGCCGTGCCGAGGCTTGTCGAGCACAGCGCCGACGAGATCAACGCGCTGCTCGGCACGATGTCGTTCTGGTCGAGGCTCTCGCAGCGGCAGCGCGATACCGTCGAGGACGAGAACCGGATCCTTTATGAGCGGCTCGATCGGCCCATCCGCTCCAGCATCGTCGCCTGTGCCGTGACGGCTCGTCGAGCCGTGTAGATCAGGCGCTTCGTTGCGCCGCACCCCCGCTCACCTGGGGCCAGAGTTTTGAGTTTCAGCGACAGAGGTCGAAACGGTTAAGGCAGATGGGTTAAGGCGAGTCAAAAGATTCCAGGAAACCCACCACGTCGGCGGCGTTTGCGAAGTCCGCAACGATGCGATCTCCGTTGTCGTATCGAACGACCACCTCAAAGCGGATCAGTGCTCCGGGCGCCTGCGGCGGCACGTACCCGGCGAGCGATTTGATCGCTGCTTTGACGGTGGAGACCACCGTCTCCGAACCATGCAGCGGCAGAATTGAGACGGAGTCGATGCGACGCAAAATAGCGACACTCAGATCCTCTATAAAGGCCTCTATCTCAGCTTTTGCGGCACCTCGCAGACGGTCGCCAATAGAGTGCCTCTCGTCATCGGAAAGCGCTTGCAGGCGATCTACCTTGGGCTGGAGATCGACCTCAGCCGTACCTTCCTGAGAGGATACGTCGATGTCAAAACTAGCATAGACATCGACCACCGTCGGATAGGGAATATGCTGAACGACAAAGCCGTTCGAACGGAGTTGCTCCACAGACCTACCCGTGAATTCACCAGCGAGTAGAACGCCCGCAAACGGCTTGACGTGGCTCCACTTCGCCGCCACGGGGAGGACGGCGGCTTCCAACTCCTGGGCCTTGTTCTTGGAGTGTTTTGTGTATCGGCGCCATGCCGTCTCGATAAATGCGGCGGGAATCCCGATCTCCCCATCGGTTCCGCCTCGCTCGATTACGAAATCGAGATCATGCTGATTCCCAAGATCGTCTTCCCACGTCACAGTGGAAGCGAGCCTCGCGCCACGAGGGCGGCGGCGTGCCGTATCGAGGTAAAGCTCATGGCTGGCACAAAATGCGACGAGCGCTGGTTCCAGCGCCAACTCCAGTATTTCACCGAGTATCTGACCAAGCCGATGCGCAGGAGATTGGGCCATCATCCCCTCACTCTCAGAATACCCTCGTGGAGCGGAACCCGGTGCTTGCGATTCTTCCACTTTATATTGCGATCCCGTAGCTTAGTGAAATCGTACGACTCAAATCCAGCAGCCAGGGCTAGTTCGCCCAACCAGCGATCCACTGGCACATAGACCCCATAGGGGGCGGAGTCGCCGACAACGAACAGTGCTTCGGAACCGGGAGCGCAAACGCGACGCAACGCCTGCCAGGTCTGCGATAGGTCAGCGAAGTAGGCGACGACCATCGAGTGGTAATTCTTCTTGCCGCCGTGGTGCTGGCGCTCCTCAGCCAGGCGCTGGAAGGTCTGTCGAAGCTCACTCTCGATTGGCGCAACGTCCGGAGAGTCCAACACAGGCGTGGCGTCATATCTGACCATGTGCTGTGAGCAGGAGCGGACGAGTCGAGAGCGAACGGCGTCTTGGAGGTCTCCCCAACCGGCAATCTCCTCCAGGAACGTCATCTCGATCCTGGTTGCGTCGGCATAGTCGTAGTTGTTGGGATAGGGAGGCGAGGTGATCACCAAGTCCGCCCAATCCTCTTCTACGCTGGCTATGATCCTGGCGTCTTCCTCATAGAGCGTTGCCAGGGCATCTGGTTGCTCGCCCAGCTCGCGCATGTCAGAGACCATCAACGCAACCTGTGCGACGAATGCCGCGAGGGGCTCGGCGGTGCGCCGCTTGGTCTTGTTGGGCAGCACATACTGCCATTGGGCGGTGCCAACCGGCGAGCACACGCGCAGGACGCCGACAAGCGCAAGCCACAGCAGGGTGTCGATCGCGTCATTCCTCGCCTGCCGCTCCACGGTGTCGCGAAGACCGCGAAGCGCGGCCAGCACGTTCGGCGCATAGATCTTCGCCATCAGCGCGGGTGGATCTGCCCACTTCAAGGGTCTAGTCTCCGCCACAACGGCCGCCGCGCGATCCTCCAGCTCATCGGCGGAGTCCCAGGCATGGAGCTTCGCGCGCGCGACTCGAACAACGAACGGATGACTCTCGATGCCGATCGAGTCGGCGCCGGCCGCGCGCGCGGCGAGGAGCGTCGTCCCCGAGCCCGCAAACGGATCGAGAACGTTCAGCCGCTCACGCAAAGACCGATCTCTCACCGTCTCATCGACCCACGCAGCGGAGAATCCAGCCGAATACCTGAACCAGCGATGAACCGGCAACGTCATGTTCGGCGTGAAGACCGAGGAGTTGGCAGCCGTTGCTCGAGGCGCGGAAGCGAAGAGACGGGATTGAATCGGAGCGACGCTCATATCGATCGATCATATGTTCCCCCTCGGAAGTCACCGCGACTGCGGACGACTCCATCCCTCGCCGCCCACGGCGCTTGGCTCTACACGGCGACCGGTGCCTGAGCTGACTCCTTCGAAGGTCTGCGGTCCGTCTCAACGGCTCCGCGATGCGTCCACGATCCCGAGCCTCACGAACAGGCTCGAGTACTGCCATAGGTGCAAGCTCGGACTGACTGGTTGGAACACCCACGATTACGCGGGCAATCTTGTCGGTCAGCCGTGAAGCGACGGCGCGTATGAGATTCCGACAATCGAACCCTCGATCGAGAGGAGCCTCGCGACCGTCTGCCCCCACGGCTCCTCTCGCACGGGGTGCAGCAGAGAGAAGCCTTCGGCCTCTAGCTCTCGCACAGCGGCCTGCACGGCCTCGCGGTCTTGCACCTCGAACTCAAGGCTCACTTGGGGAAGCGGCCGCTCAGCCGGCCACGCGTTCGTCCCGAAACACGCCTCGGCGGCCTGCGAGAGCGGCCATACACCGAAATGCTTGCTGCCGCCGATCTTCTCGCTGTGGTAGTAGCCATCCTCACCGTCACCCTCAAGCGGCAGCCCAAGGGCGTCAACATAGAGCTTGCGGCTCTCCGGCGGATCAGCAGCGATCACCGCCACGCTTGTGATGAAAGCAATCTCCATTTTCGATCTTCCTTTCAGCCGACACAAGATTCAACCTGTGGGATACCCATTTCTGCGGCCTGCGCTACCAGCGGCTGATCGTCCCTGATCGTGAACCCCCTCTCCGGAACGGCTCATCCCCGCCGCGCGGCAAATGTCCGGGCGGGCCAGTCGGGATCACACTTGTCATTCACCGCATCACATGGCAGCTATGGGTAACGGTGCGCGGACGCCTCTCCACTGACCACACTGAGGCCGCTCGCCGGCCTGCGCGTAGAAAAGGGCCACGGCACGATCCGCGCACGCCCGCATCTCAACTACCTGCCCGTCACGGATCGTCACGACCATGTACGCGATCCCCTCATCCAGCGGACGGTCAACCCACCCCGGCCGCTCGGGACGAAACGCCACGATCACGCACGAGCCGTCTTGGATCGTCTCCTCAATCTGGCCTCGCAGACGCCCGGCGAGGTTGCGACTCATAACATCGATGATCGCTCTACGACCTCATGTCTCCAGCGCTGATCGCCGAACTGACCGACGCGCCGAGAAAGCAGCTCCCATCCGGGAGGGGCTGCGGTCCTTTTGCGGTCCCCTTCGCGTCCGCTGCGGTCCGTTGCGGTCTCCAGACCAACGAACGCGCGAACACCATCCCGCGAGGCCCAGCGTTTCCGGGGATGTTCGCCCGTGTTCGCTGGCCTTCGCGGTTCTCCAACCAATCGGGGCGAACGGTTAGAGAACCAGTAAACACGGGGATTTTGGGCAGCCTGCGGTCCCATTTGCGGTCCTCATACCGCGTCCATACCGGGCTTCGCGCCCTTGGAGACCCCGTGTATGCCATCCCGAACACACGTACGTTACTCCAGGTCTCGGTGGTCGGAAGTAGCGCGCAACTACGAAGGCAGGCGACGCAGCTAGCGCTCGGGGCAGGCGGGCATACCGATAGCGTTCCTCGCCAATGAGGCGGTTAGCTGCTTCCGTTGAGTGCGGATGGTTTCGGGGACACCGCGCAGCCGAAGCGGGCTCGCAACGAGCACGCACCTCCCAGCTCAGTCGTAACGTTTCAGCGCCTCAGCTCGATCTCGACCGGGACCTCAACCGCAACGCGGGTGCGGGCGCGCAACTCCTCATAGATGGGCGGGTGAGCCTCATCCCGCGACAGTGCGACCGCGATCGCGAACGACTGGCTGAAGGTGCTCGACGCCCAAACACTTCGGCATTGGACAACAAGATGGTATGTCTCGCCGTCGCCGTCGGGGAGCCGCTGAGCGATTCTCACCCGGCCGAGCTGGTTGGCTCCACGCGAGCGGATCTGTACGTTCGGAGAGAGATTGACGAGCTTGCGCTTGAGCCGCGAAGGCGTGATTTTTTTGGGCTTTGCTACGTCGTCCTCCTCGTCTTGTTCGTCCTCATTCACGTCGTCGTCGGCCGTCTCAAGGCGCTCTAGCTCCTCAGGGTTCGTGGAGGTGAAAACCTCCGTGATTTCCTCCGGCGACATGCAACGAACGAGCCAGAACTCCATCTTCGTAGCCGCGTAGTCCAGTCGCCGCGCACGCGTTTCGGGATCAAACGCAAGCGCGATGTCGATCCCCCGAGTCCCGCCTCCCGCGCCGAAGCTCGTCGGGATCGGAATCTCATAGATCATCGTCGTGTCAACCTCGATCTCGCCCTCCGCGACCAGGATTGTCCGATGTGGCGTTGACTCCACCGCCTCGGTCAGACGTGGTTCGCCGTACCCAACGGTCTGCAATTCGACCGCTCGGCGAGCAGCCGAGGTCAGGTCACCGAGCGCCTCTGCAAACGACGGCTCATCTGCCGCGAGTACCGTCAGTGCCCGAACGAGATTCGCCCCGAACTCGGGGTAGCGTGCAAGCACGCAGGCGGCGACCCGAGTGACGAGAGGCACGGCGAAGCTGGTGCCGACATCTATGTCGAGCAACCGCTCGACGGGGAGCCCGCTTGTGCTCACGACACCGAGTGCATCGTCGTCAACGAATGTTCCGAACTCGGCGTCGATCGCGAGTGACCCGCCGACCGCCGATAGCTCTGGCTTGATCGAGCCATCGATCCCCGGCCCGCGTCGCGAGTACGGTGCCGGCCATCCGCCGCGACCGAGCGCTCGCCTGCTGGCCGGAAAACTTGAGAGCGCTGCACCAGCAAGAGCCTCCGGTGCGAGCGCGCCGACCGTCAGCGCGGTTACTGCGGGAGCCGGGTCGAGCATCGTCGTCTCGGCGCTTGTCAGCAGAGCATCGACGTACGCGTCGACCTCGGTGTCAGTGGCGTCGAGGTACGCGGCCGGTGCGACATTCCCGGTCGGTACGACGAGGACAAGTCCCAACTCACGCACGAGCTGATCGAGGATCGCAGCGAGCGGCGTGGAACGGGCTCCCTCGTAGACCGTATCTTCGTCGCCGATCGAGAGATTGATGACGCGGGTGCCCTGGGCGGCGCAGTAGCGAATTGCCTTCTCCACCTCGGCCTCCCAGACGCTCGCGGCCGGAAATTGATTGTTCGCGCCAAGTACGCGCACGGACAGCAGCCGACAAAACGGACGCGGAAGCAGCCCAATCTCCAAGGCGTCCTCGAGCTGACCATGCAGGAGAAGGCCAGCGATTCGTGTGCCGTGCCCGTTCTCGTCCTCGCCGTCGGCGAACTCATCGGACAGCGTGACGGCGTCGAGCATCGCAGGCGCAAGCATCGGATGAGCTGAGCGGACCCCAGAATCGATCAGCCCGACCAGGGGCGCAGTGGAGGAGGCCTGCGCGACGTCAGGGAGCTGATCAACCGACGCCTGCCGCGGACGGGCTCGGCTCGGCGACAGACTTGGCAGCCCATCGATCAGCGCAATCTCGTCGATCTCAGCGAGCTTTGCGACAGCGACCGCAGGCACAGTCGCACGAATCAGGAGAAGTCCGGACCGGTGGTTGACGTAGCGGTCGCGCACATCGCCCTCAGCGGCTATGACCGCGGCAGCTGTCTCTCTGATCCATGCCTCACCAAGCTCGCGGTCGCCGGGATGCCAAAGATCGACTTGCACGTCAAGTCGCGCTGACGCGTCCGCCTCGATCCGTTCCCGCAACCGCCGCGTGAGTCTGTCCTGCGCCGAGTAGAGGCGGATGTCTGCGAGAACATCGATGAACCCCTCGTTCGGCGCGTATTTGACATCCGTCTCGGCGGCGCGATAGCTCTGCACACGCTCAAGGAACGCGTGAAGCTGCGGGTCATCGGCGAACGCGACGACCGCGCTGCCCTGGGTTCCCCCGAGGACGGTCAGCCCCGCGGCGCGAAGCGCCGACGTTGCGACTGGCCCGACAAGATCAAAAACGAGGATGAGCTTCGGGTCGACGCCGAGCGTGGCGCGGCGTTCAATGTGGATGGCTGCAAGCGCTCGCGCGCGACTGTCTAGCTTCGCTCCGTGTGAAGCGCGATCGCCATGTATGCGCGCCCGGGGTCCACTGCCGCGCGCGTGGCGTGAGCCATGAGGCTCAGCGGCGACGAGGCGGAGATGCGGTAGCGCGGCGGTGCCTACGCCCGCGCGCTGCGGATCGTCCGCCGTCGCTCCTCCATTCGTGCTGTCGCCTGCGCGAGGTCTTCCTCGCTCACGACGCCGTCGCCACCGAGCACGGAGCGACGCAACGCGTCGAGACAAGTGATCTCGACCTCAGCGTGACTGAATCCTTTCATCGCCCTCGCGCGGTCACGCAACGGGACGCGGTGACGGGTGGAGCGCAGCTTCATCTTTATGAGCAACTCGATCTCACTCTGCGTTGGCAGGCCGAACGCGAGAACCTCGTCGAAGCGCCGCCACACCGCGTCATCCATCAGGTCGGGATGGTTCGTCGCCGCAAGGATTAGCGACCGACCGTGAAATTCGTCGAGGAGCTGTAGGAACGCAGTGACGACCCGCTTGAGCTCGCCGTGCTCGCTGCTGTCGGCGCGCTCCTTCGCGAGCGCATCGAACTCGTCGAACAGCACAACCCAACTACCACGCGAGCAGAAGTCGAAAATTGCTGCGAGGTTTCGTGAGGTTTCCCCGAGATAGGAGGAGACGACGGTCGCGATATCGATCACGACGAGTGGAAAGCCAAGCTCTCCCGCCAGGGCCTCGGCCGTCAAGGTCTTGCCGGTCCCCGACGGTCCGACAAACAGTGCCCGCGAGCGCGGCCTCAGGCCGTGCGCGTGTAGAACACTGGCACTGCGGAACTCCCGCACGAGCTCCTCGACCACAGCGCGTGAGCCTCGTCGCAGGACAGCATCGTCGAGCGTACGCCCCGGCGTGCGCACATGCACGAGAGGCACCTCGTCCCGCCCCATCGGCAGCGGCTGAAGGGTCGAAACGTTGAGCGGCAGGGGCGCCTCGACGTTATCGAGCAGACCGGCGAGCTCGTCGGCGAGAAGCGAATGACGCTTGCGCCGCTCATCCTGAATGACCTCCTCGGCGACAGTGCGAAAGGCAGCGTGATCACCCCTGGAATAGGTCGCGAACATCTGCTTCAGGAGATCACTGCGGGCCATCTAGCCAAGCATACGGGCCGAGCGGGACGCTGACGCGCGGGAGGTCGTGCATGCAAACGCGCTGAACCCGCTTTGCGTATCTCGCGAGATGGAGCATTCGTGTTTTAGACCATCGCTCTGCACCCCGCCATAGGCCTGCGGGGGATTTGCGGGGAGATTGCGCTCCCGTGGCGGTGGATTTGCGGGGTCGCGATGGCTTGTCCTCCATTTGGAGGACTCCACGCGAGTCACCGCGCCCGAGCCGAGAGGCTGCGGTCCTTTTGCGGTCCCTTTTCGCACCCGCTGCGGTCCATTTGCGGTCTCCAGACCATCGAACAGCCGCGAACACGCGCGAACACCATCCCGCGAGGCCCAGCGTTTCCGGGGATGTTCGCCCGTGTTCGCTGGCCTTCGCGGTTCTCCAACCAATCGGGGCGCCGAGATTCGAACTCGGGACCTCACCGACCCGAACGGTGCGCGCTACCAGGCTGCGCCACGCCCCGACGCAGCGCTCAGTATCCCACACGAGCGCCGACGAGCGAGCGCGGCGGGCACCGCGGCCGGGTATCGTCGCCCCATGCCGACCCCCACAGCTGAGCTCCTCGCCTACCTCGACGAGCTGCTCGAACCGGCCCGCTTCGAGGACTACGGCCCGAACGGCCTACAGGTGCCGGGCCCGCCAGAGACAGCGACGATCGCCACGGGGGTGTCGGCGAGCGTGGAGCTGTTCGAGTTCGCCGCGCGCGAGCGAGCGGACCTCCTGATCGTCCACCACGGCCTCTTCTGGGGCAAGACCGCAGGTGCGATCGACGCGCAGCTGGGGCGCCGCCTGCGCCTGCTGTTCGACGCGGACATCGCGCTCGCGGCCTACCACCTGCCGCTCGACGCGCACGCGACCTTCGGCAACAACGCCCTGCTCGAGGTCGCGCTGGGGGCTGAGCGCGACAGGGGCGAGCCCTTCGCCCTGCACCACGGCGAGCCGATCGGCCGCCTCGCGCGCTTTCCCGGCGAGGGTCTCCCCGCGGGAGAGCTCCTGGAGCGCGTGCGCGCCGCGACCGGCGGACGCGAGCCGCTCGTGTTCGACGCGGGGCCGCCGAACGTGCGCACGCTCGCCATCGTCGCTGGCGCCGGCAGCGACTATCTGGCGGACGCCGCGGCGGCGGGCGCCGATGCGCTGCTCACGGGCGAGCCGGCCGAGCGCGCGATGGCGCAGGCCCGCGAGCTCGGTGTGCGGCTGATCGCCGCAGGACACTACGCGACGGAGACACACGGCGTGCGTGCGCTGGGCGAGCACCTCGCCGAGCGCCACGACCTGCGGCACGTTTTCCTCGACGTGCCCAACCCCGTGTAGCGATCCAGACGAAGGGCCGCGGATGGGCGGGCGGAAGTCCAGAGATCTCGCCACGCCCCGGCGAGACCCGAGCCAGGACGCCCGCAACCGACGACGGCGAGAGCGCGAATGAGACGCGCGGATTGTGGGAAAAGTCTCTTGCAACCGTCCACGCCCAGCGCTAGGTTTGGGTGCGTAGCTGGACACATATCTCGGACAGGAGGAGTTCTCCCGATGGCCAACCACCTGACGCCCACCGAGCTCGCCCGCGAAGCCGGATTGGGGCGCCGAGAAGTTCTCTCGAAGTGCCTCGAAAACGGCGTGCCGATCTTCAAGGGGCGGATCGACAAGAGCCTGTTCCTCGCCTCCATGCGCGAAGGCCGCTCTCCGCGCCGCCGCACCGCGCCGTCGAAGACGTAGGGCCGAGCCCGAGCGCGGCCCCCCCGAGCGCGACCCTCTCAACTCGCGGACGCCCGCGGCCTCCTGGCCGACTCCAGCATTTCGCGCACACCCGCGGCTCGCTGCCCACTCCGCGCGCTCGCGCACGCCTTCGAACTGCCCTAAGATCAGAGGGTCGCTCGAAGGTCGTCTCGGGCCGAGTGGCACATCAGCGTCGATCGAGGAGGAGAGCTAGTAATGGAGGCCACTACCGCGCCATCGGCAACCGCGTCGCAGACGATCGCCGACCTGATCCCGAACGCGGCCGCGCGCTATCCCGATCGCACGGCGATCCGCTTCAAGCAGGACGGCGAATGGCAGGACGTGACCTTCGCGGAGCTCGACAAGACCGTGGGCGAGGTCGCGCTCGGGCTGATCGACCTCGGCATTCAGGCGGGCGAGCGCGTGTGCATCCTCGCGAACACCCGCCCCGAGTGGTCTTACGCCGATCTCGCCGCGACGTCGGCGGGCGCGGTGGTCGTGCCGATCTACCAGACGAACTCGCCCGAGGAGTGCCACTGGGTGATCTCCGACTCCGACGCCTGCGCGGTCGTCTGCGAGGACGCCTCGCAGCTGGCGAAGATCGCGGCGATCCGCGATCAGCTGCCGCATCTGCGCACGATCGTCACGATCGACGCTCCCTCCGCGGAGGAGCTGACGCCGGAGATCGCCGCGCTGGAGGCGATCTCACTCGAGGACGTGCGTGCACGCGGACGCGAGCGCCCGCTCGAGGAGCTCGAGACCCGCCGCATGGGCGTGCGCCCCGAGGACATCTTCACGTTCATCTACACCTCCGGCACGACCGGCCCGCCGAAGGGCTGCGTGCTGACGCACGGCAACTACCGCGCGATCGTCGACATGGTCGAGTCGCGCGCGAGCCTCGCGAGCGACGCGGGCGACGTCGTTTACCTGTATCTGCCGCTCGCGCACTCCTTCGCTCTGCTGCTGCAGCTGCTCGTGTTCGACCTCGGCGTGACCCTCGCGTACTTCGGCGGAGATACGAAACAGATCATCGGCGAGCTCGCCGAGGTCAAGCCCACGTACCTGCCCTCGGTGCCGCGGATCTTCGAGAAGATCTACACGCTGGTCAGCGCGAACGCCGACCCGCAGGAGCTCGCGGAGGCGGTGCGCGTGGGGATGCAGGTGCGCGAACACCAGCTCGCCGGCCGGCCGATCCCCGACGAGCTGCAGGCGCCCTTCGAAGAGGCCGAGGAGCGGCTGTTCAAAAACGTGCGCGCCGCCTTCGGCGGGCGCGTGCGCGAGGCCGTCAGCGGCGCGGCGCCGATCGCGAAGGAGATCCTCGAATTCTTCTACGCCTGCGGCGTGCCCGTGATGGAGGGCTACGGCATGACCGAGACGGCGACCGCCGCCACCGCGTGCAGCCCGGAGAACCATCGCTTCGGCAGCGTCGGCAAGCCCTTCCCGGGCGTCGAGGTGAAGATCGCAGACGATGGCGAGCTCTTGATCAAAGGGCCGAACATCTTCCAGGGCTACCACAACCGCGCCGAAGAGACCTTCGGCGCGATCGAGGACGGGTGGCTTCACACCGGCGATCTCGGGCGCGTGGACGAGGACGGGTTCGTCTACATCGTGGGGCGCAAGAAGGACATCATCATCACCGCCGGCGGCAAGAACCTGACGCCGGCGAACATCGAGAACGACCTCAAGCAGTGCCGCTGGATCTCACAAGCGGTGATGCACGGCGACCAGCGCCCCTACCCGGTGGCGCTCGTGACGCTCGATGAGGAAGAGATCGCCGGCTACGCCGCCGAACACGGGCTGCCCTCGGACATCCCCTCGCTCGTGCGCGAGCCCACTGTGCAGGCGCTCGTCCAGGAGGCACTCGACAGAGCCAACGCGAAATACGCGCAGGTGGAGCAGGTGAAGAGGTTCGCGATCCTCGACCACGACCTCTCGCAGGAGACGGGCGAGCTGACGCCGACGCTGAAGGTCAAGCGCAATGTCGTCAACGACAAGTACGCAGACGTACTCGACCGGCTGTACGCGGACTGAACGAGCGCGAACCATGACCGACCGTCACTCGCGGACGCAGCCACAGCGTCCCGTTCCCGGCTCGTGCGCGCACGCGCGGGTAGCAAGCTGGACGAATGATCGCGGGCGCCGGGCAGGGACACCTGCGAACATACAGTCCAATGCGCACCGACCCCTCCGATAACGGCGGCCTGTTCGTCGGTCGCCGGCCCGGCACCGCGCCGGTCCGCTTTCGTTCGCTGCCCGAGCGCGGCAGCGCCGTGCGCCAGCGCATCGACGGCTCGCTCGCCGGCATCCTGCTCGCGGGGATGGCGGTGCTCAGCCTGCTCTGCTGGGGGCCGATCCCGGTCGCGTGCCTGTGGATCGCCGCGCAGGTCAACTACCTCTCGGGCAGCGTAACTCTCGGCATCTTCGTCGCGTTCGTCGGCCTGTTCGTGCTGCTGTTCGGGGCGCTGGCGATCCTGCGGCGCATGGATCAGGCGTGGATCCTCGTGCGCCGCGCCGCCGGGCACGACCAGCGCACGGGAGCGCTCGGGCGCGTGTTCGCGATCACCGCGGTCATCTGCGGCACGCTCTTCGTGATCTGGTTCGTCCTCATCCACGGCCCGGGATCGAGCGTGACGCCGGGCAACAAACCGTGACGGCAACGCCACCCGCCTCACGCTCACCGCAGACGATCGCGCCGCGGGGAGGCGGACGGTCGTGAGCCTGCTCGACTACTACCGCCAGTTCGAAGGCATGTCCGAGGAGGAGGTCAACGCGGGGCTGCGCGAGGAGGCCGACGAGCGCAAACGCAAAGCGCTGATGCGCGTGGAGACGCTCGATCTCTCCCAGACGACGTGGCCCGAGCTGGCACACCCGAGCGTCGTCAACGCGATCACCTTCATCGCTCGGCGCGGCATGCAGCGCTATCCGCACGTGCGCGGCTCGCAGCTGCGCGACGAGCTGGCCACGCGCCACGGCGTTGACTCCGCGCGCGTGATCCTCGGCAACGGCGCCGCCGAGCTCCTGAGCTCCGCTGCGCGCGCGCTGCTCGAGCCCGGGCAGCGCCTGCTGAGCGCGTGGCCCTCCTATCCCCTCTTCCCGATCATGGCCCGCCGCGCGCACGGCCAAGCCGTGCGGGTCGCAGGCGGCGTCGATGGCCTGCTGCAGGAGGCGCGCACGCCCGGCACGCGCGTGATCGCGATCGCCAGCCCGAACGACCCCACGGGCGAACTGCTGCCCCGCGCCGAGCTCGAACGCCTGCTGGAGGGGATCCCCGACGACGTGGCCGTGCTGCTGGACGAGTCGCTCGTCGAGTTCGCCGACGCCCAGCCGGTCAACTCCTCGCTCGAGCTCGCCGCCGAGCACTCGCGGCTGTTCGTCGTGCGCAGCTTCTCGAAGGCCTGGGGGCTAGCGGGACTGCGCGTGGGCTACGCGATCGGCGGACCCGGATCGGAGGAGCTGCTCGCCGAGCTCGAGCCCGACCTCGGCGTCTCGGAGGTCTCCCAGGCGGGGGCCCTCGAGGCGCTGCGCACGTGCTCTGAGATCGTCTCGCGGCGCGTCGCCTCGATCGCTCGCGAGCGCACCACGGTGACCGAGGGGCTGCGCGAGCGCGCCTTCGACGTGACCGACAGCCAGGCGAACTTCATCTGGGCCGCCCACCCGACGGTCGACGGCGGCGAGCTCTCCGCACGCCTGGCCCGCGCCGGCATCCTCGTCGCCGGCGGCGCCGCGCTGGGCGAGCCCCAGCACGTGCGCATCGCCCTGCGCGACTCACGCGCGAGCGGACGCCTGCTCGAGGCGCTCGACAAGTCGCTGTAGGCGAACTCAGCCAGCCAAGCCCGACTGTCGCAGCAGCGCCCCGGTGGTGCTCTCGAGGATCTTCCGCCACGCGCTCGACTGCTCGGGCTCGACGTCGTCGAAGTGCGCCACGACCGCGCGCAGGCGCTCTGCCGAGATGTTCAGCCCGTGGCGCTCGGCGACTTCGCGGTAATGCTCATATTCGCCCGCGAGGTGCTGCGTGACCGACTCGAAGCCGTGCTTGCCGATCTCCACGCGCGAGGTGTAGTTCATGATCGAGGTCTGGAACATCAGCTTGTCCGCCGGCGCGGGCTCGATCAGGACGATATCCACGCCCGGATAGCGCTCTCCCCAGCGCTCGGCCAGCTCGTGCAGGCGCTGGTGGGCGAGCAGCTTGAACGCCTGATAGCCGATCTGCGGAAAGCCCATGTCCGAGACGCGCTTCGCGCGCACCCCGCCTAGAGTGCGGACGGTCTCGGAGAAGTCGTTTACGAACGGTACGATCGGGTTGATCACCACGACCAGCTTCGCCCCGGCCTCCACGGCGATGTCGAGGTTCGTCGTCGACATCAGACCGCCGTCGACCAACTCGCGCTCGCCCACCGTGACCGGCGCGTAGACCATCGGCAGCGCACCCGACGCGCGCACCGCGGTCGAGATCGGCACGTCTCCTAAATCCTCATCGCGCCCGAACACCACTCGCTCGCACGTGTCGAGGTCGGTCGCCGTCAGATACAGCTCGTGGCGCAGCTGTGAGAAGTCATCGCTGCGACCCGGCTCGGAGAGCACCTTGCGCAGGTACTCCTCGATCCCCGCTCCCGTATAGGCACCCGCGGGCAATCCCTCGGCCAGGCCCAGCAGCACGTCCATCAGCGACACCTGCCCGCGCCGGCGCACGACGTCGCGCGCCAGCCCCAGCGCGCGCCACGGCAGCACCACGCCCTTGCGCGCGAGCTCTGTCAGGTTCGGGCGCAGCAGATCGCCGAGATCGACGTCCTCAAACGGCGAGGGCGTCTGGTGGGTGACGACCTGCATCATCTCCTCCGGCGTCACCCCGTTCGCGCACAACGCCGCGATGAACGATCCGGCGGAGGTGCCGACGTAGATGTCGAAGTTGTTCACCGTGCTGTTCGTCGCCAGCAGATCCAGCGCGCGCAGCGCGCCGATCTCATACACCCCGCCCGTGAAGCCGCCGCCGCCGAGCACGAGCGCGGTCTTGTCGCTGCGCCTGCGCCGCCGTTTGCGCCGGCCCGAGGCCGTCGCGATCGCCGCCCGAGCGGACTCTCCGCCCCGGGCGTGCGCCGCGGAGCCATTTCGCGCCGTCGTCGGTTCCAGCTTGACAACACGTCCCATACCACCCAACATCATATGCCCCGCGTGACCCGGAACCGGATTGCCCACACCCTGATCCTGCTCTGCGGAGCGCTCTCGGCCGCGGCCGCGCTGCCAGCCGCGCTGCCCGCGGCGGCCGGCGCGAGCACCGTGAACCTCGCGGGACTACAGGCCGACCTCACCCACCAGCTCGCGCTGGCGGGGCCCGCGGACGGCGCCTACGTGTATGACCTCACGGCCCACCAGGCGATCTTCTCCGAGCGCGCCAGCACCCTTCGCCCGCCGGCCTCGGTGGAGAAGGTCTACACCGCCACCACCCTGCTCTCACGCATGGGGCCCACGGCACGACTGAGCACGAGCGTCTACGGAGTCGGGCGGCTCGCGCCGGGCGGCGTCTGGGAAGGCAGCCTCTACCTGCGCGGCGGCGGCGACCCGACGTTCGGTTCGAGCGCCTTCATCCGCGCCCACTACGGCGGCGTCGGCGCGTCTGTCTCCACGCTCGCGAGTCAGCTCGTGCGCAGCGATGGCATCCACCGCATCACCGGCTCGGTGCTCGGCGACGAATCGTGGTTCGACTCGCTACGCGGCGAGCCCTCGAGCGACTACGCGCCCGACCCCTTCCTCGAAGGCACGCTCTCGGGGCTCGCCTTCAACCGTGGCGCGAGCGGTTCCGAACGCGGCCCGCGCGCACCGGCCGCCTATGCCGCGCGCGAGCTGTGGGCGACGCTGAAGAACGACGGCGTCTCGATCGCCGGCCACGGCGCCGCGGCGACGAGCACCCCGGCCGGCGCCGGGCAGCTGGCGCGCGTGGAATCGCCCACGGTCACGCAGCTGCTCGGCCTCACGCTGCCGCCCTCGGATAACTTCTTCGCCGAGACGCTCGTCAAGGATCTCGGCGCGCGCTACGCCGGCGCCGGCACCACGGCGGCGGGCGCGTCGGTCGTACGTCAGACGCTCGCCTCGCTG
>DASXMO010000011.1:0-4243 GCA_036495605.1 Solirubrobacteraceae bacterium
CGCGAGGACTCCTGAGCGGCGATGCGCTCCCGCTTTCGCAGGAACACGCCCGACGGTCGCGCTGAGCTGCTGCTGGGAGCGCTGTCGGTGGGTGTGCTGGCGCTGATCGCGTTGATGCTCGTGACGGTCTTCCTGAAGGCGTGGCCGTCGTTCGCGCACAACGGGATCAAGTGGTTCTTCCCCGGCGGCGACGTCGATCAGCAGCTGAAAGCGATCATCACCGGGCCGACCGACCCGGCGCACTACGACTACTACATCCGCGCGTGGCCGCTGATCTGGGACACGATCGTGACGACCGGGCTGGCGGTGATCCTGGCGCTGGTCATCTCGGTGCTCGCGGCCGTGTTCGTGGTCGAGCTCGCGCCCGCGGCGGTGCGGCGCACGATCGACCCCGTGATCCAGCTGCTGGCGGCGGTGCCGTCGGTGATCTACGGGCTGATCGGGATCCTCGTGGTGGCACCGTGGATCCAAGGCTTCATCTCCCAGCAGCGCAAGCACTCGGTGCAGTACGTGGTGCAGCTGACCGGCACGAACCTCACGACGGCGGTGGTGATCCTCGCGCTGATGATCGTGCCGATCATGGTCGCGATCATCGTCGCGGCCCTGGAGACGGTGCCGCGCTCGTGGACGGAGGGCTCGGCGGCGCTCGGCGTGAACCGCTGGCGCACGATGTGGCGCGTATCGCTGCGCACGGTGCGCCCGGCGATCCTCGCCGCGACCGTGCTCGCGACCGGACGCGCGCTGGGCGAGGCGATCATGCTCTCGATGGTCGCCGGCTCGCGCGCCTACGCGGTCAACCCGCTCGACGGGGTCACGTTCCTGTTCGAGCCCGTGCGCCCGCTCGCGGCGACGATCATCGCCTACATCGACGGCATCTCGGTGGTGCCGCTCGAACAGACCCTCTACGCGATGGCCGCAGTCCTGCTGGTCTCCTGCGCATTCCTTTCGCTCGCGGCCTGGGCCGTGAAGCAGCCGATGAAGAAGTACGGGATACGAACGTGATGAGCAGCGCAAGCGCCTCCCAAGCCCTCGGCTCGCCCCCACTCGCGCCCCCCGCCGAGGCGTTGCGGCGCGGGCGCCCGCGCAACTCGGTGGGCAGCTGGCCGCTGATCGATCGCGCCGCCTACATGCTCTGCTGGGCGGTCGGGATCGGCCTGTGCGTGGCCGCGGGGGCGATCGTCGCGTTGATGCTCGTGAAGGGCATCGCGTACGTGCGCCCGAACCTGCTGTTCACCTCCCCCGGAGTCGGCGCGACGCAGGCGACCTCGGGCGGGTTCCTCGATCCGATCGTGGGCACGCTGCTGTTGGGCGGGCTCGGCGTGCTGATCGCGGCACCGCTGGGCGTGGCGGTGGCGGTGTGGCTGGGCGAGTACGGACGCCCGGCGCCGCTCGCGCGGGCAGTGGAGTCGGGCATCGAGATGATCGCGGGCGCACCGAGCGTGGTGCTGGCGATCTTCGGCCTGCTGATGTTCTCGCGGCCGTTCCTCGCGTTCCTCTCGCAGACCTCCGCGGGCGGGTCGGTGTTCGGGCGCTCGTTCTTCACCGCCGGCGCGATGATGTCGCTGCTGGCGCTGCCGCTGATCGTGGGCGCCACGCGCGAGGGTCTCGCGCAGGTGCCGGGCCACGTGCGCGAGGCCTCCTATGCCCTGGGCAAGGCGAAGATCACGACGATCCGCAAGGTGCTACTGCCGTCGGTCAGGCGCAATATCGCCGGCGGCGTGACGCTCGGCCTGGGGCGGATCATCGGCGACACGGCGATCGTCGTGATCCTGCTCGGCGCGACGCTGCACCTGGAAGGCGCGGGCGGCGCGCCGGGGCTCTCGACGCTGCGCGGCACCGGCGGCACGCTGACGAGCTACGTCAAATACTTCTCGCCCGCCGGCGAAGGCAACCAGGCCGAAAAGGCCTACGCGGCGGCGTTCGTGCTGCTGCTGATGGTGATCGGACTGAACGCGCTCGTCACGCGCATCACGCACGAGCGCCGCGGGATGTTCGAGCGGATGATGGCCTGGTCGTGGCTGCCGTTCTGGAACACGAGGAACGAGGAGGACGTCGTATGAGCCCCGCGAGACCACCGCGCGCACGCCGGATCGCCGGAGGCGCCGCCCCCACGATCATCGAGCCGCGTCCGCTTCCCCCGCCGGGCGCGTCGCCGGACGCGACAACCGGCCTTCAGGGCGCTGCGGGTCTCCCGGCCGGCCCTGGGCTTGCGGGCGGTCCGGCGACCCGGACCTTCCCCCAGAACGGCCACGCGGCCGCGCACGCGGCGATCCCCAGCGCCCCCACAAGCGCCCTGGCCCCGACGGGCGCGACGGTCGAACGGATGGCGATCGAAGGCGTGTGGCTCGCGTATGGCGATCGCTGGGTCGTGCGCGACGTGAACCTGCCGGTGCGCCAGGGGGAGGTGCTGGCGCTGATCGGCGCCTCGGGCTCGGGCAAGACGACGCTGCTGCGCTCGCTGAACCGCCTGACGGAGATCACCGACGGCGCGACGCGCGCGGGGCGAATCACACTCGACGGGGAGGAGATCGAGACGATGGAGGTCAACGCGCTGCGCCGGCGCATCTCGATGGTCTTCCAGCAGCCGAACCCGTTCCCGATGAGCATCTATGAGAACGTCGCCTACGCGCTGCGCGAGGAGCACCCCCCGAAAGGACGCCGCCGGCGCCGCTCGCGCAAGGAACTGGAGCCGGAAGTGATCGCGGCGCTGCAGCGCGCTGGCCTCTATGAGGAGGTCGCGAGCGATCTCGACCATCCCGCGCTGCGCCTCTCGGGCGGCCAGCAGCAGCGCCTGTGCATCGCGCGCGGGCTGGCGGTGAAGCCCGAGGTGCTGCTGCTGGACGAGCCGTGCTCGGCGCTCGACCCGATCTCCACGGCGACGATCGAGAAGCTGATCGTGGAGCTGCGCAGTGACGTGGCGATCGTGATCGTGACGCACAACCTGCAGCAGGCGATGCGCGTGGCCGACCACGTCGCGTTCATGCACCTGGGCGAGCTCGTGGAGTACGGCCCGAGCGCGCAGATCTTCGGCGCCCCGCGCAACCAGCGCACGCGCGACTACGTCGGCGGAGTGTTCGGGTGAGAAGACCCGCGGCGGCCCTCGCATTGGGGCTGAGCGGGCTGACGTTGGCTGGAGCGCTGAGCGGCTGCGAGACGACGGCCGAGAAAAGCGCGAAGCTCGAACGGGCCGCCCATCACACGCGCCTGGCCGAAAAAGGCCTCACGATCTCCACGCCCAGCCGCGAGGTGCGAGTGCTGAGCGCGACGATCGTGCGCGGCCACGAAGGCAACGCGGCGGTGATCACGCTGCAGAGCAGCGCCGCGCAGACCCTGCGTGCGGTTCCGATCGCGATCACCGTCAAGGACGCACACGGCGCGACGCTCTTCCAGAACAACACCGCGGGCCTCGAACCGGCGCTGACCTCGCTCGGCTCGCTCGCCGCGCACGGCCGGGCGAGTTGGATCGACGATCAGATCCTCGCCTCGGGCACGCCCGCGAGCGTCAGCGCGACCGTCGGCGAAGCGCCGAGCGTGAGCGGCACGCTGCCGCGAATCGAAGTGCAGGGGGTTCACGCAAGCGAAGAAGGCGGCACGCAGGGCGCGGCGGGCACGGTGCGCAACGCCTCGAGCGTGATCCAGCAGAACCTCGTCGTCTACGTGCTCGCGCGCCGCGGCGGCAGGGTGGTAGCGGCCGGCCGCGCGGTGCTCCCGGAAGTTGCCGCGAACGCCTCGCTGCCGTTCCAGGCCTTTCTCCAGGGCAACCCCAGCGGAGCACAACTGGAAGCAAGCGCTCCGGCGACGACGTTTGGGTGAGCATCATGGGGTCGTCCGTTGCAATTGTGCGACTCGATCGTCGATATCGTTCACATCGAGACTTGACATGCATTACGAGATCTTCGACAGCACCGGCAATTTGGTGGAGTCCTTTCCGGATGAGGATTCCGCTCGCCGAACCCTCGACCTGATCGTCGATGCAGAGCCCGATGCAGCCGAGGACATCGCCCTGTTCGTCTCCGACGATAACGGCGTGCCGGTACGCGGCCCCGTCTTTGCTCACACCATTTCGAGCACTCGCTGAGATCTCTACAGAGGTGCAAATAGGCCCGGTGGGCGCATGCGCCCACCGAGTGGCGCATGCGCCACTCGGCCAGACGGTGCATGCACCGTCTGGAGGAACCCGCGCATGCGCGGGTTCCTGGCAGGGTCGCATGCGACCCTGCCAGGAACCCGCGCATGCGCGGGT
>DASXMO010000012.1:0-19228 GCA_036495605.1 Solirubrobacteraceae bacterium
GATCTCATCCGAGGTCATCGCCGACTGATGTTAAGGGAGGTGCGTGCCGGCCGCGATGGAAACGGATGTGAGAATCTTCACGTAACCACACAACGCCGACGCCACCTATGGCGTGGGCCACCACCCGCGAGCCCGCCGATCCGTCGGGGCCTCGATCGGTCAGGCGATTGTGCCGTGACCGACGATCAGCTCGCCGTCGTACAGGCAGGCGATCTGTCCCGGGGCCGTGCGCTCGGCTGGATCGCACAGCTCGACCTCGATCGCATCATGCACTCCCGGCTCGGCCGGCGTCGCCAGCCGGCAGGGCAGCCGCGCACCGCGGTAGCGGATCTTGATCGCGTCCACGCGCGCGCCGTCGCGATGGAGGGTCGCGTCGCGGACGCGCATCGCGCCCGTGAGGAGCTCAGGGCGCGAACCGACCGTGACCGTGTTTGACACGCGGTCGGTCTCGAGCACGTACAGCGGCTCCCCCGCTCGGTCGAGTCCCGCCCCGGTGCCCAGCCCGCGACGCTGTCCGACGGTGACCGTGTGGACGCCCGCGTGCTCGCCCAGCAGGCGCCCCTCGCGGTCACGGATCGCACCCGGGCGCGGGGTCAGGCTGCCATGACGGGCGAGAAAGTCGCCGTGGCGCGTGCCCGCCAGGAAACACAGGTCCTGCGAGTCGCGCCGAGCGGCCACCGGCAAGCCGGCACGCCGCGCGATCTCGCGTACCTCCGGCTTGCTCAGCGCGCCGAGCGGGAAGCGCATCCGCGCAAGCGAGGCGGGCGCGAGCGCGCTCAGCGCGTAGCTCTGGTCCTTCGCGGGATCGACCGCCGCCCGCAGCAGCGGTGTGAGCGAGCTCCCCTCCCGCTCGATGCGCGCATAGTGGCCCGTGGCGAGCGTGCGCGCCCCCAGCCGGGTGGCGAGCTCGAGCATCGCATCGAGGCGCACCGAGCCGTTGCAGCGTACGCACGGATTCGGGGTCAGACCCTCGGCGTGCTCACTCAGCCACGGTCCGACCACGCCCGCGCGGAACTCCTCCCGCAGGTCGATCGAGAAGTGCGGCAGGCCGAGATCGTGCGCGAGCGAGCGAGCTCCGCGGACGGCCTGCGCGGAGCAGCAGCTGAGATCGCCGTCGTTCTCGGGGTCCGACCACAGCTCCAGCGTCACCGCGACCGTCTCGTCTCCGACTTCGGCGCTCAGCAGCGCGGCGACGGCCGAGTCGACCCCACCGCTCATCGCCACGAGCGTGCGCTCCGACACCGGCGCGAGCTGCGCCTCGCGCAGAGCCGCGCCGAGCGCTCGATGCAGCGCGTCGGCTGCCAGCCCGGCGGCGTGGCGCTTACCTGGCGTGAGGCCGCCGAGCTCCGCTTCGATCGTCCGCGATGAGATCCGCGCGGCGTCGAGCAGCGAGCGCTCGCGCAGCAGCGCCATCACAGCACTGCCGGCGGCGATCGTCGCCCCGCAACCGCTCGCGTCGAACCCCGCGTCGAGGATGCGCCCGTCGGGCGTGTGCGGGTCGAGCGCGAGCGAGATGCGGATCAGATCCCCGCAGGCCGCCCCGCCCGCGGCGCCCGTGTGCGCGCCCGCGGGCGCATGACCGCGCGCGAGCGGCGCTTCCAAATGCTGAGCCAGGCCCGAGGGGAACGTCACACGGCCGAGTGTAAGGGGCTGTGGCGTGAGCCCTGAGGACCCGATCAGGAGTGGCGCGATTCCGCGACGGCCTGCTGGATCGCAAACGCGTCGGTGAGCCCCGTGAGCACCGTCGTCTGACCGTGCGGATTGACGATCAAGAGCGTCGGGGTCTGCGTGACCTGCACCGCGTGCGTGACCGTGCCGAACTCCCCGACCTGACCGGCGCTCGCGTAGTGCACCGCGACCTTCGCCCCCTGCCCACGCTGCACCGCAGGAAGCGCGCTGTGAACCGCCATGTCGTCCGATCCATGTGGGTTCCAGAAGAGGATCAGAACGGTCTTGCCTCGCTGGAGCTCGTGTTCGACCGTGCTCTGCATGCTCGCCTTCGCCGCGGCGGGCTTCACTGCCGGGGTTTTCGCGTGGACCTGCGTCTTCGGCGTCGTGACCACCCGGTGAACCGACGTGTGGGTCGCACTCGTCGAGGCGTGGCCCGAGCGTGCGCCGCTCGCGGAACGCGAAGAGTCAGCCGTCGAGGATTTCGCCGCAGAGGCGGAGGAACCAGAGGCGGCGGAGGGTTCTGAGGTTTCCACACGATGGGCTTCGTGCTGGGATTGCGCGACCGCACCGTGCGCCTTGTCGATCGCGCGGGTCAGGCCCTGCACTCCAGGAGCCGCGCCGTGGTAGATGTGCGTGGGCGCGGCCGCGGCTTTGGCCTGCGCCGCCGCGGAGGGGGTCGCGGGCGCGCTGGATGAGGCCGGCGTCGACCCCGAGCCGCCGCCGGACTCCGAGGTGTGACGGCGCAGCGCGGCGAACCACACGAGCACGAACAGCGCGAGCGTAACGAGCGCGATCTGGAAGGGACGGGAGAGCTGGGTCATGGGTCTAGGCCCAGTGTCGGCAGATTTCGCCCACGAGTTGAACGGCCGCAACTCGCGATCGACCACGCGCACGTCCGGTGACACGCAACGAAATGTTCATGAACCGCCACGCCCGGCATCGACCGGACAACTTCCATGCGGCTCCGCCGCCCAAAAGAGCCCGACCCTGATCCCAACGCGCGCGGGACCCTACAGCGAGCGCAGGCCACGCAACACTGCGTGCACGACCGCGTCTTGGGCCACCGTCTCCTGCGCGGAGCCGAGCATGTCCTTGAGGACCGCCCCGCCCTCGCCGACGATCGCGACGTAGCGGGCCTCCAGGGTGTTCGCGTAGCCAAGCTGGCCTTTCAGCGAGCGGCCCGCGAGCTCCATCTGCGCCGTAAGACCCGCGGCGCGGGCCGCGCTCAGCAGCGCGAACGCCTCCGCGGGCGCATGACGCCCCGTCGCCGGCTCACCCGCGCGCGATGGCTCGTAGGCAACGAACAGGTCCACCGCCGCCGGCGCCGGATGCGGTGCGGCGCCCGCGAGCAGGATCCGCTCGATCCCCGCCGCCCAGCCGATGCCCGGCGTCGGCGGCCCGCCGAGCTGCTGCACGAGACCGTCATAGCGTCCTCCGCCGCCCACACCCGACTGCGCGCCGAGCCGCTCTGAAGTGAACTCGAACACCGTGCGCGTGTAGTAGTCCAGGCCGCGCACAAGCGTCGGGTCGATCTCATACGCGACGCCCGCGAGATCCAGGCGCGCGCGCACCTCCGCGAAGTGCTCGGCGTCCTGCGCGCTCAGGAAGTCCAGCAGTCGCGGCGCGCTCGCCATCGCCGCGCGCGTGCCCGCGTGTTCGGAGTCGAACGCCCGCAGCGGGTTCAGCTCGATGCGCGCGCGCACATCATCGGAGAGCTCCTCGGCGTGCTCGCGCAGATGCGCCTGCAATCGCTCGCGGTACTCCCGCCGGGCCTCAAGGCTGCCGAGGCTCGACAGGCGCAGGCGCAACGGCGCCACGTCGAGCTCGTCAAGCAGCGTCGCGAGCAGGCAGATCGACTCGGCATCCACCGCCGGGTCCTCCGAGCCGAGCGCCTCCGCGCCGACCTGCCAGAACTGGCGGTAGCGCCCGGCCTGCGCGCGCTCGTGCCGGTAGAAGCTCGACAGATACCACAGGCGCACGGGCTGGCGGAGCTTGTGCATGCCGTGCTCGACATACGCGCGGCACACCGGCGCGGTGCCCTCGGGGCGCAACGTCAGCGAGCGCCCGGAGGCGTCCTCGAAGGAGTACATCTCCTTGCTGACGATGTCCGTCGACTCCCCCACGCCCCGCGCGAACAGCTCTGTCGCCTCGAACGTCGGCGTCTCGATGCGCTCGTAACCGGCTCCTCCGAGGATCGCGCGCGCCTTCTCCTCGAGCACCGCGCGCGCGGCGGACTGCTCGCCGAGCACGTCGAACGTGCCACGCGGCGCTTTGATGCGGTCGGCTCCGCTCAACTGCGGCCCATACCCCGCACCGGCGCCGGCTCGGAGATCCCGAGGTCTGAGCGAAGGTCGAACAGGAACGGGTTCGTCGCGAGCTCGCGGCCGATCGTCGTAACGCCCATGTGGCCCGGATACACGACCGTCTCGCCCGGCAGCGTGCGCACGAGCGTCTCGAGCGTCCGCTCGAGCGTCGCGTGGTCGGCGAACGGCAGATCCGTGCGCCCGATCGAGCCCTGGAACAGCACGTCGCCCGAGAGGATCCCCGCGTGCGCGGGCAACGAGAACGTGAGGTGGCCCGGGCTGTGGCCAGGCGTGTGCAGCACCTCGATGTCAAGACCCGCGAGCTTCAGCGACTCGCCGCCCGCGAGCGTCTGCTCGGGCACGTAATTCTCGAACGGCCCGAACCCCGGCGGCGTGCCGATGCGGATGTCTTCGAGCACCGGGCGCTCGACCTCAGGGCAGTACACCGGCGCCCCCGTCGCGCGCGCCAGCGGCGCGACCGCACCGATGTGATCGAAGTGGCAGTGCGTGATCAGGATCGCCTCGATCCGCACCCCGAGCTCCTCGATCGCGCGCACCAGCCGCTCGGGCTCATCGCCCGGGTCGATCAGCAGCGCCTCCTCCGCGCCGGCGCGGCGAACGATGTAGGCGTTCTCCTGCACCGGCCCCACCGTGAACGAGCGGACGTCCAGCTCGCTCATCGCGCGGGCGCCTTGCCACCACCCTGCTTGGCTTTGTTGCGCATGCGCCGGTTGTAGAGCCACATGTCCGTGTAGTAGCTGATCGGGATGTAGAAGATCAACACGATCGGGAACAGCGCGATCGCCTCGTTGGGCTTTTTCAGCAGCAACAGGCTCACCAACAGCATCAGCACCGCCGCCGCCATCGCGCGGTAGAACGCGCCCAACCACGTCGGCGGACGATCGCGCTTGGGAATCTGCTGCTCGGCGCGCGGCTTGCCTTCCTTCTCGGCCTTCGTCGGCTTGCGCCCCGTACGACCGCGCGACTCGACCACGCCCGCGGCGTTGCCACGGTGCTTGGTCTGGCGCTTGCGCTTCGTCTGGGCCATCACCGCAAGCCTACAGCGCGAGCGCGGACTCGATCAGGTGCCTGGCCGGATCGAACCCGGGCAGCGGCACGTCGTCGGGGAAGTCCGCGAACGCCGCGCGCGGCGCGAGCCCGACCAGCTCCGCGCTCGCGACCCGTGCGTGCGCGCGGACACGCTCGAGCACCAGCGCGAGCGGGACCTCGAACGGGCGCTCCACGTTCATCGACACCTGCGCCACCTCACCCGCAAGCCTGACTCCGATCGCGCGCACGCCCGGCAGACCCTCTGAGCCCCCCTCGCGGATCAAAGCCGCGATCCTGCGCGCATCCGCAACGCTCGCCGGTGCCGCGAGCTGGAGGTTGAACGCGACCAGCGGCGCGCGCGCGCCTACAAGCGTCGCGCCGGCAGTCCGATGCAGTCGCGCCGGCCCGAAGTCGGGCGCGACCTCGCCCGCGGCGATCCGCCCAGCCAGACCGGTAGGACCACCGGAGCGCAGCTGCGCGCGAGTGCGCTCACCAGCGAGCTCTCCGTATAGGAACACCGGGATCTGCAGCTCATCGCCGATGCGGTCCGCGATCACAAGCGCCTGCGCACAGGCCGCGCCGCGCGAGGACTCCTCCAGGTAGACCACCGGAGCGACGTCGAGCGCGCCGACGTGCGGATGCTCCCCGCGCGCCTTCCCCGCAATGGCATCGCTCATCACGTCGATGCGCGCGCTCGCCTGAGCCGCGCCCGTCAACAGGGCGTCGGAGAGTGCACCCGGCGCTCCCGCGAGCGTGTACACCGAACGATGATGATCCGGGTCGCAGTGGACGTCCAGGAGTCTCACGCCCTCCCCGGCACCGACGCCCTCGCCAACACCGGCAAGCGCCTCCGCGATCGCCCGCACCGTCGCCTGATCGCGCCCCTCGGAGAAGTTCGGGATCGCCATCAGAGCGTTCGGCCGATGTTCCGCGGGGAATGCCATAGTGAGCCCACCGCGGTGCTCGGCCGGCGCGCAGACGAGGCGCGCGAGAGAGATCTGATGCCGGAGGAGGGACTCGAACCCCCGACACGCGGATTATGATTCCGCTGCTCTAACCAGCTGAGCTACTCCGGCGGGACGGCGCAGTTTAGCTTCGCTCCGCTCCTAGTCGCCGGTGGCCGAGAAATGCTCCGGGTCGACCGGCCCGAGGACGCCCCCGACGAGCTTCATCGGCCCCGGATAGGAGCGCAGCACGACGATCAGCTGAGATGGGTTCGTCACGTCCACCGCGCCACCCGGGTAGACGGTGGTCTCGTGATTGCTGTGCCCGGCCACCGCGCTGAAGGCCCCCGCGGCGTTCAGCTGCGCCTGTTCGTAGTAGGTCCGGTACCCGCTCGTCACCGCTCCCGTCCAGCCGTGCAGCGACGCCCACTGCAAGACCGGGACGATCCAGTCCGCGATCGGCTTCAAGCGGGGGTTCCACGCAGCTTCGGGCGTCTGTATCTGCGCAGCCGAACCGCCCGTGGCGGACTGCGCCTGTTCAAACGACGAGGCCGAGTCCCCCGACGGCAGCACGATCCCGGCCTTGCGCGCTTCCCTGATCTCGCGGCGGATCTCCGCATCCGAGGCCGCGCCTGGCGCGATGTGCACCTTGCCTTCGGCCAGCACCGCGTCCGAGGAGGCGTCGATCCGCGCGACCGTGCTGTTCGGCGCCGCCGGCGCGGGGCTCGCCTGGGTGGTTGCTGTTGTCGTAGTCGGCGTTGGGCCGCCGCCAGCGGTTGTGTTGCCGTTGCCGTCGACGCTCGCCGTCTTGGCGGAGGGCCCGCTCGGGATCGTGGCTTCGCCGCATCCCGCCGCGCCGGAGCACGCGATCGTCGCGAGCACGGGGATCACGACTGCGGCGAGACGAACGGGATGGCGATCGAACGGTCCGCGAATCCCCATATCGATCAGCGTAGCCGGGCGGTAGCTCGGGAGGCCCTATTCCATAGAAAAACCCCGCCGGAGCGGGGTTTTTCCTTAGCAGGTCGATAAGCCGGATTCTGTCGTTGAGCAGCCATCCATCTGCGCGGCCTACCTGGATCTCGGCGGGCTACCTGCAAGCGATCCGCTTTGACCTTGCACCGGGTGGGGTTTGCCCAGCCGTCGCGTCACCGCGACGCTGGTGCGCTCTTACCGCACCATTTCACCCTTGCCGGCCCGCCGTTCACGTGGGACGGCGGACGTAGGCGGTTTGTTTCTGTGGCACTTTCCCGCGGGTTTCCCCGGGTCGATCGCTCGACCACCCTGCCCTTCGGTGTCCGGACTTTCCTCGAGGGCCTCGCGGCCCCCGCGGCTGCCTGACCTGCACCTCCACGGTAGCGCTCCTGTGAGGTCGTGTAAAGCGCGCGCGCGGATCCGGCGTCGCGACGGCGGCGGGCGGGCGCTCAGACGCTCCTGAGCAGCCCCACGACCCGCCCGAGGATCTTCACGTCAGTGCTGAGGATCGGCTCCATCGCCTCGTTCTCCGGCTGCAGGCGGATGTGGTCGGACTCACGGAAGAAGCGCTTGACGGTCGCCTCTTCGCCGAGCAGCGCCACGACGATGTCGCCGTCGCGGGCGGTGTTCTGCGAGCGCACGACCACGTAGTCGCCCTCGAGGATGCCCGCTTCCTTCATCGATTCGCCGCGAATCCGCAGGAGATACTGGCCATCCCCGCCGCCGGCGATCTCGGGCACCGAGACGTACTCCTCGACGTTCTCCTCGGCGAGTACGGGCGCACCCGCGGCTACGGTCCCCACCAGCGGCAGGCCGTCGGAGCGGACGATCCCGCGCACGCTCTCCACGGCCGCGCCCGCAGCTCGGTCCAGCAGCTCGATCGCGCGCGGCTTGGTCGGATCGCGGCGCAACAGTCCGATCTTCTCGAGGTTCGCGAGATGGGCGTGCACGGTCGAGGATGAAGCCAGACCGACGGCTTTGCCGATGTCGCGCACCGTCGGCGGATAGCCGTGCTTGGCCGAGTGCTTGCGGATGAAGTCGAATATCTCCTGCTGGCGCTTGGTCAGATCCATGATGGCCTGCTCCGCTCCCTATGGCTCGGTGGACGGGGGACTTCGACGAACATGTGTTCGCACCTTAGCGGGGACTGTGGACGGATGCAAGGAAGGGGTGCATATTGCCGGCTCCAGCACGCGACCTCGGGGCTTTGTCTGGGCACTTCCTGCGGGGCGTGGACGCGGTGTTTGAACCGCATCGGAACGCCTGTTCGTCTCGCTGCGCTGCTGTGGCGCGGCTATACTCGCCCACTCTGCGCCGGTGGCGGAATTGGTAGACGCGCAAGGTTGAGGGCCTTGTGGACCGCTTGGTCCGTGCTGGTTCGAGTCCAGTTCGGCGCATTGACATCGACGCTGCGAGGTGGACGTGATGCGGAAGCTGATCTACTCGATGACTGTGTCGCTGGACGGCTACATCGCCGCGCCGGGTGGCGTGATCGACTGGACGGCGCCGGACGAGGAGCTGTTCGCGTTCCACACCGAGCACGTGCGGGAGCTTGGTGTGCATCTGTGCGGGCGGCGGCTGTACGAAACGATGGTCTACTGGGAGACCGCTGAGGAGGAGAGTCCGCTTCCCGCGGAACAGGCCAGGTTCGCCCAGATCTGGAAGGCCCTGCCGAAGGTGGTGTTCTCGACGACATTGGGGAGCGTGGTGGGCAACACGAGGCTGCTCAGGGACGGGCTCGGCGAGGAGGTCTCGAGGCTGAAGGCAGAGCCCGGGAAGGACATCGCCGTCGGCGGCGCGGGCCTCGCGGGCGCGTGTATGGAGCTGGGGCTGATCGACGAGTGGTGGCTGTTCGTCGCCCCGGTGATACTCGGCGCGGGCACGCCTTACTTCCCGGCCCTGGAGGAGAGGATCAAGCTGGAGTTGGTCGAGACGAAGACGTTTGGCTCTCGCGTGGTCTATCTTCGCTATGGGCGGGCGCGAGACGTCGTGTAGGCGATGGAAGCAGCGCCGCGGTCGCGGTTCGCGCTCGAGGACTTGAACAGCGGGAGGCGACGGTAGCTCCCGTGGAACACAGCGCGCGAACCCGCGTGAGTAATCCGCGGCGAGCGTGTCTAAGCAGCCAATCCACCAAAACGCGCCGGAGTGCGCCTGTTCAAGGAGGAATCTGGCATGAAGAGGAATCTGCTGACGGCAATGGGAGTGGCGACGCTTGCACTGGCGATGCCGGGCGCGGCGCTGGCGCACGGCCACCACCACCATCACCACGGGGTGAGGCCGAATGCCCACCATGCGAAGTTCCGGATGGTCCACATCGGTCCGGTGAGCCCGACGACGACACCACCGTCGCCGACGACCACGCCGGCGCCCCAAAACGCGGGCACGGTGACCTCGTACACGAACGGGGTGTTGACGTTGACGCTGAACGACAACTCGACGGTCAGCGGGAAGGTCACGAACGAGACGCGGATCGGCTGCGTGAAAGCGAGCCCGACACCGCCGACGAGCTCAGAACCCGGCGATGAGGGTCCGGGCGACGACCGTGGTCAGGGCGACGACCAGGAACGTGGCGACATGAACGAACAGCATGGCGATCACGGCCAGGGCGACTGGTGGCACGGGGACGGCCCGGGCGCGGGAGAACCGGAACCGCCCTGCGACAGCTCATCGCTGGTGCCGGGCGCGGTGGTACGCGCCGCGGAGTTGCGGATCGGACCCGCGGGGACGGAATTCGAGAGCATCCTGTTGGTGCGCTGAGAAGCGAGGAGATGTCCATGGGGCGGTGGCGGTGCGGTCGAGCGCTACCCACCGCCCCACGCGGGCTTGCGCCGCGGCAACGGGCATCGAGCAGTCGTCCTCGAGGCGTTCGGGAATGAGGCCCGGTGGGTATAGGAGCCGATGGTGCGTGAGATGAGACCGAGCAGCAGATGAGTCCGTCGGTCTCGGCGCGGCTGCTGTTGACGCAGAGCGATGCGCGGCTAGTGGCGTTCGCGCGGGCAGGGCACGAGCGGGCGTTCGAAGCGCTGGTGCGCCGCTATAGGGGTCCGTTGCTAGGCTATTGCCGACGTTTGCTGCTTTCGGAGGAGCGCGCGGAGGATGCGTTGCAGCAGGCGCTGACGCAGGCATGGCTGGCGTTGCGGGCGGACACGGATGTGCAGAACGCGAAGGCGTGGCTGTATCGGATCGTGCACAACTCGGCGCTGAACGCGCTGCGGGTGTCGGGGTATGACTACTGCACGCTGAGCGAGAGCCTGACGGGCGCGGGCGCGCCGCAGGAGGATCTCGATCGGCGGATCGCCGTGCGCGAGGTGCTTGCGGGTTTGGCGGCACTGCCGGAGATGCAGCGCGAGGCGCTGCTGCGCACGGCGGTGGAGGGCAGCAGCCATCGCGAGACGGCACGCGAGCTGGGGGTCAGCGAACCGGCGTTGCGCGGGCTGGTGTACCGGGCGCGGGCGACGTTGCGTGCGACGGCGGGCGCGTTCGTGCCGGGGCCGGTCGTTAGCTGGGCTCTGAGCAGTGGGAGCGGCGCGCCGGCGGGCGAACGGGTGGCAGAAGTCGGCCTCGGCGCGGGCGGGGCCGGGGTGACTGGATTGCTGATGAAGGGCGGCGCGATGGCGGTAACGGCGGGGGTGCTCGCGGGGAGCATCGCGGCGGTGCACGCGCATCAGGTGCCGGTCAAACGGCAAGGGACGCCCGCCGGCGTGCATCGGCAAACACAGATGGGTACACGGCGGATCGCACTGGCAAATGTGGGCATCAGAAATTGGAGGCCGTCGGCGCATGTAACACGGGCATATGTAGCGCAGAGCACTCCGGTGCCGGCGCATCGACCGCTTCACGAGCCGGCTGTCGCACGCGGGAGAAGGCGCCGTGATTACGAGCGGTCACCTGGCTTCTTGACTTCCGCGAGCGCTCTGGTGACCGTGAAGCCGAGCAGCACGGGTGGCGATCATGCGAGCTCGCGCGATGGCGGCGGCGGAGCGCACGACGGTCCGGGTAGTCCGGGTAGTCCGGGTAGTCCGAGCACCGGCGGCAGGGCCGGCGCGGACCACCGTGGGGATGTGAGCGGCGGCGAAGGCGGGGGTGCGCGTGGCGGCGATCACGAATCGCGCGGGGATGGTTCGGGCGATCGCGAAGGTGGCGCGCCAGGCGGTAGTGCAATGAGCGGCCCGAGCGAAGGCGACCTGTCCGGAGATCATGGCGGCGGGCGCGACGGGCAGAGCGAACCTGCGGCGGTGCGCGGCGAAAGCGGTACCTCGCAGCCCTCCGTGTCGACGCGGGCGACAGGGGCGGACGGCGCACGGGGGCGCTGATCGATGGCCGTCGCAGCCGGGAAGCTCGCGCTGGGTGCGCGATCGGCGCGGAGGTCGGGGCGAGGCTAGGAGATGTCGGCGACCCCGCTGAAGTCCTCGCCGGCGATGAGGAAGAACTCGTTGCGGGCTCCGGCTTGACGGCGATCGCGATAGGGGCGGTAGTCGTGGGACTCGTAGAAGGCGTCGGCCGCCTCGCGTGAGGGCCATTCGATGAGCAGGAAGCCGGGCAGGGGCGCGCGCTCGCCCTCGATCTGATCGACGTTGGAGGTGCGGGCGAGGTAGCGCCCGCCGTGGCGTTCGACGAGGGGCGTGACGTTGGTTATGTAATCCCTGACCCAGGAGGGGTCGGTGACGTCGAGTTCGGCGAAGGCGTAGCAGCGCATGCGGGCATGATCCCACGGCGAGGACGGCGGCGTGGCGTGCGACGGGAGTGGTTGTTTTGGGGGGCGAGACCCGAGCGGGCGGTGGGCCGGCGCGCGATGCCCCGTATCGATCGTGTGCGCGGATCGGAGCGCTTGCAAAAGCGGGCGCGTCCCCGCTGAGAGAGACGGCGGGGACCGGAGTCGGGATACTGCGCGGATGGCATCGGCAGGCCTTGGGGGCGGTTCTGGGCGCGGGACGCGCGTGGTGGTGCTGGGCGGGGGTTTCGGCGGCGTGTATGCGGCGCTCGGCTTGGAACGGTTGGCGGCGAAGCGCGGGGTGCGTATCGAGGTGTCGCTGGTGAACCGGGAGAACTACCTGGTGTTCCAGCCGATGCTGGCGGAGGTGGTGGCGGGCGATGTGGGGATCCTGGACACGGTGAGCCCGTTGCGGCAGATGCTGCCGCGGACGGAGCTGTACGTGCGGGAGATCGAGGCGGTCGATGTCGAGCGCAAGGTGGTGGTGCTGGGCGCGGGCATGACTCCGCGGAGGTATGAGCTGGAGTACGACCACCTGGTGGTGGCGCTGGGGAACGTGACGGACTTCCGCGGAATACCGGGCCTGCCGGAGCACGCGATGGGGTTCAAGACGCTCGCGGATGCGGTGCGGATTCGCAACCACGTGATCAACGTGCTGGAGCAGGCGTCGGTGGTGCGCGACGAGGAGGTGCGCCGCTCGCTGCTGACGTTCGTGGTGGCGGGCGGGGGCTTTTCGGGCACGGAGGTGGCGGCGGCGCTGAACGACTGCGTGCGGAGGACCGTCGGCGACTACCGCTCGCTGCGCCGTGAGGAGATCAGGGTGGTGCTGGTGCACAGCGGCAAGCAGGTGCTGGAGCGTGAGCTGACGGCGGGATTGGCGCGGTATGCGACGCGAGCGCTGGGCGAGCAGGGGATCGAGCTGGTGTTGGGGGAGCGATTGGTGGCCGCAAGCCCGGAGAGCGCGGTGCTGGGTGATGGGCGGCGGATCTCGACGCGGACGCTGATCTCGACGGTGCCCTCGTCGCCGAATCCGATCGTGGAGCGGATGGGGCTGGCGACGGTGAGGGGACGGTTGGATTGCGATGGAACGACGGCTGTGAGGGGGTGCGCGGACGTGTGGGCGCTGGGCGATTGCGCGCAGATCCCGATGCGCGACGGCTCGGCGAGCCCGCCGACGGCGCAGCATGCGATCCGCGAGGCGAAGGTGCTGGCGGCGAATATCGTGGCGAGCGAGAGCGGTGGGCGCAGGAAGTCGTTTGCGTTCACGGGCCTGGGGAAGCTGGGCGCGCTGGGGCACCGTCGGGCGGTGGCGGAGCTGCCGGGGGGAGTGACGGTGGAGGGCCGGCTGGCGTGGTTGATGTGGCGGTGCATCTACTGGGCGAAGCTGCCGGGGGCGAGCCGGAAGGCGAAAGTGGCGGTGTCGTGGCTGAGCGATCTGGTGCTGCCGGCGCATCCGGTGCCGCTGAACCTCGGCGGTGGGCGGGGGGCGAGGCAGGCGCATTACGAGCCGGGCGAGGTGGTGTTCGAGGAGGGCGCGGCGGGCGAGAGCCTGTTCATGATCTTGTCGGGGACGGTCGAGGTGAGCAAGCGCGTAGGTGGTGAGACGCGACAGATCGGGACGCTCGGCGCGGGCGAGTATTTCGGCGAGATGGCGCTGCTGGGCAGCCGTACGCGCAGCGCGAGCACGCGGGCGGCAACAGCACTCGATCTGCTGGTCCTCCCCGGCTCGGACTTCGCGGCGCTGACGGAGGGCATGAGCGAGTTCCGCGGGCAGTTCGAGCAGATCGCGCAGGCGCGGGCCGAGGCGGACGCGGCTCGCGAGCGCAGCGGCGATGCACCGTAGGCCGGCTGTCTGCGGGGACGGCGGACCTGCGGTCGAACGGGACGGCAGCGTAGGCGTCGTGGGACGAGACGGCGGCGTGCGGGTGACGGCGGTGGTGCGGTGACGGCGGCGTGCGAGTGGTGGAACGGGATTTCGATCGAACGAGCAAGGAGCGATGAGGATGTCTGGAGCGAGCACTGGAGCGAGCACTGAAGGCGACGACCCGTTGGACGACTTCGATCCGCGCGAGATCACGTTGGAGGGCGCGACGAAGGTGGTGCACGTGGCGGGGAGCGGACCGGCGGTGATCGTGATGGCGGAGATGCCGGGGATCAGTCCGCATGTGGCTCGTTTCGCGCGTTGGGTGCGGGAGGCGGGATTCACGGTGTACATGCCTTCGCTGTTCGGTCGCGACGGGGCGGTTCCGAGGGCGAAGGAGGGCGCGGAGGTTTTCCAGAAGGCGTGTGTGAGCGCGGAGTTCCGGGCGCTGGGCGCGAACAGGTCGAGTCCGGTGACGCGTTGGCTGCGCGCGCTGGCGAGGCTGGCGCATGAGGAGTGCGGCGGCGCGGGCGTGGGCGCGGTCGGGATGTGCTTTACGGGCAATTTTGCGTTGACGATGATGCTGGAGCCGGCGATGCTGGCGCCGGTGCTGTCACAGCCGAGCCTGCCGCTGGACGATCCGGCGGGGCTGGAGATCGCACCGGAGGAGCTGGCGGCGGTGAGGGATCGCCTCGAGGAGGACGATCTGACGGTGATGGCGTATCGCTTTGCGGGAGACCGTTTCTGCAGGGCGCAGCGGTTCGCGGCCTATGAGGAGGCGCTTGGAGATCGTTTCGTCGGGCGGGTGCTTCCGGACAGCGCTGCGAACGAGGAGACGACGCCGTTCTTCGAGCACGTGGTGGCGAGCCCGCATAGCGTGGTGACGGCGCATTTGATCGACGAGGAGGGTCAGCCGACGATCGCGGCGCGGGATGAGATCCTGTCGTTCTTCACCGCGCGCCTTGCGTCGTGAGGCACTGGTCTCGCCCGCGAAGGCCACTCTCCTCGCTCGTGAGGGCCACTCTCCTCGCTCGTGAGGGCCGCTCTCCTCGCTCGTGAGGGCCGCTCGACTCATCGCGCAAGGGCGGCCCGCCCTAGCCCCATTTGCGCGGCGTGGTCATCCTGTGATCGCACTTGCAGAGCCAAATATCCAGTGTTGCGCGCGGGCGCCGCTACGCTCGCAGGGTGACGCCGGAGGAGATCGACAACCTGGCGCATTTGCGTCGCGCGCGCGATCTGATGGATCGCGAGTACTCGAGGCCGCTGACGGTCGCGGCGCTGGCCCGCGCGGCGTTGATGTCGAGCGCGCATTTCTCGCGGCAGTTCCGGACGGCGTACGGAGAGACCCCGTACTCGTATTTGATGACGCGGCGAATCGAGCGGGCGAAGGCGCTATTGCGCGGGGGTGAGTTGTCCGTGACTGAGGTGTGCATGGAGGTCGGGTGTACGTCGCTGGGCTCGTTCAGCGCCCGCTTCACGCAGCTGACGGGTGAGACGCCGACGGCCTATCGGGCCCGCGACCACAGCGCGCTGGCGAGCGTGCCGGGGTGCGTGGCGAAGGACATCACGCGCCCGGTGCGCGGAGCGAGCAGGATCGGAGAAGCGCGCGCGACATCGGCTCCGTAGCCTTGGGGGCATGAACCTAACTCTCTCTACATGCTTTGTACTGGTGCACGATCCGGAGGCCGCGCTGGCCTTCTACCGCGACACGCTGGGCCTTGAGCTGCGCAATGACGTCGCCCGGGAGGACTTCCGCTGGATCACGGTGGGAGCCGCCTCTCAGCCGGGTGTGTCGGTTGTGCTGACGAACTACCTGAACGGCAGCCCGGCGGACAGCGAGGCGCTCGCGGGACTGTTGGCGAAGGGCGCGCTGAACGGCGTGCATTTCCACACGGACGATCTGGACGGTGCCTTCGAGAAATTGCGCGAGGCGAAGGCGGAGATCGTGCAGGAGCCAACGGATCAGCCGTGGGGCACTCGGGATTGCGCGGTGCGCGATCCGTCGGGCAACATGGTGCGCATCGACCAGCCGCCTGCGTCAGCCGACGCGTAGCTCGTCGATGTCGATGCTGACGAGTGGGGCGCGGACATCCCCCGGGGTGTCACGCGCCTGCGCGTCGGAGTGAGCAGCCGTCGATCCAGGTGTGCTCGTAGCAGCGCTACTGGGCCGAGGCGAGCGGTCCGAGGACGGCCTCGGCGGTGCAACAAGATCAGGGCGACCCCACCTAGGGACTCAGCCATTCAGCCACTCCTCCGTGGCCGGAGCAGGTGCCGCTTCGATGTTCGCTGAAGCTGTAGGTTCCGTCTTCACAGCGAGCCGTAGCGCCCGCCGGCACAGTTGAGGATTCCTCTGGTTTGCAGACGGTGTTGCCGGAGGAGTTTTCGTAGGTGCCGCTCGTACATTCCGCGCTCGGTTCGTGCGATCCTTCTTCGGATTCGGGCGAGCTTTCGGACGCTGATTCTTCGGTGGACGGCGTCGCCGCATTGGATTCGTCTCCGGGCTTTGCCGGCTGGTAGACCTTGGCCGCCCACAACGGAAATCGAACGCGAGCGTCGGTACCGCCGGTACAGACAGTCACTTCGTGCGTAGTACCGCAGTGCACCGTGTAGGTTTTTCTGGTGGCGGGACTCGTCGCGGTAACCGTCGCTTGTTCTGACCCCTGCGCCGCTTCTTGCGCAAAAGCACGGAAGACGTTGTCCGCAAACCCACAGGTTGTGCGTGGTCCAACGCTGATGTTTGGATCGCATGCTGTGTAGTGAATGCGCGCGGCCGCGGGGCGAGGAGACGGAGTGGCTGGAACTACGACCGACGATGTCGAGCTGGTCGAGGCGTTGTCAGCGTTGTGACTTTTCCCGTGCGAGCTAAGCGCGCCGACAACGATGATCAGCCCGACCAGAATTATCGCTATCCGCCCCATTCCCGTACCCTCTCCGCACGAAAGCTATCAAATCAAACTCTCGGGATCGTCTGGCAGCACAGGATGGTCGGTCATCTCCTCATTTGGTCAGCCCATCGCGGTTGTCCACCAAGCGCCTGCGTACCCTGCGGGAGGTCGTCGCGCCGCTTCTCGCTCACGCCCTTGTTCGTGGCGCCGCTCGTCATGGCGCTTCCGGTCCCCACAACCACGCGCCTGCCGGGCGCACGAGCGACCTGGATCGAAAGCGCATCTATCTCTGTTCGGAGATCAATGCTTATAGACCCGAACGGCGGTAGCGGTCAGGGAAGCGTACCGATCAAGGCGGGACGAACAGTTCAGATTGGCTTCGCCAGGCGAATCTCACGCGCTCTGCGATAGGCCCTACCGTTTGAGCATGAACTCCTCGACCGCTGTGACGGGTTTCCCGCCGGACGGGGTGAACGTGCCCCGCGCGGTCAGTTTCACCGCGTCGTCTTTCTTGATCAGCCTCCGTCCCTGCGCGGGTCAGCCTCACTTTGATCTTCGCCGTCTGAGCTGCCGAGAACCGCGTCTGGCCGGATGCGACCAGTACTGGGCGTGCTCTTGTCTTCCGCGCAAGCCTACCGCCCGGCGGTACCTGATACCAGTCGATCACGGCCGTCCCGGCCGACAGCGCCCGGAATGTGACCGTGCATCCCCGCGCCAGCACGCAAAGAGCCCGTAAACACGGGCTCTTTGCTCATCGGGGAGACAGGTTCAAAGTGGCGGACATCCCAGTGTTTATGGGCTTTCTGTGGTGCCTCCCCTATTTCCCCCTTCTTTTTGCCCGACTCCCCCCCAACGGGCGATGGTGTCGCTTCGCCGGCTATCAGATCGCGAGGGTGTCGAGCGGGGCGACTATACGATGCGGCGCGTGGGTCCTCTGGGGTTCTCTGTCAGCGTAGCCGCGGGACACGGACTCGAACGCAGGGTCCGCTCCACCCTGGAACGCTTGGGTCTGCCGGGCATGGAGCTCGCGGCATCCAGCGAGTCGACTGGCGATACAGACGCCTCCGGTCTCGTCCCAAGCGGGGGTGGGCTGGACGCCTCCGAGATGCTCACATCTCGCGTGAAGTGCGAGTTGTCGCGCCTGAGACGGCGCTACAGGTGACGCTTGAAGAACTCCTCCACCGCCTCCTTTTTGTCCTTCGCTGCCTCCTTGGTCCTCAGGAGTTGGAGCATGTGGTGGCGCCGGTCGCCGCTCAGGTACGGAGCCGCAGTGACCCAGCCGCCATCGACCACGATGTCGGTACCAGTGATGTATGAGGACTCGTCGCTGGCCAAAAACAGCGCCGTGTAGCCGATCTCATCCGCCTTGCCCTCGCGCCTCAGAAGGACCGTATCGCTCATTTGCTTCTTGGCCATCCGCTCGACCAGGGGATTGGACTTGATGGCTGCCGTCATCTTCGTCTCGATAAAGCCGGGCTGGATCACGTTTGATCGGATTCCCCAGTCAGCGAGAACGTACGCGGCGTGCCTGGACAGACCCTCAAGCGCCCACTTGGAGGCGGAGTACGCCCCTCCCGGGGCTCCGGTCAGTCCGGCAACCGAGCCGATGTTGATGATCGACCCGCCACCCGAATCCTTCATCAGCAGGGCGCAGGTCTGGATTCCCACCATCGTCGCGGTCACGTTGATCTCGAAGATCCTGTTCCACTCGCTCGGATCGGTGTCAGGAATCACGGTGAGGTCATTGGCGCCGACGACGTTCATGAGGATGTGGAGCGCGCCGAACTCGCTCTTGATCCGGTTTACGACATCCGCCCATTGCCCGTAGTCCGTCGTGTCCAGCTCGACGTAGATCGCTCTCCCCCCGGCGTCGGTGATCTCGCTCACCAGCGCATCTCCCTGATCCTTGTGCCGCGCGGCGGCGACGACGGTCGCGCCCTCCTTAGCGAACAGTCGTGCCGAGGCGCTGCCCATGCCACCGGTAGCTCCGGTGATCAACGCGACCTTGTTTTCGAGTCTCATGCTTGGACCTCTGGGTCGTTCGGTTGGCGGTCTATCCGCGCTGATTGCCGCTCAGGCCCGGATCGTCGGTCCCGGCGGCCTCGGGAGCAGGGCCCGCCTCTCGCCCGGCGACTCCGGCGACCCAGGTCTTTGCGTCCTCAAGCGCCCCGAGCTCATACAGCTTGACCTCGCCCGGGGTCAGCCAGGCGAACATATGGAGTGCTTTCGCGATCCAGTCGACGTCAGTCACAAGGGCCGTCCGCCTCCAGGCGTGCGGATGGCCGATCCCGAGCGTGACCCCTGCCTTGGTGTCCTCGGCTAGCGCCCCGAGCTCGAATTTCTCGAACCCTGGCCCGATGGCGAAGACCATCCGGACGTCACCCGCCTCCGCCGCCATACGCATCGCCGGCAACAGGAGTTCGCGGTACTCGTCTCGAGTCACGCGACCGGTGGCTCGGAATCCGATCGTCCCTGCCGGCATTGCATCCAGTGACTCGATCACGGGTTCTAGCGTATCGAATGCGAGACAATTCCTTAATGCCTTCTTGCGCTGGGCGTGACAGGGTAGAAGTGCGTCCCGTCCGAGTCTCATTTGGTCGCACCTACCGGAGCTCGCCGCTAGCGCATTGGACGACGAGCGAATGCGCGCCACAGACCTTTCCGCCTGCTCGCCCAAGACGAAACGCAGGCACGCACTACGCCGCATGCGAGTGCTGGCTATGATGGTCTGCACGGGATCGGAGTTGCTCTCGTGAGCAGCACTGATCGCGCACCGAGGCCCGGCTTGACGCCGGGTCTTTGGCCTTCTCAGGCCGAACCTCACGCTT
>DASXMO010000013.1:0-15936 GCA_036495605.1 Solirubrobacteraceae bacterium
AAGGTCGAGCACGTCGTCGACGACGTCGACGACACCAGCGCCCCCGCGACCCCCACCGCGGCGGCATAGGACCCGAGGGCGCGACGATGGAGGCAGCCAGCATCTCAGCCCACGGGGTCGCGCACGGCGATCACGGAGATCACCACGGTCCGCCGGCCGCGAACCGCAGCTCGCGCGTGGACCCGCAGATGCTCGGAATGCTGCTTTTCATCATCTCCGAGGTGATGGTCTTCGGGGCCTTCTTCACCGCCTACTTCTTCATCCGCGTCGCCCAGGGAGACCCCTGGCCCGCCGTCGGCACGACGCTGCCTGTGCAGGTCGCGGGCGTGAACACCGCGATCCTCGTCTCCTCCTCGCTGACCCTGCACTGGGCCGAGCGCGCGATCAAGAACGGCAACCGCTGGGGCCTGAAGGCAGGCATCCTCACAACCTTCCTGCTCGGCTGCACCTTCCTGTTCATCCAGATCAACGAGTACGCGAACATCGGTTTCGCCCCCCAGGACGCCGCGCAGCAGACGATCTTCTACTCGCTCACGGGCCTGCACGGCGCACACGTCTTCATCGGCCTGTGCCTGCTCCTGTTCGTCACGATCCGCTCCTTCCGCGGCCACTACTCCCCCGAGGCGCACCGCGGCGTCGAGGTACCCGGCATCTACTGGCACTTCGTCGACATCATGTGGATCGTGGTGTATTTCACGGTCTACGTCCTCTAGTCGAGCCCGGGCAGCGAGCCGCGAAAGGAGGGACAGGGACCTCGTGCTCAACCCGTTGCGCAGCGAGGAGGAGGCGTTCCGCGTACTGCTCTACGTGGTCGCGGTGTTCGTCGTGCTGATCGCCGTCGTGCTGATCGCTCGGGCGGTGTTCTGAGCTTCACCACCGACAGTGATGAGTAACGCATGATATCATCGATTTTGTATGGGAGTGCTTGTTCAAATCCGTGAAGTGCCGGAGGACGTGCACCACACTCTGAAGGCGCGGGCGGCCCTGGCCGGAGTGTCACTATCGGAGTACGCCCGCGGCGTGCTGGCGCGCGCGGCATCCCGCCCCACGCCCGAGGAGCTCTCAGCCCGTATCGCGGCTCGCGGCACCGTCGAGGGCGCCGAACCAAGCGAGGTTGTCGTCCGCGAGATACGCGACCGGGGCGAGTGACGGTACTCGACACCTCTGCCGCGGTCGACTACCTGACCGGCGTCGGCGTGGCTGAGCAGGTCACCGACATCCTGGCGAGCGAGGGCGAGGTGGCGGCGCCGGACGTGATCGTGTTCGAGGTGCTCGCGGCCCTGCGACGCAAGACGCTGCGCGGCTCCCTGTCACCGGAGCGAGCCTTCGGCGCTCTGGAGGATCTGGCCGATCTGTCGGTCGCGCTTTTTCCCCTGTCTGCCTCTGCGCCGGCGAGCGTGGGAACTGCGGGACAACCTCACGGCCGCCGATACGTTGTTTGTTGCGTTGGCAGAGCAGCTGAATGAGCCGCTCGCAACCAAGGACGGCGGACTCGCCGCCGCAGCGAGAACCCACACGAGCCTCACAATCAATCTCTTGGAAGGCGATCCCCCGCCATCCTGATCGGCGAATCAGCGACGCACCGCTACGACTGAGCGCCGTCGCGCGTCTTGCGCAACCAGTCAGAGAGCTGCTGACCGGCATCGCCGACCGATTCGCCGAGGTCTTCGAACGTGTCGCGGAAGCGTTCGGCGTAGTGGGCGACGGCGTCGCCGGCCTCAGCGCGCGGTTGCTGCGGCTCCCCGCGCGAGATGTAGGAGCCGGCGACGATGCGATCGTAGTCTCCCGCCTGCACCCATTCCATCAGCTCGTGCACGCGCTGCACCGACATCGGGTGGGTCAGGTTCAGGTCGACCATCAGCCGCGAAAAGCGGTCGAACGGTGAGGCCTTCTCGCGGTAGTCATGCCCTTGACGTATGAACACGTCGAGATCGAGCTCCGCCGCCTCGGCGCCGGCGGCGATGACCATCAGCGTGCGACAGACCGCCAGCGGGTCACGGGTAACTAGCGCCGCCGCACGGTCGCAGCTCAACTCGGACGCCCGAGACCACTCCATCAGCGCGGCCTTCAGCGGAAACAACGGCAGCGGCACGCCCGGCAGCGTCGACAGTCGCATCAGGATCACGAGCGCCGTGCGATACAGCACATGGTCGGAGAGCACGTGCCCCGCCTCGTGCGCGAACACCACGCGCAGCTGCTCTGCGTCCAGCAGCCGCACGAGCTCAGAGTTGACCACCACGAGCGGCCGTCCCGCCCCGATCGTCAGCGCGTTGGCAACCGGATACTGCGTCAGATACAGATCCGGCGTCGGCTCCAGGTCAAGCGTCGCATAGGCGACGTTATGCGCCCGCCAGACGGCTCCCAGCTGGTCCTCGCCCAGGCGCACCGCCGAACCGAGCACGCCGCGCCGCAACGCCCGCTCATAGCCCAGCTCGATCAGCTTTCGCACGACCGTGTCCAGGTGGGGTACCGCCTTCAGCGCCGCCGTCGCCGCCCGGTCGGCTGGATGCTCGTATGCCTTGGGGGAGATGCCCTTGAGCTGATAGCCCTCGGCGGGGAGTGACATAGTGCGTACGTTAGCCGGCGGCGCCCAGGATCGCCACGTGGGCGGCCAGCCGCCCATGGTCTCTGCTGAGCAGGCCGCGACCCGTGGCGTTGAGTGCGATTTTGACGGTCGTCACCTTGCCGGCAGGGATCGAGAACCTCACGGCGCCGATCGTGACCCTATGTGAACGCTTCTTGCCGCCCTTGATCCTGAATGTCGTCCTTGTCGTAAGAATGAGCTTTCCGGTGCACACTTTGCTTCCCGTGCAGTCGAGCTTCACACGTGCCGTGTGTCCCCGCTCGACCGTGAGCGCGCCTCCTGCCGGAAACGAAACACCGCCCCCCGTCGCGGGCGCTTTTTCCTCAAGCGCAGCAACGGATATCGGCATCACCGGCCTGGGGGCAGGCGGTAGCGGCCCAGATGATCCCCCTTCCGTGTGGGCTTCAACCACAGTCGCCGTGACCGTCTGCACGATGCCGCTCTCGTGATAGGCGATGTGCAGGTATCGCGCGGGCTCTGCACCGCAGGCTTTCGCGTATCCGACCGGTATTTCGCTGCCTTCGAGAGCGTTGCCGAATGCGCCCGTCAGCGTTCTGGTTTCGACAAGCGTGTATGACCGGCCGACGGCCGGTACGGGACACGAGCCATTTTTGACCGGCGGGTAGACGTACACGTAGAGCCTGGCGCCGCCTAGCGCAATCGTGCCTTCGGAGAACAGCTGCGAGTAATCAGTCCACGCCGCTGAACCGGACCCGGTGATCAGAAACTCGATTTCGCTGCCCGCGTCGAGTTCCGCATTCGTGGCTTCGATGCCTCCGATGAAATTGCCGGGCAAGCCGATCCCGACGCCGACATGATCGGTCTTGAGTTCACCGAGGCCACCAACGCCAAGCACGAAAATGTGGTTCAAGTCGACCGGCATCCCGTCAGATGCGTTCAATTCGGCGCCGCGCAGGTCGACACTACCGTGCGTTTCGCTCGTACTGGCGTTTTCGATTGCCAGCGGCCCAACCTCCATTGCGTTTTCGAGATACACCGCAGGTCCGTTGCTCAGGTCGATCTTCAAACCATAGGCAGATTCGGTCACGTCGCCCGCCAACGCGACTCCATTCTCTCCCGTGGATCCACCGCTGCGCTGCGCAATGCTCCACGTCTGAGTCGCGCCGAGCTTGATCGGTAGTTCGAAGACATCGCCAGCCGGGCCGCTGGTCCCCGCCGCAGGCGCCGCGGTCAGCCCGCCAGCGCCAAGCGTGAGCGCGTCGCCACTCAGCTTGTAGTCATCGCCATCGTCGATCGCGATCGATTCGGCCGACAGTCCACTGACATCATTCTTGCTTTCATAGCAGACGCCAACGCAGGAGGGAATGCGCGGAAAGCTCAGCGCCACCGTACCCGAGACCGAAGGCGCCACTTCGGCTTCCCAGTTTTTCGCGGCCGACCAACCGGACCCCGTCGCCCCATCGCCAGACCATGTAAACAGTGGGTCGCTCGCCAGCGCAGCCGGCCCAAGCATCAGCGTGAGACCGATCACAGCGAGTGAACACAGTGCATATGTCCGCCCGATATAACTGATGCGTCTTATACATTCGACTAACAGATAAAGGCATCGGACCATATTTTCACCAGCTAGCCGCACCGATAATCCTGTCTAGGATCACGATGGTCAGGAAACGGCACAAAATATGTTCCATCTCGCGAGTAGCGCGGCGTAACCCCAGACAGAGTATGCAGCCAACGGTACACAACGTTCCGCGGAATGTGTGATCGTAGCAGCGGGTCAGGATGCCGCGCCTTTGGGCCAATGAGTCGGTCCACTTCACGCCTGGCGTCCATAAAAAGCATATGCATCGCCACGCGCCCGTTATCGTTATCCCTTGTAGATCCCACAACACCCAAAAGACCTGCTTCATATTTTCTGACGATGCCTTCGATCTCCGGGACAAGCGATACAACCTCCGGGAATGCATCGCGTAGCGGCATTTTACCAAGCCAAGCTTCACGCGCAAACAGATCCTTCCACCGAGGGTCAACAGGCTTAAGTGACGAATCACCTACAGAAGCATCGATCAGTCGGCTAGCCCGATCCGTCTCGTAACACCAAACGCCTTTTGCAATTCGTTCGCGCGCTCTTGCGCAACAGTTCCTGATTGACGCTGGATCTCGCCCCGAAGACAAGCTACCGCT
The DNA here is from genome assembly GCA_036495605.1 of Solirubrobacteraceae bacterium. GTDB lineage: Bacteria > Actinomycetota > Thermoleophilia > Solirubrobacterales > Solirubrobacteraceae > Palsa-744. The sequence continues at coordinate 4,730 of DASXMO010000013.1, forward strand.
CGATCGTCATCCCCCTCAGCCCTCGCCAGATGAAGAGCCAGCTTTTCCACGCGAAGCCACGCTGGCGGACGCCCAGTCCTATGGCCCAACATAGCAAGCCTCACGTATGCAACCCGATTCCGAAATTTATTGACTATCATTTATTGACAATTAAGGCTCATAATAATTTACACCAAACCACAGAATCCACGACGGGCACGGCGGGTGATTCGAGAGGACCGGCCAGTAGCAGCCCACCGGCAAGCGACGGCGCAGACCACGCCAGCACACCGCCAACGCCGCAAAGCAGCGGGACCACTGCACGTCGAGTGACCGCCAGCATGACGCCTCCCCCTCCCCAAGAGACCTCATCCGCCCCCACGCGCAGGAATCGAGATCGAGTTAGGTGCTTGAAATTATGTAAACGTCCAGGATTGGACTCCTGAGACAGTATTCTGAGAGCATCGCCAACTCGCCAGCAGTGTTTCTGACTAAAACGCCGCTATTTGGAACGACTACTTGACCGTCAACGTTCCGTACATCCCAGCCTGACGGTGGCCGGGGGCCTGGCAGAAGAAGGTGTAGGTGCCTGGTTTGAGGGTGACCGTGACGGTGGCGGTGCCCTTGGTGACGAAGCTGCTTGCGCCGATCGGGGCGCCTTTGCCGCTTGCGCCGCCGGCGCCCGCTTCGATCGCGATGTTGTGGGAGACGCCGGACATGTTCGGCATTTCGACCGTCACCGCGCCAGCGGTGGCAGTTGCCTTGTTGGTGGCGTAGGCGAGCTGGCCTTCGGGGTTGGCGGGGATCTGGAGCTTGCCGGCCTTCTCTTCGGCCGGCTTGCCGCTGCCGGGGGCTTTGACGGCGCTCGCGAGCAGGCCGGTGTCTTTGCCGGGGTTGGCGGCGGCGCCGGCGACGTAGGCGGCGATGTCGGTGACGGTCTGACCGTTGACGATGTCCTTGGGCATCGCGCCGAACGGGTTGGGCTCGCGGATCTGGTATTCGACCACGCCCTGGATCGTCGAGCGCGCGTGGGCTTCTTCGATGGACGCGCGGAACGCTTCGTCGAGGTCGGGGCCGACCGTGCCTTTGGTGCCGGCCCGCGCGAGCGTGTGGCAGGAACCGCACTTGGCGACGAACTGCTGCTTGCCCACGATCACATCGGCGTTCTGGCCCTGCTTGGCCGAGCAGCCCGCGGCGATGAGGACCAGCGCGAGCAGCGCGCAGCACGCGCTGGCCATACGGGCAGCGCCGCGCAGGCGTGACGGCCGTTGACCCTGCGTATCCCTCGTGGCTTCGACCCCAAGCATGAGCGCCGGAACTCTATCCGAACCTTCGGCCATCAGGGCTCTGACAGGCCGTCGAGCTCACCGCGCGCCGCGGCGATCACCCCGCGGGCGACTCCCTCCCACGACCAGCGCTCGCGCACGGTGCTCACGAGGCCCGCGCGCGTCCGCTCCCGCACGAGCGGGTCGATCCGCAACCAAGCCACCACGCGCGCGGCCAGCGCGACGACGGGGCGATCGTCAACGGGGAAAGACAGCAGCGGACCCACCTCCCGCGGCACCGCGTCAGCCAGTGCGCGCGAGACCTCGGCCAGCCCGCTGTGGGCGGCGCTGATCGGCAGAACACCACAGGCGGCCGCCTCCGCTGCCACCATGCCAAACGCCTCGGGGAACATGCTCGGGACGACCATCGCCTCGCACGCGGGCAGCAGATCGACGAGCTCGCCGTGATCGAGCCGACCCGTGAACACGACGCGCTCGGACAGCGCCCGCGCGGCCTCTACATAGTGAGCGCGCGCATCGTCGTCCATGCCTTGCAGGAACGCCAGCAGATGAGGTAGCGCGATCGCTTCCGCCGCCTGCAGATCTTCCTGCGCAAATGCACCCAGCAGCCGCTCCAGCAGCGTCCGATCGGCGCCGAACCCGACGACTACGAGCATGGCGTTCGACACGCTCTGAAGCACCAACGGCCAGGACGCGAGCAGCAGGTCTACTCCCTTGTTGACGATCAGCTTGCCGACGAAGACCACCGGTCGCTCGCGGTCGGGATCAAGACGCTCGAGCGCCCCGGCGGCGGCGTGCTCGTCACGGGCGAACGCGCTGGCGGCGGTCCCGCCCGCGACGTCTGTCGAGGAGCTCGAGCGCAGACGCACAGTCAGGGCTCGCAATCCCTCAGCGGCGCTCTGCGAATCGCGGGGCAGAAATCGCGCCACGTCCACTCCCGGCGGGCCGAGTCGTGTGCGCTCTTCGAGCGTCGGATCTTCGATCGTCCCCCACAGGCTCGCAGCGGTGTGATGGGAGCCGACGAGCACCGCGCGCGCATCGGCCAGCCCCTCGCGGGCAGGCCCCAAGAACCGCTCGGGGTGCGGCTTGACCGTGTACTCGAGCGCACTGCCGTGCACCTTCACGGCATACGAGACCTCTCCCGCCAGCGCACGAGCGAGGATCACCGGGCCCATCACAAGATGGTTGGCGAGCGCAACATCGGGTCGCACCCGTGCGCAGACGTCGCGCACAGCCGCGACGTTGGCCTCGATGTAGGAGGCGACCTCCGTATCGGAGCACTCGGCGAACGTACGCGCCCGCACTCCCTCGTAGCGATCCGCGACATACACCGGCAGCAGCGAGCCGATGTCCGGCCGGTAGACGGTGCAGCGCACCTCCCCCCGCCCGACGCCGGCGAGCTCCTCGCACTCGACCCCGGACACCACCTCGCCGTCAATGCCGGAGACCGCCTCGCGCCCGATCTCGCGTACCCGCAGCTCGCCGCTGTCCCAGTCCCCGACGGCGTCGACGAACGGCTGCTCGTCGGCGTGACGGTCCTGGCAGAGCAGGTGCACCTCGTGCCCGAGCGCCACCAGCGCGGCCGCGAGGCGCGCGTTGTAGACGTTCGATCCGGTGCCGCCCAACAGGTAGCCGTGGAAGATGAGGATGCGCATGATCTTTCGCGAGCCTACCGTCATGGCACCCGCGTCCAGTTGCTCCGATAAAGTGCCGCGCATGAGCACAGAACAGCGCTACCGCCTGCGCAACCCGGCAAGCGGACGCGAGATCTTGATCGAGGCCCAGCCCGAGGAGATCTACCGCGACCGCGACACCGGCGAGGAGCTCGAGATCGTCGGCAAGCTGCTGCCGCTCGCGCCCTCGGACTCGAAGCTGCCATGGGCCGTCGAGAACCTGCGGTTCTGCCCCTGGTGCACACAGCTCGCACAGAAGGACCTCAACGACTGCCCGACCTGCGGGCGGCGCATGGGTCCCCTCGGAGCGCCCGCGGCCGGGTGAGCCCGTGAGCAGCGCAGACCACCATCCCTCCCCCACCAACGTTCTCGATCCGCGCCGACGTCGCGTCCTGACGGCGACAGCCACAGTCGTTCTCGTGCTCGGCTGCGGAGTGGGACTGAGCGCATGCGGCGGTTCGAGCAACGTCTCGGACGCCACGCCCAAGAGCACCCCCGAAATCACCCCGCCGACGAACACGAGCGGCGAAAAAGAAGCCTCGCAGACGACCTCCACGTCGACCACCGCCAAAACCAAAACGAAAACCGGCAGCGAAAGCGAATCGAGCTCCTCCGAAAGCGAATCAGGTTCCGAAGCGACAGGCGGCAGCAGCTCCGAACCGGAACAAGAAGCGGCCGGTGGCACGTCCGCGGGCGGCACCAAAGAAGAAACGCCCAAAACCGAAAGCAAAGCCGAAAACAAGGGCGAAGCCGGAGGGACTGGCGCCCCCTGAGGGTCGGAACCTGCAAGTACACCTCGCAAAGGGAGCGAAAATCTATACTTTTTCGCTATGAATCGCGGGGAAATCCATAGTATTTCGCTACCGTGAGAGTATGAACGACTCTCAACTCAGGCGTTTGCTGACCGAGCGCAGCCCGTGGCGGGCGCGGGCGGGCTGGGAAGCCGACGATCCGGACCTGCGGGCCGCGAGTCGGTTGCCACTGGAATACGAGCCCGATCCGCTCGCGGGCATTCACGCGCCGGGGCTGTACGTCCTGCGGGGCCCACGCCGCGTGGGCAAGAGCCTGGAGCTCAAGCGCACCGTCGCTCGGCTACTGGCGGAGGGTGCGGAGGCGAAGACGGTGTTCTACTGCTCCTGTGACGGGCTCTCGAGGCAGGATCTACGGCGCCTGGTGGCACAGGGCCACAGCGCCACCCGTACTCTGCCAGGCCCCCATCACTGGTTGCTCGACGAGGTTACAGCCGTGACCGGTTGGTCGCAGACGATCAAGGAGTTGCGCGATCAGGACACGAGATTCCGCGAGGCGTGCGTTGTCCTGACGGGATCGTCTGCGCGCGATCTCGAGCAGGCCCGCAAGGATCTGGCCGACCGTCGCGGGGGGGTGGCCGACTCCGACCGACTGCTTCTACCGATGGGCTTCCGCGCGTTCTGCCGGGCACTTGGCGGTCTGGAAGAGTTGCCCCAGACTGTCATCCGCCCACCGGATTTCTTGACCGCCGAAGCCGAACGCGCGATATCGACGCTGGAGCCGTGGAGTGACGCGCTGGCGGACGCATGGGAGCTGTTCCTGGATATAGGTGGATTTCCGCGCGCAGTCGGCGAGTATGTAGGCACGGGTGCCGTCAGCCAAGGGTTCGTCCGGGGCCTGTGGGACGTCGTACTAGGCGACGCCATCCGCGCCGCGCCGCTGTCCGAGGCCGATGTGGCAGCGCTGCTGGACCGGCTGGTTCAGAACCTGTGCAGCCCAATCAACGCCTCGCGCATCGCCCGGGACCTGGGTCTGGCGGGTCACCAAGCATCCATCAACCGCATCGAGGATCTCGTCCGCGCGTTTCTTACCTGGCACTGCCATCGTATCCGCGACGACCTGCCCAATACCGCCGCGCAGCGCAAGCTCTATTTCGTGGACCCGCTCGTCGCCCAACTCGCCCACCGCCACAACCCGCGCTTTCCCACCCCCGACGCCGCAAAGTTGACCCAGCAGCAGATCGGACTCGCCTTGGCACGAGCGGTATCGCTGCACGCGCCGGCCGCGTTCGTGCGAGCCGACGGAGTCATGTACGAGCGCACGAGCACCGGCGCGGAGATCGACTTCGTCGGCCCGGACCTGGACATCCCGTTCGAGTGCAAGTACACCGACGGCAGCTGGCGCAAGCAGGCCCTCACGATGACGGCTCGCCACGGTCGCGGTGTGATGGTCACCCGCTCGCCCCTACTCGTCGGAGCCGATGAGCCTGTATGGGCGATCCCAGCAAGCATCCTCGCTTGGCTGCTCGGGCATTAAGTACCAGCAGCCCGCCCGCAGCATCGACTCGACGACCTTAGCGTCGAGGCAGGTCTCCTACGGCGTTGAGATCAGGGTCGCACTGTAGGTGAGGCGCGCGGTGCGGTAGAGACAGGCGTATTGGACGTTCGTGCCGACCGTCGTCTGGGTCGTCTGCGCGGAGGTGCTGGCGCAGCTCGTTTTGGGGCGAGACGCACGCCACGAGGTCGTGTTGGCGAAGCCGAGCGCCAGTGCCGGAGCCCATGAGGGCACGGTGAGGGCGATCACATCGCCCTTTTTGACCTGAAGTGTTGTTTCGAGCGGGAACTGCGCGGTCTTGCCGAAGTAGGTTTCGAGTTTCACGAGCGGGCTCTGCGAGATGAGCTTGTACGTGAGGTTCGGTTTCTTCTGCGGGCGCAGGATCGCGATGCCGGCTACGGAGGGTCCACCCTCGTGTTCGTTGAAGAACTTGATCTGCGTGGCGTTGGGCTTGCCGAGGGAGATCGTCCATGCGACGATCGTGCCCGAGCGCGGAGCCGACAGGATGTTCGTCGCCGAGCCGACCTTGACCTGGAAGCCCGTCGTGCGGCTCACAGCCAGGCAGGGGGTCGCGGGGCAGCTGGGAACCGTTTCGGGCGTCGTCGCACCGATGATGCCGACTTCGCTGAGGGTCGCGGGGGCGATGGCGGGGAGTGCCAGCAGTGCCAGCACGGTTCCCCCCAGGATTGCCGTGAATTTGCGTCGCATATGCGTCATGAACACGCCCGCCTCGAAAAGGGTGCGGTCGCTTTAGATTCGCTGCGCGTCACTCAGTTCCTGCGCCGCGCTCTCGATCTCTTGCGGATCACCGGGAGCGGGCACCCACGGTAGGCGTAGCGGATCGTCGGCGTAGCGCGGGATGACGTGCACGTGGAAATGAAAGACGGTCTGCCAAGCGACCGCGCCGCAGGAGTTGACGAGGTTCACGCCATCGGCTGCCAGGCGCTCGCGCATCCGTCTTGCGAGGCGCTGTGACGCCAGTGCCACGGCCGCCAGATCGTCGGGATCGACCGACAGCAGGTCGGTGCTGTGTGCGCGCGGGATCACCAGCACATGCCCGCGCGTTGCGGGGTTGATGTCCATGAAGGCAATCGTGCGCTCGTCTTCATCGACGATCGTCGAGGGCAGTTCGCCGGCGAGGATCTTGCAGAAGATGCAGTCGGGATCTGACATGGCTTGCGAAGCCTAGACGTTCCCGCCCTCAATCAGCCGGCGTGCATGCGACAGGGCCTGCTCCCGGGTGCGAACCTCACCGGCGTACTGTGCGGCGCTCAGCTCGCGCAGGATCTCGCCCAACCGCGGACCCGCGGGGATCTCCAGTGCACTCGCCAGCTCATCCCCGCGCCACAGCGCCGCCGGTGGTCCATCCGCGCGCCAGCGCAGCGCAGCGGCGAGCATCGGGCGGGCGAGGCGCATGTGCGCGTCGATCGACTCGGCGGCGCGATCGCCGCGGGTAGCAAGACGATCGGCCACCGAAAGCAGCGTCACATCGACCTCGACGGGCGAGGTGCGCTGCAGGTAGTCGAAGACCGTGCGCCGCTCGAGCGGCTGCGGCCGGTGCACGAGGAACCCCAGCCGCAGATGGTGGCGCACAAGCGCGGCGACGTGCGCGCGCAGGCGCTCGCTCGCCCGCAGACGCTCCAATACTGCGCGTGCGAGCTCTGCGCCACGCACGTCATGGTCGAAGAACGTGATGCGCCCGTCCGCGCGCATCTCGCTCGTGAGGGGCTTGGCCGCGTCGTGCAACAGTGCTCCCCAACGCAGCGCATCGCCGCGTGTCAGCTCGTCGGCCAGCGGCTCGCGCAGCAGGCTCCTCACCGGATCGGCCAGCTCGGCGGCACCCAGCACCTCCCCCGGGTCAGCCTGCAGGGCGATCGTGCGGGAGAGCGCCTCGAGCGTGTGGCCGTGCACATCGCGGTGGTGGTAGCGGCTCTGCTGCACCCCGCGCAACGCATCCAGCTCCCCCAGCACCGCCGCGGTGACCCCGAGCGAGTCCATCAGCTGCAGACCATCGAGCACCCGCGGCGAGGCGACGATGCGGCGCAGCTCCATGAACACGCGCTCGCCCGACACCGCCCGCAGCCGCGGCGCCGCCCCCGAGGCGGCGTGCGCCGTCTGCCCCTCGACCTCCAGGTCGAGCTCGACGGCGAGACGGACAAGGCGCAGGACGCGTAGCGGATCGTCAGCGAACGTCCGTTGGGAGGCCATGCGCAGACGGCGCGCCGTCAGATCCGCGCGTCCGCCGAGGGGATCGATCGGCTCGCCCCCGGCTATCGGCTCGGCGATCGCATTGACGGTGAAATCACGCAGCCGCAGATCTGCCTGAAGCGAGCCGCCGCGCAACGGCTGCACGTCCACCTGCCAGGAGCGATCGCGCGCGATCACCCGCCATCCGGAGAACTCCTCGGAGAGCTCGAAGCAGGCGGCTCCGCCCGCAGCCCGGGCGATCTCCCTGGCCGCCGTCTGCGGCGAGCCCTCGACCACGATGTCCAGATCGAAGGTCTCGCGGCCGAGCGCCCGATCGCGCGGAGCGCCTCCAACCAGCCATGCGCCGGCGCCGCTCAGCGCTGCGCGGACCGCACCCAACGCCTCCCCGGAGCGCATCTCGCTCACGGCAACAGCACAGGCGAGGGTGCGTAAGTGCGCTGAACCCGTGCCGAGAGCCCGCAGGTGATCTCGTAGTTGATCGTGTCCATACCCCGCGCGAGCTCCTCCGCCAGGATCCGCTCGGGACCGCTCGCGCCGATCAGCACCGCCTCGGCGCCGCACAGCTCCATCGCCGCGGGGTCGGGACCCAGGTCGACGGCGACGTTGTCCATGCTGATCGTCCCCACCAGCGGCAGGCGCGACCCGGCGATGAGCACGTCCGCGGCTCCGGACAGAGCGCGTCTGAGGCCATCGCCGTAGCCGATCGGCAGCACACCGAGGTAGGTGTCCTGGGTTGCCACGAACCGCCGGCCATAGCCGGTGCTCTCATCGGCACGACAGAGCTTGACCTCGGCGACATACGAGCTGAGCGCGAGCGCCGGGCTGAGATTGTGCGCGAACGGATCTGAGTTGAACGGATCGAGCCCATAGACAGCGATTCCGCAGCGAGCCATGTCGAAGTGGGAGCGGGGCTCGCGCAACACCGCGGCGCTGTTGGCGGCATGAACGAGAACCTCGGGATGTTCGGCGCGCACCGCCTGCGACCACTCCGCAAACACCGCGAGCTGCTGCTCGAAGAAGCCCTCGTCGCCAGGGACGTCGGCGGTGGCGAAATGGGTCATCACCCCTGTCAATTGCACTCCCGGCGCGGCCTCGACCGCTGCCACGACCAGGGACGCCTCGCCTGGCTCGCGCGTACCGAGACGGCCCATGCCCGTGTCGAGCTTGACGTGAACGCGCGCGGTACCCGAGACGAGCGCCGCGGCCTCGGAGGCGAGCGCAACGGCGCCCTCACGCCACACGACGATGTCCGCGCGCAGCTCGAGCGCCCGCACGATCTCCGCGCGGTCTGCGAGCGCCCCCATGATCAGCACCGGCGCTTCGATGCCCGCGTCGCGCAGCTGCGCCGCCTCCTCGACCGTCGCCACCGCCAACCAGCTCGCGCCTGCCTGCAACGCCGCGCGGGCACACTGCACGGCGCCGTGCCCGTAGCCGTCTGCCTTGACGACCGCGCACAGCAGCGAACCGTCGAGCGCCTCGAGCAGGCGCCCGCAGTTGCCCGCGATCGCGTCCAGATCGACCCTCGCCGCGGCGCGCGCGACGCTCATCCGGAGGCCTCCCGCGCGATCGGCAGCGCAGCGATCACGTCGCTTGCGATCACGCCCTCGGCCGCACCCTGCGCACGCGCTGCTGTACGTCCAGCCAGCACGTGCAGCATCACCCCGGCCGCGGCAGCGGTGAATGGCGGCAGGCCCTGGGCGAGCAGGGCCGCGATCACGCCGCAGAGCACGTCGCCGCTGCCGGCCGTCGCCAACGCGGGACTATCGCCGGGACTGACCGCGACCACACCGGAGGGGTCGGCGACGAGCGTGTCGTCGCCCTTGAGAACGACCACGGCTCCGGCGCGCCTCGCCGCCCGCCGCGCGCAGGCGAGCCGTTCGCGCGCGATCTGCTCGGTGTCCATCTCCAGCAGCCGCGCAAGCTCCCCCGGATGCGGAGTAAGCACGGTCGCGGCGGCGCGCTGCGCGAGATCGTCAAGGTGCCCGCCGCCGTGCGCCCCCGAGTTGCCCGCGTGCGCGTTCAGTCCGTCCGCGTCGAGCACCAATGGGATCTCTGCGCGACGCGCGAGCGCACGGGCGAACGCGACCGCGTGATCGCCCCGTCCAAGCCCCGGCCCAAGCGCGAGCGACCCTCCCCGTCGCGCCGCCTCGAGCACGACCTCAACGCCCGCTGGAGTCAGCGCCCCATCGGAGTCGGGCAGGCCGCGCGACATCAGCTCAGGTGGGCCGCCGCCCGCGACGATCGCCTGCTGCGAGGCCGGGATGCACGCCGTGACATAACCGGCGCCCGCACGCATCGCGCCAAGCGCCGCCATGCGTGGCGCTCCCGTCAGCCCCCGCGAGCCGCCCGCGACAAGCACGTGCCCAGAGGTGAACTTCGTAGAGACCGCCGTGCGACGAGGCAGCAGCCGGAGGATCGCGGGCTCGATCAACCCGATCTCAGCGTCCGCCGGAGCCCCGCGCGGAATGCCGATGTCGAGCACCTCCACCTCACCCGCGTGGTTCTTGCCGGGATGGATCCACAGCCCGGGCTTCGCCGCGTGGAAGGTGACGGTCGCGCCGGCGCGCACCGCGAGGCCCGCGACGACACCCGTCGAGGCATCCACTCCGGAGGGCACATCGACGCTGACGATCGGCGTCTCGCAACCGTCGAGCGCGGCGATCGCCGCGCCGATCTCGCCGTGAGGCTCACCCGCAAAGCCCGTCCCCAGCAGCGCATCGACGATCAGGCTCGCATGCGCGAGTGCATCGGAACCGTCGGCGAGACTCACGGGCGCTGGTCCCGGCAGCCGTTCGAGGTTCGCGCGCGCATCGGCGCTCAGCTTGGCGAGATCGCCCGCGCACACGACCGTTACCGCCCGCCCCGCCTCGCGCAGCAAGCGCGCGATAACCAACCCATCGCCCCCGTTATTGCCAATACCGCACATCACCACCGCGGCACCATCCGGCGCGAGCCTTTCAGCCGTACGCGCCACGCCCGCTCCGGCGCCCTCCATCAGATCGAGCGAGGGCACGCCCCGCTCCTCGATCGCCCAACGATCGACCGCCCGCATACGCTCGGCGTCGGGCAGGGGCGTCAACCAGTCAGGAAGCGAATCCACGCCCGCGATGCTAAATGGTCACACCGACTTAGGCTGGAACACCAGCGGGCCGTTGGCAAGGACGCAGGAAGCGTAGTGTGCTTGGCACATGAGTGACCGAGGACGCAGCCCGGCGCCGCGCCAACGGGTCCGCTGGTTACTCCACCGTCACGGTCTTCGCGAGATTCCTGGGCTGATCCACGTTCAGCCCGCGCCGGCGCGCGATCTCATACGCGAGCAGCTGCAACGGGATCACCGCGAGGATCGGCTGCAGCATCCAGTCGACGGCCGGAACGTAGATGACCGAATCGGCGTGCTGAGCGATCTGCTCATTGCCGGCCGTCGCGATCGCGATCACGTGAGCGCCACGGGCGCGCACCTCCTGCATGTTCGAAGCGATCTTGTCCAGCACCGGCGAGTCGGTGGCGACCGCCACGACCGGCGTCTGCTCGTCCAGCAGGGCGATCGGACCGTGCTTCATCTCACCCGCCGCGTATGCGTCGGTGGCGATGTAGGAGATCTCCTTCAGCTTCAACGCTCCCTCCAGTGCCACCGGCAAGCCCACGTGGCGACCGATGTACAGGAAGAACTCGCTGCGCCAGTGCGCGTCGGCCACCGCCCGGACCTGCCCTTCGACGCCTTCACCGTCGGGCGCGCTCGCGACGGCCTCACCCGTCA
>DASXMO010000014.1:0-16896 GCA_036495605.1 Solirubrobacteraceae bacterium
ACGATCTTTGCCAAGTCCTCCACGTCCCTGCACCTGTGGTTCTACGCGATGTACTTGGTCACGAGCACTCGCTGTGGCATCTCCGCTAAGCAGCTGGAGCGCTCGCTCGGCGTCTCTTATCGCACTGGGTGGCGGATGCTGAACAAGATTCGCAACGAGCTAATGGCCGACGACGGCGAACCGCTGAGAGGCGACGTAGAGGCCGACGAGGCCTCCGTTGACGGCAAGCCCCGCAAACCGCACGGCAAGAACCCACGGATCGCTATCGGCCCGTCGCGACGCTCAGAGGCGATGAAACTCCGCGAACGTAGTAGAGCAACCGTCTTCGCCGCTGTCGAACGCGGCGGGCGCGTCAAGGCGACCGTCCTACCCTCCCGGCGCGGCCCGAGGCTCAAGGAAACGCTCATCGAGTGGGTCGAGCCCGAGTCGATCATCGTTACGGACGAGTGGCCCGCCTACAACGGCCTGGACAAGCACTTCATCTCCCATAGTCGGATCAACCACTCGACCGGCGTCTACGTGGTCGGAGACACGCACACGAACACGATCGAGGGCTTCTTTGGGCACCTCAAGCCGTCGATCCGTGGCACCTACAGACGCGTCTCGCACCGTTGGCTACAGGGCTATCTCAACGAGTTCACGTGGCGCTACAACCTGCGCTATCAGCGGACCCCGTCCATGTTCGCCGAGTTGGTCGCGCGGGCGACATCTTGCAGTTAGCGGATAGCATCCACACCCTGTCGAATAGATAGTGCGCCCGGCGGGAATCGAACCCGCGACCTGCCGATTAAAAGTCGGCTGCTCTTTGACTTAGCCTCGAGAACCTCGTCATTGACCACTGAGCTACGGGCGCAGGAATCTGTCGCAACGTGCGACAGAAGCCTGGGCGCGCAGTGACGCTGATTTCTAGGATCAGCGTCACCACGCAAGTGGGTTGTGCGCCCTCGGTCCCTGGTTCCTTTCAAGATGCCTGGGCCGGGGGCGTGTTTGCCAATCAATCTCCTTGGTCTTGTGCCTCACGCGTGGCGGGTACAAAGGCTTACTCCATTGATCGGTCGGAACCTTCCCGATGAATTGGTTCTGTGCCGCAATTTGCGGGCTTTCAGGGGTTTGTTTGTGCGCAAGATTCAGCAAACGATGCGCGCCCGCGCGTCGCGTACCACCTGCGCAATCTGAGCCTCTTGTTCCGCGGCCTGCGCTATGGCTGCGACAGGTACGCCAAGAGCGCGTGCAAGGCTCGTGATCCGGCCCCATGTCGGACTGGCCCGTCCACGCTCGATCTTGCCTAGGAACGTCGGGTGCATGTCCGCAGCGAACGCCACGTCTTCGATCGTTCGTTTTTGGGCTTGACGCAAGCGACGTATCGCTTGCCCCAAGTCCGCGTCGGTAGGCACGACTCAGACCGAGATCAAGTCGAGGACGTCCAAACGTTGCATGCACTTCGACGGACGTACTCGATGTCCGTCGATCACTACAACGGCCGCTGCCTCCAAGCCCTTCAATGCCCGGGTGATCGCCTCGTCGTCGAGATCCAGCTCACGCACCAGCCCTGCTCGGGTGCTCTCACCGTTGAGAACTTGCAGGACCACGAGGCGTTCGCCACGAATGTCGCTCTGCATGGGAAGGTTCCGCCTTTCCGTGCCACGCCCCCGGGGCAGCCCAAACTGTCGCCGGGGGCACACACGCTTCGATTCAGACGAACGTAGACACCCTCGCGGACGAAACGCAGCCGCAAAAACCGCTTATACAGAGATTGCCCATGTGTGTGCAGGATCACAGAAGCAATCCATGGGCGCCGAGAGCGGGTACCGTTCGGGCGATGAGCGATTCGCGTTCCCATCGCGGTCGGGTGCGCCTGGACACCCTGCTGGCCGAGCGTGGCTTGTTTCCCTCACGCAGCCGCGCGGCGGTCGCGGTGATGGCGGGGGAGGTGCGCGTGGGCGCAGGCGAGCGTCGGGCGGCCAAGCCGAGCGAGCTGATCGACCCGGCCGAGACGATCAACGTGCATGCCAAGCGTGGGTACGTCTCGCGTGGTGGGATCAAGCTCGCGAACGCCCTCGATACGTGCGAGATAGACGTGAGCGGGCGCCACGCGCTCGACGTCGGGAGCTCCACCGGCGGGTTCACCGACTGCCTCCTGCAGCATGGAGTCGCGAGCGTCGTGGCGGTGGACGTAGGCTATGGGCTGCTCGATTACCGTCTACGCAACGACCGACGGGTGGATGTGCTGGAGCGCACGAACGCTCGCGCGCTCACGCCTGAGATGCTGCTCACCACAGGGCGGGAGGGCTCCCAGGTCCCCCCCGACCTGGCCACGATCGATGTCTCGTTCATCTCGCTGAGGATCGTGCTGCCGGCTGTGCTCGCGTGTCTGGCCTCGTCTCACGACGTGCTGGCGATGATCAAGCCTCAGTTCGAGGTCGGGCGCGAACGCGTGGGCAAAGGTGGCGTGGTGCGCGACGGGGACGATCGTCGCGACGCGCTCATCAGCGTGGGCACGGTCGCGCGCGAGCTCGGGGCGAGCGTCCTGGGCTACCACTCCTCGGGGCTGCCTGGCCCGAAGGGAAACCGCGAGACGTTCGTGCATCTCGCCGAGCCGGGACGAGCGGGCGCCGCCGCGAACGCGCGGGAGCTGGCGAATATGGCGCGCAGGGCGGAGCCATGAGCGAACGCTCGATGACCGTGCTAACCCATCGCCGTCCTCCGGATACGATCGAGGCGTTGCGCCGGCTGATCGCGGCGGGCGCTCGAGCGGGCGTCACGATGCGCCTTGACGAGGAGGAGACGCTCAAGCATGCCGGACTGCTCGCGAGTCCCGGCCTGGAGCTGAACGCGCCGCTTCGGGACGATGTCGAGCTATGCGTTGTGCTCGGCGGGGACGGCACGATCCTGAGGGCGCTGCGGCTGTACGCCGGCACGAGCGTCCCCGTGTTCGCCGTCAACTTCGGCGAGATCGGGTTTCTGGCGACGGTCGAGCCGGACGAACTCGACACCGGCATCGAGCGGGCGCTCGACGGTGAGTTCGAGCTGCTGCAGCTGCCGGCGATCGTCCTCGACGGGCCTGCCGAGGACGGTGTGCAGGACCAGGATGCGCGCATCGGGATCAATGACGTGGCGATCCACCGCAAGGTCGGGGAGCGCGTCGCCGAGATCGCCTACGCGCTGGAGGGGGAGATCGTCGGCAGCGTGCGCTGTGACGGGCTTGTGATCGCCACGCCGGCGGGCTCGACCGGCTACAACCTCGCCAATGGTGGTCCCGTGATGGCCTGGGGGGTGGAGGGCTTCGCCGTGTCGTTCATCGCGCCCCACTCCTTGACCGCGCGTGCTCTCGTGGTGGCACCTGAAGATCGCCTGACGATCCACAACCGCTCACGCGAGCCGCTTGACGTCGCCGTGGACGGGCGCCCGGCCGGGGAGATCCCACCTGGGGGAGCGATCGATGCGCGCTTTCTAGATGCGGTTGGAACGATCGCGCAGCTCCCGGACTCCTCTTTCTATCGGCGCCTGCGCGAGAAGTTCGGACGTCTCTCCAGCTGAGCGAGCGGGTCTCGGCGCTCCAATGGGCCTGGAGGCAGCTTGGACGAGGGCGGCTCAGGCGGCCTGCGGCGCGGAGTGCGTGGTGTCCTCGCTGCTCTGCAGCGAGACGATGAAGCCGTCGAGCTGGTCCTTGGAGAACCGGCGCTGGCCACCGGGGGTGCGATAGCAGGAGATGTGCCCGGCATCCGTCCAGCGACGGATCGTCGCCAGCGAGACGCCCAGGTAGCGAGCGGCCTGTGAGCTCGTGAACACCAATTGGCGCTCGTCGCTGGTGCTGGGGAAGGGTGTGGGCTGGGTGGTTGCGGTCATCGTGGCGGTCCTCTTCCGGTCGTAGGCGGGCGCCGTCATTGCTCGGCAGCCCGTTGCGGCGGCATGTGGAGATCCGCCTGACCCATGTATCGCCGGAATGAGCCGGCTAGCTGAGCGTGGCGCATGTTTGTGGACGTTTGACCGGGCGAACCTTGCGTCGAGCCTGCAGTGAGACTGTCCTGCGCGTGCAATCAATCATGCACAATTCAAACTTAAGCTGGACATTTCGTCCAATCTCGTTAGTATGCTTCGCAAACCTACTCAAGAGTAGCGGTAGTCCTGTGGATGGAGACAGACAGGGCCGCCTCGCAAAAGGCCCGTGGGCCACGGCGAAGGAGACCTAACATGCGTTGGCATAAATAAGCTGTTGGAGAGGTCGCCAATGCGACCAGACTTGAAGGCGTCGCGCCGATCGCCCCCGTCGGAGGTCGGTTTGCGACGTCTTCGTCGTTCACGGCCGCCTGATGGTCGCGCTGCTGCCCCGCTCGGAGGATCGCGCCGACGCAAAGGAAGCCTGTGCCGTAGCCCGCACGGCGGACTTAGTGAGGCAGCTCTTGTCAGCGGTGAACGCTGACTGAAGGAAGACACGCGCGGGCCGCCTGCGTTGCGACCGTGTGAGGACGAGTCAGTTCAGGGCGGGCTGAGCGATCTTGCGCGCACGCCGCTCGAACGCGAGCTCGGCCTCGAAGTCGGCGTCGTCGCCGTGCACGAACGTGACCGGGCCCTCACGCTCGAGCAGTGCGATGAAGCTCTCGACAAGTTCGCCGTCGAGCTGGCGTCCGGCCACGCGGCGCAACTCGGCCATCGCATCCTGCGGGGTCATGGGGGAGCGATAGGTCTCGCGGGCCGTCAGCGTGTCGTAGGTCGAGCACACTGCGATGATGCGTGAGGCCAGAGGGATCTCGTTGCCGATCAGGCCCGCCGGATAACCGCTGCCGTCGACGTGCTCGTGGTGGTAGAGGATCGCGTCCGCTACCGGTCCATAGCCATCGAGACGTCCGACAAGCGTGGCCCCGTCTGAGGGGTGTCGGCGGATGACCGCCCAGTCGTCGTCGGAGAGCACCTCGGCTTTTAGGATCCTGTCGGGCAGGGCGAACTTGCCGATGTCGTGCAGCAGTCCCGCAGTGTGCACGAGGTCCTGATCGGCCTCGGAGCAGTCGATCTCGCTGGCCAGCGCCCGTGCATAGCGCGCGACCGCGGCGGCGTGGCGAGCGGTAATGCGATCGCGCAGCGCCAGGGTCTCGACGAGCGTGGTCAGCACTCCCAGCTGCAATGAGGCCAAGTGCACCGAGCGGGCTTCCAGCTGGTCGGCGCGATCCTCCGAGCGCAGCAGCGCGACCATCAGGTATTGGAAGATGAGGATCACGAGCACGGACCCGAACAGCACCGGCAGGCCCAGGTTCATGTAGGCGACCGCGAGCACAGCGGTGAGTGCGCCCGCGGCAATCTGCCCGGGCAGCATCGGGACGAACAGTTCCCGCACCTGCCCGATCAGCCGACGGTTCTCGACGAAGTAGTTGTCGAGCGCGATCACGCTGAAGTTGAGCGCGTTCGTGATCATGAAGACCGCGAACACGACCAGGCCGAACGTGACTTCGTGAGCGAGCTGGTTGGACGGGTCGTGCACGTTGCCGACCGCCGCCTGCACGAGCAACCCGCCGACAAGCGGGAACACGGCGAAGGCGGCGAGGTTGTTCAGCCACGCCGACAACGGCAGCTGTCGTCCGACCGAGATGAAGATGGCTGCGGCCAGCGCGATCGCCACCGCCGGTGCGGGGCCCAGCAGGCTAATCGCGAGCACTTGCGCGACAAACCCCGCCGAAAGGTGCTGTCCCCGGATCGTGAAGACGAGTCGCTGCCCGCCGAGTGACAATGCCAGCAGCAGTCCGACCAGCAGCAGTGGCTGCCATTCCTGCGCCTTGGAGATCCAGGCGGCGGCGCCGAGCGCGCACGCGAGCGCGAGCGCCTCGGCCGCGCAGAAGATCCGGATGGTTAGCTTTGAGTCGGTCATGTCCCGTTTCGCGGTCTTGTCGTACTTAACGGCCGATTCGACGTGGTCCTTAAGGTGAGATGTGCACTCTGGACGAGCGCGAATCGTGCGAGTGTGAGGAATCGTGCGGAGCCCACTCCGGCTCCGCATCCGCTGGGATCGGCTCGGCTGGCGTGGCGGTCAGGCCTCCAAGAGGCAGGCGCACGAATGCGATTGTGCTCGCCGTCGCGCCGATGCCCGCAACGAGCAGTGCGCTTCGTGGCGAAGCCAGCGCCGCGATGGCGCCGCCGAGCGCGAACCCGATCCCCGGAGAGATCGCGCCGA
The DNA here is from genome assembly GCA_036495605.1 of Solirubrobacteraceae bacterium. Lineage (GTDB taxonomy): Bacteria > Actinomycetota > Thermoleophilia > Solirubrobacterales > Solirubrobacteraceae > Palsa-744. The sequence goes on from DASXMO010000014.1 coordinate 6,161, forward strand.
TCGATTCGACGGCGCCCATCAACTGCGCGTGCAGACGCTCGGGGGTGAGCCGCTGCACGGCGCTGATCAGCGCAGCCCACTGCATGCCGTTGCCGATCCCGCCGATCAGGCCGGCCGCGCACGCCGGCGCCAACGAGGGCGCGGCGGCCCAGCCTAGATACGCGATCCCGACGGCCAGCGTCGAGGCGCTCAACAGCAGTCCCAGCGAGCGCTTGACCGAGCGCGCGAACACGATGCTCCCGATCGCCGCGCCGAGACCCCAGGCTCCGAGCAGCAGGCCATAGCCGCCGTCTCCGGCGTGCAGGGTGCTTTTCGCATAGGCGACCTCGATCGGCGGGGAGAACTCGAAGAACACGAGCGCCACGGCCTGAACGACCAGCAGCCTGCGCAGGGTGCTGGCGCTGGAGATGTGCTCCCAGGCCGCTCGCAGGCGATCGCGCACAGAGGCGGTCTCGGCATCCTGCACGTGTGGTGTGAGATCGACCAGCATCGCCCCGCATACCAGGAATGACGCAACGTCGATCAGCAGTGCGGTCGGGACGCCAAACGCAGCCACAGTGGGGCCGGCGATCGCGGGGCCGAGCGTGAAGGTGATCGCGAAGCCGATGTTGATCGCGGCGTTCGCCCTGCGCTCGGCCTCCTGGGCGCCCGCCTCGCGAGCGTTGCCGCCTTCGCGATCGGCGATCAGGCCGGAGGAGGCGAGACCGCTTTCGCCCGTCGCAAGGGCTATTCCCGCCTGTCCGGCGTATGTCTGCGCGGGCAGATCCGTAGCGGGAGGGCTTGTCGTGGCGTGCTGTTCGTAGGACCATTCGCGTGCCGCTCGAGCCGCGGCGGCCCGCAGCAGCGCGCTGGCGGCGAGCGCGGCCGTGCCGTCGAGCGCCACGAGCACCAGAACTCCGGGCAGCGTGAAGTGCCACTTCACGACCGCCGCGAGCCCGGCTGTGGCGGCGGCCTCGAACAGGTAGAGACGGCTCAGCGCGCCCCTGTGCGTTGAGGTCTCGACTCTGGCCACGAGCACGGGCACGAGGAAGGCCGGGATCACCTGGCCCGCGAGCAGCAGCGCCGCAACTGGAACGGCGCTGCCGGTCTGGTCGTAGACCGCGATCGACAGGGCGATGAACCCGAACCAGGTGCCCAACCGGTTGACGGTGTACGCCGAGACGATCCGCCGCACCGCGGGAGAGCGCAGCGGCGATGGAGCGGTCATGGCGGTCGCTTGCGGGGACACTGTCGGGCCACGCTACAGGCAGCTTGAGATGGCAACGAACCGTGCAACGTCGATCCCGCTCAGTCGAGCTGTTCGCGCACGAGAAAGGCGTTCTTGGTATGCCGCTTTGCTGCGATCGCCCGTTGAGAATCGAGGGGCGACTCGCCGCGATTTGCAGCGCTCGGCTGACGCGAGCCCGATGCCGAGCTTGGGCGGGGACTTGGCGCCGACGATGCTGGACGACGATCAGCCGCACACTCCCGCGACGACCTCCCGGGAAGCCTCGACGCGAATCACCGGCAACTCTGGGTGGCGACGACTCAGCATGTGCATCAGGGACTCCGCATCGGCGTCGTCCAGATCGCCTGCAAGGATCACCATGCGGCTGTGCGCGGCGCCTTCCAGCGCTTGCGCGACGTCGCCGGCCTCCATCCATCTCGTGCGGGGAGGCAGGGTTGCACCGAACTCAGCGCGCAGGATCGCCCGGCATTGCGCATCTGCTCCTGCGAGCAACATCGGCGCAGCGCGCGGCGAGGGTTCGCGACCGCCGTCGGCGACCAGCCGCGGCTCGGTGCGGCGCGGGTCGGTCCTGTCAAGACGCTCCTCGCTGGACGTCGACCGCTCTCCGCGGTCGAGCAGGCGCAAAATCGGACGTCGCGGCTCCCGACGCAACTCCTCGGAGACGATCGGGTTCATCGCGAGAGGACCTGCGGGGTCAAGAGCCGCGCGTCGGCGAAGACCGGCGTCGAGAAGCCAGGCGGCGTGATGCTCGCCTCGACGTCTTCGCGAGCGCCGAGCCGGCGTAGGGCGGACAGCGCGGCGAAGCCCCCGGCGGTCAGGATCAGCCATGTGGTGAGGATGCCCAGGGCGATCATCGTGGAACTCCTTTGCGGTCATGCTGGGACGAGTGATTTCGGTGGCTGTGCGTCATGACCGACATGATGCGTCCTCGCGAGCCGTTTGTCTGTAGGGCAGAGGGTGCCGATCGTGTCGTCCTTTTGGTGCTGATCCGTGTCGTCCCGCTGGGCCCGCGGGTGTCGTCCAGACCGGGCCACAGGTGATTTCAACCGAGGTGGTCTGGAGCACCCGCTACGGTTTGCGCTCGATGGAGGCAGGCATTCCAGGAGTGGACAGACCGATCAGGGTGATCATCGCCGACGATCACGCGGTCGTGCGCGACGGCATCCGCATGGTGCTCGAGCGCGAGGCCGGCGAGTTCGACGTCGTCGCCGAAGCCGCGGATGTGCCCTCGACGATCAGGGAAGTGCGCGAGCACAGGCCCGACCTGCTGACGCTCGATTTGACGATGCCCGGAGGGTCGAGCCTCGCGGCGCTGCCGTCTTGCTTTGTCGCCCATCCGACGCTTGCGGTGGCGATCCTGACGATGCGCGAGGATCCTGAGTATGCCCGCCAGGCGCTGCGCGCCGGTGCACGCAGCTACGTGCTCAAGGAGGCCGAGCCCTCTGAGCTGCTGCAGGCGTTCAGGCTTGCGGTGGCGGGAGGCAACTACCTGCATCCACGGCTCGGAGCGCTGATGGCCGCCGGCGATGAGTCACCGGCCGACGGGATTGCGCTCTCCGAGCGCGAGCGCGAGGTCGTGCGGCTGATCGCCAACGGGTACACGAACCCCCAGATCGCCGAGCAGCTGCACGTCGCCGAGCGCACCGTCAAGACCTATCGCGCCCGCGCGATCGAGAAGCTCGGGTTCTCTTCGCGTTCGGAGATCACCGCCTACGCTCGCAAATTGGGCCTCGTCGAGTAGCGCCCGGGCGGGCTTCCTACACTCCTGCAATGACCGACCGCAGCCGCTGGATCGCCCTGTACGTGCTCTGCGTGGGCGTGCTCATGATCGTGCTCGACGCGACCGTCGTGAATGTCGCGCTGCCGTCCATCCAGACCGATCTCGGCTTCTCCCAGTCGAGCCTCGCGTGGGTCGTCAACGCGTATCTGATCGCCTTCGGCAGCCTGCTGCTGCTGGCCGGACGGCTCGGCGACCTGATCGGCCGCAGGACGATCTTCATGGCGGGCCTGGTCGTCTTCACCGCGGCATCGCTCACGTGTGGGCTCGCGCAGAGCCAGGAGATGCTCGTCGCCGCGCGCTTCGTGCAGGGTGTCGGCGGCGCGATGACCTCGGCGGTCGTGCTGGGCATGATCGTGACGATGTTCCCCGAGCCGCGCGAGCAGGCCAAGGCGATCGGCGTCTACGGCTTCGTCGCCTCCGCGGGCGGCTCGGTCGGACTGCTCGCCGGCGGCGTGCTGACGCAGGCGATCAACTGGCACTGGATCTTCTTCATCAACGTGCCGATCGGCATCGCCACGGGCGTCGTGGCCCTGCGGCTGCTGCATCGCGACAAGGGCATCGGTTTTGGCGCGGGCGCGGACATCCTCGGCGCGGCGCTGATCACGAGCTCTTTGATGCTCGGCGTCTACACGATCGTCAAGCCCGCCGCCGAAGATGGCTGGGGAGCGGCGCGCACGCTCGAGCTCGGCGCGGTCTCGCTCGCCCTGCTGTGTGCGTTCGTGCTGCGCCAGGCGCGGGCGCGCAACCCGCTGATCCCGCTGCGGATCTTCCACTCGCGCAACGTCTCGGGCGCGAACGTGGTGCAGATGTTGATGGTCGCGGGCATGTTCGGGATGTTCTTCCTCGGCGCCCTCTACCTGCAACGGGTGCTCGGCTATGACGCGCTGGAGATCGGCCTGGCGTTCCTGCCGGCGACCGTGGTGATGGGCATCCTTTCCCTGCGCTACTCCGAACGACTGATCATGGCCTTCGGTGCGCGGACGATGCTGTTCCCCGGCCTGGTCCTGATCGCGGCCGGCCTGCTGCTGTTCTCCCGCGCACCCGTCAACGGCGACTACCTCACGAACGTCCTACCGGTGATGCTTCTGTTCGGCTTGGGCATCGGCAGCTCGTTCCCCTCGCTGATGACACTGGCGATGTCGGGCGCGACCCCCGAGGACGCGGGTCTGGCCTCGGGACTGGTGAACACCTCCGCGCAGGTCGGCGGCGCCCTCGGCCTGGCCGTTCTGGCCACGCTCTCCGCGACGCGCACGAGTCACCTGCTCGCAGGTGGATCTTCGAGCGCGGCTGCGCTGGTGGGCGGGTATCACCTGGCGTTCGTGATCGGGGCGGCCCTGATGGGCGTCGCGTTTCTCGTCGTCCTCACCGTCGTACAACCGGTGAGCATGCCCGCTCATCACATGCAGCCAGAGTACGGGGCGGGTGAGGTCGAGGCGCAGCAACGGGAGCTGCCGGAGGTGGCGTAGGCGTCCCTCCGGCGGTTGCGCCGACGAGTTGACTCCGCGGTTGGCGGCTTGCGGGGTGGGTTGCGAGGAGTCGCGGAGGCAAACCGTGGACGGCGAGGAAAGCACCGGCGGATAAGTCCTTCGGCTTGCCGAGAGCCGGGCGAGACTAAGCGACCCCGCCGGGCTGCAGCTGATCGAGCACGGCCGGGTCGGGGCGCCCGGCGAGCGGCACGGCGAGGCGCATGACGGTTCCTTTGCCGGGGGCGGGCACCAGTTCGAGCTCGCCGCCGACGAGCTCGGCGCGCTCGCGCATGCCGGACATGCCGAAGCCGCCCTCCAGACCGTCGCCGCGCGGGCCGAGACGGTCGGCTTCGGGTAGGCCCTTGCCATCGTCGGTGACTGATGCGCGTACGACGCCGTCGCGCTCGGTCACGCTGACGATCGCGCGCTCGGCCTCGGCGTGACGGCTGACGTTCGTGAGCGCCTCCTGGACGACGCGGTAGATCGTGCTCTCGAGCTCGGGGTCGAGCCGGTGTGGATCGTGCTCGGGGCCGAGGTCGATCTCGGTCTGCACGTCCAGGCCGTCGATCGCCTGCATGCGTCGCGCGAGCGCCTCGAGGGCGGCGGCGAGGCCGAGGTCATCCAGCGCGGCGGGCCTGAGCTCGGTGATCAGGTGGCGCAGGCCGTCGATCTCCTCGCCGAGTCCCTCGAGTACCGCGTCGACGGCGCTGCTGAGAGCTTCGCTGGCCGATCCTCGATCGGTATCCAGGTCGCGCGCGTTGGCGAGCTTCAGGCGCAACGCGCCGAGCCCCTGCACGGTCTCGTCGTGGATCTCCCGCGCCCAGCGTGTGCGCTCGCGCTCGCGTGCCTCCATGCCGTAGCGCAGGCGCTCGATCTCGACCGAGCGCTCCGCCTGCAGGCGCTGCGCGACGCTTGCCGCGAACGCGCTGAGGGCCTCCCGGTCGGGTCCCCTGAAGCCGGCGTCTTTGCGCAGTGCGATCACGAGACCCCCGCCCTGGCCTTCCATGTTGAAGGGCTCGACGAGCAGCGCGCGCGCCTCGACACCCAGTTCGTGCAGAAGCGCGGCGTCTTGTCCACGCGGACGATCCATCGCCACCGGCTTGCCCTCGCGGTAGATGGCGCCCAGCGCGCTGCCTTCGACGGGCACGATGCGCAGGCGCGGGCGGCTCTCGCCGCTGGCGGCGGCGACCCGCAGCTCGCCGCGCTCCTCGATCACCATCAGCAGCGAGCTCGCGTCGAGCAGCGCGAGGCCGCGATCGGCCATCAGTCGCAGCAGCCACAACTCGGACCCGGTGAGCACAGCGCGGGATTATGGACTATGGGTCCGTCGAGAAGGCGAGCTCGTTGCGTTCGCGCCGCGCCGCGGCGCGGGTTTGGGCGAGCATCTGATCGCCGTCGAGGTCCTCGCGCCAGGCGGCGAGCCCGACGGAGACGCGCAGCGGACGCCGCACGCCGTCGGTCTCGATCTTGATCGCGCGCAGGCGGTCGAGCACGCGCCGGGCGACGATCTCACCGCGCGGGCCGTCCGCGCCGGGAAGCACGACGAGCAGCTCGGTCTCGCTCGGCCGTCCGACGCGATCAAAGCGCCGCAGCTCGCGCAGCAGGGCCGGCCCGGCATAGGCGAGCGCCTGCTCGGGCAGCTCGCGTCCGTGGCGTGAGGCGAGCTCGGAGAGATCGTCGATCGCCACGAGCAGACAGCTGAGCGGCGTGCCGTGGCGACCGGCTCGGTTGATCTCCTCTTCGAGGCGGTCGGCGAGCGCGTCGGCGGAGAGGCAGTCGATGGGACGCCGCACGTCCTCGCGTCCCTGCGGAGAGGGCGAGTCGATGCGCGGGTGCGTGTCGTTGGCAGCCATGCCGTTGTTCAGACGGTCGAGTCTACGTGCGAGCCGACCTACTCGCGGGATCCGTCCCGCTGTTGCGATTTCGATTATGCCTGCTCGCGGTGCTCTCGTCGTCGTTCGCAAGCAGATTCCCGCCACAAGGAGATATGCCGGCACGGGTCGAGTTGCTCTCGCTGGTGAATACCGTCCCCGTCCGCTGGTACACATGCTGGTCTGATGCTGCAAGAGCTGAACGTCGAGAACCTGCTGCTGATCGAGCGCGCCCAGCTGCGCCTGGCGCCGGGATTGAACGTGCTCACGGGCGAGACCGGCTCGGGCAAGACGGTGCTGGCGCACGCCTTGGATCTCCTGCTGGGCGGGCGTGCGCGGCCGGGGATCGTGCGTCCGGGCGCGAGCGAGGCCTACGTCGAGGGGATCTTCGATCTACCCGATGCGTTGCGTGGGGAGCTGGGAGAACGCTTGGCGCCGGATGCGCAGGAGATCGTGTTGGCACGGCGCATCGATGCCGACGGGCGACGCACGCGGGCTTATCTGAACGGTCGCGCGGCGACGGTCGCCGATCTGCGCGACGTCGGCGCGCGGCTCGTTTCCTTCTACGGGCAGCACGAGCATCGCAAGTTGACGGTCGCGGGCGCTCAGATGCAGGTTCTCGACAGATGCTGTGGCCCCGCGCAGGCGCGGAGTCTGCGCGAGTGCGCCGAGGCGTACCGTCGTTGTGCTGTGCTGGAGGGGGAGTTGGAGGAGCTGCGCGCGCTCACCGAGGCACGAGGGCGCGAGCTCGACTTGCTGGAGCACGAGCTCGCTGAGATCGACGAGGCCGCGCCGGACGCAGACGCGGACGAGCACGAGCGGCTGCTTGCTCTGCGCGAGCGGTTGCGTCGCTCCGACGCGCTGTGCTCGGCTGCGGGGCACGGCGCACAGGGGCTGGTGCCGGACTCGGGCGAGGATCCGGGCGCCGTCTCGTTGCTCGCGTCCGTAACGGCGCGTCTGGTCGCCGTGGCCGGTGTGGATCCCGTTCTCGACGGAATTGCCGAGCGTTTGGGCGCGATCGCCGTGGAGTCGCAGGAGATCGCGGGCGAGTTGCGCGACTACGGCGAAGGGCTCGCCGACGAGGGCGGCTCGCTGGAGGAGGTCGAAGGGCGCCTCGCGGCGATCGAGCGTTTGGTCCGCAAGCACGGCGGATCGATCGCCGATGTGCTCGCCTACGCGGAGCGCGCGCGTGCGCGTCGTGATCAGCTCGAGGGGGCGCAGGGGTCGCTCGCACAGACGGAGGCGCGCTTGAGCGATGCGCGGGGGCAGCTGGAGGAGCACGTGCAGGAGCTGCGCCGAGCGCGGCGGAAGGCCGCTCCGCGTCTGGCCCGGGACGTGCGCGAGCAGTTGTCCGCGCTGGCAATGGCCGACGCGAAGTTCGAGGTGGCGCTCACCGAACGTGCGCCGGGGCCCGGAGGCGGGGATGCGGTGGAGCTGCTGATCGCGCCCAACCCCGGGGTACCAGCGGGGCCGCTGCGCGAGATAGCCTCCGGCGGGGAGCTCTCTCGGGTGATGCTCGCGGTGATTACCGCGTCCGTCGCTCGCTCCGGCTCTGGCTCTGGCTCCAGCGTCGGCGAGGTCGCGGGCGAAGGGCAGCGGGCCGGACAGGCCGGGCTGGCCACGCTGGTCTTCGACGAGATCGACGCGGGCATCGGCGGGCATACGGCGCGGGCGGTCGGCGAGCGCCTGCAAGCGCTGGGGGAGAGCAGACAGGTCGTGTGCATAACCCACCTGCCGCAGATCGCCTCGCTGGGAGCACGGCACTTCTCGGTCGTGAAGGACACCTCGGCCGATCCGACGCTCGCGACGGTCGTGCAGTTGGGCGAGCCGCAGGTGGTCTCGGAGTTGGTGCGCATGCTGGGCGCGCAGGATGACGACGCGACCGCGCGCCGGCACGCGAGGGATCTGCGCAAAGCCGCCTGAAAGCCGGCGCGGGCGCGCACTGCTCCGGAGTGGAGCTTGCCGGAATCCTCGCGCGGGACCGCACAAGCGGGTAGTCTCGCGTGCATGGCCGCCGGCACGCAGCCACCCGAATCGCCGCCACAGCGGGGGGCGGCCGCGGAGCCGCTGTCGCCGAACCTCCCGGGCATCGCGCCGTGGCGCACCGTGACCGGTCCGGCGCGGATGGGCCGGCGCACGAAGCTGCTCGTGCGCCACCTGCAGCGCGGTGACGTGGCGGTGATCGATCACCTCGACATCGACCGTGTATCGGCCGAGGAGCTGATCTCGGCGGGCGCCGTGGCGGTACTCAACTGCCGCTCCTCCAGCAGTGGCTCCTACCCGAACCTGGGACCGCAGCTGCTGGTCGAAGCGGGCATTCATCTCGTGGACCTGCCCGACGATTCGCTGTTCGAGCGGTTCTCCGACGGTGAGACGATCACGGTGCGCGACGAGCAGGTGCTGAGCGCCGAGGGGAAGCTCGTGGCCAGCGGCGAGGTGCTCGACCTGGCGCGGGTGCGCGCCGAGACCGAGGCGCGCAGGCGCGAGATCGGGGAGGCGCTGGAGCGCTTCGCGCACAACACGATCGAGCACATGCGCGAGGAGCGCGAACTGCTGGCCGGCAGGATCGACCTGCCGCGGTTCGTCACGGACTTTCGCGATCGCTCGGCGCTGGTGGTCGTGCGCGGCGTCGATCACCAGCGCGACCTGCGCGCGCTGCGGCCTTTCATCCGCGACATGCGCCCGGTGCTCGTCGCGGTCGACGGCGGGGCGGACGCGCTGCTCGAGGCGGGGCTGACCCCGCGGATGATCGTCGGGGACATGGACTCGGCGGGCGAGGCGGCGCTGCGCTGCGGCGCGGAGCTCGTCGTGCACTCCTACCCCGACGGCCGCGCCCCGGGGCGCGCGCGGCTGGACGAGCTCGGCGTCCCCTACAAGCTCGTGCCGGCGCCGGGGACGAGCCAGGACGTGGCGATGCTGCTCGCGGCGGAGAAGGGCGCGCGGCTGATCGTGGCGGTCGGCTCGCAGTTCAACCTCGTGGAGTTCCTCGATCGCAACCGCGAAGGCATGTCCTCGACGTTCCTCACGCGCCTGCGCATCGGCGAGATCCTCGTGGACGCGAAGGGAGTGAGCCGGCTCTATCACCCGCGCCCCGGCCTGACGCCGCTGCTGGTGGTGATCGCGGCGGGCCTGATCGCGATGATCGCGGTCGTGTGGATGACGCCGGCGCTGCGCGACGTGGTCGATCTGCTGTGGTTGAAGCTCGAACTGCTGTTCGGCGCCGGCTGACACCCACCGCGCAACCTCGCCGCGCACCAGCCGAGCCCTTGAAGCAGAACCCCGATCTATTCTCCTGACGAGCGATGTTCGACTACCGCTACCACGCGCTGTCCCTGGCGGCAGTCCTGCTCGCGCTCGCGGTCGGGATCGTCATCGGCGTGGCGATCGGCGACTCGAACCTGGTGTCCTCGGCGAAGAACGGGATCGTCGCGAACCTCAACTCGGAAGTCAGCGGTTCACGCCGGCAGGCCGAACAGCTGCAGGAGAAGCTCGGCGACGAGGAAGCGTTCGCGAACGGGCTGTATCCGCTGGCGGTGCACGATCTGCTGAACGGGCGCAGCGTCGGGCTGGTGTTCCTGGGCGCATCCTCGGACCACGTCGACGGGCTGGTGCGCTCGGCGGTGACGCAGGCCGGGGGCGATCTGACGGTCGTCGCGGCGGTGCGCGAGCCACTCAACCTCAAGGCGATCTCCGAAGAGGCCGCGGGCACGCACTACGCCGCGCTGGCCGGCTCGACGGCGCTGATCGAAGGGTTCGGCAAACTCGTCGGCCGACAGCTCGTAAGCGGTGGACAGGCGGTCGATCGCGAGCTGCTCAGCCGCGTGCGGGGCGGACTGCTGAGCGCGTTCGACGGCCAGCTCGGTCGCCTCGAAGGCCTCGTGGTCGTGCGCGCGGACCCCACGGAAATGACGCCCGAACAGGCCGCCGCGAGCGCGGCGTTCGAGACGGGGCTGCTGAGCGGGGTCGCCGCCGTGGGCGTGCCCGCGGTCGGGGTCGAGCTGACGGGGACCGAACCGAGTCAGATCACCTGGTACAAGGGCAAGGACGTCTCGAGCGTCGACGATCTCGACGCGCCGGCCGGACAGGCGGCGCTGGCGTACGCGCTGGCGGGCGCGCACGGAGCGTTCGGCGTGAAGCCCACCGCCGACTCGCTGCTGCCGAGCGCGGTCCCGTAGTCGGCCCCGAGGAGGGTGGCGCCGCATGCTTGTTGCTAAAGCTGATTAGGTCGATATCCCCGCATGCGGGGATATCAGCAGGCCCGCATGCGGGCCTGCTGCGGAGCCGCACATGTGCGGCTCCGCCGGGTGGCGCATGCGCCACCCGGAAGACGTGCCGCATGCGGCACGTCTCGAGGTCACGCATGCGTGACCTCGCCCACCGATCGCCAATCG
>DASXMO010000015.1:0-9682 GCA_036495605.1 Solirubrobacteraceae bacterium
CCAAGCTGATCCCCGACCCGATCATGGGCCGCTCGCCGTCGTTCGAGGACTGCCTGAAGGAGGGCGAGGAGCTTCGCAAGGCCTACGACGAGGACCCGATCGCGCGCCAGATCATCGACGTCGCGAAGGGCCTGGAGGGCATCGTCCGCAACTCCTCGATCCACGCCGCGGCGGTCGTGATCGCCGACCGGCCGCTCACCGACATCGTCCCTCTGCAGCTCGCCGACGGCGGCACCGACGAGCACGGCGAGCGCGTCTGGCGCACCGTCACCCAGTTCCCGATGAAGCCGATCGAGGACATCGGCCTGTTGAAGATGGACTTCCTCGGATTGCGCAACCTCGATGTGATCGAGGACGCGCTCGACATCATCGAGCGCTCCACGGGAGAGCGACCGGACTGGACCACGGTCCCGCTCGACGATCAGAAGACCTACGAGATGCTCGCCCGGGGCGACTCGATCGGCGTGTTCCAGTTCGAGTCCGAGGGCATGCGCGAGGCCTTGAAGAAGGTCCGCCCGGACGAGTTCAACGACCTCGTCGCACTGAACGCGCTCTACCTCCCCGGTGCGATGGATCAGATCCCGGTGTACGCCAAGGGCAAGCACAACCCGCAGTCGATCTCCTATCCGGACGAGCGCCTGCGCCCGATCCTCGAATCCTCCAACGGGGTGATCCTCTACCAGGAGCAGGCGATGCAGATCTCCAAGGAGCTCGCCGGCTTCTCGGGGGCCAAGGCCGACGACCTGCGCAAGGCGATCGGCAAGAAGAACCGCGCCGCGATGGCCGCGTTGAAGCCCGAGTTCGTCGAGGGCTGTCGCGCCTCCGGAACGAAGTCCGAGGTGACCGAGTTCCTATGGCAGACCAACGAAAAGTCCGCCGACTACTCCTTCAACAAGAGTCACGCCGCCTGCTACGGACTGATCGCCTACCGCACCGCCTGGTTGAAGGCCAACTACACCGCCGAGTACATGGCCGCGCTGATCTCCTCGGTGATGTCGACCAAGGACAAGGTTCCGTTCTTCGTCGCCCGCTGCGAGGAGATGGGGATCGAGATCCTGCCACCCGACGTGAACCTCTCAGACCACCAGTTCACCGTCGGCGCGCCGAGCGCGGAGGGCGGCATCGGCAGCATTCGTTTCGGCTTGGACGCCGTCAAGGGCGTCGGTTACCAGGCCGTCGAGGCGATCAAGCGCGCGCGCGAGGAGGACGGCGAGTTCGCCTCGCTGTGGGACTTCTGCGAGCGTGTCGACAGCCGCGCCGTCAACAAGAAGGCGATCGAGGCGCTGATCAAGTGCGGCGCGCTGGGCTCGACCGGCGCGTCTCGCAAGGGCATGCTCAGCGTGCTCGAGCAGGCCCAGGCCGCCGGCCAGAAGGCCCAACAGGACGCGCAGATCGGTCAAGGTTCGATCTTCGACCTCGCCCCCGAGGCAGGGGCGCCCTCCGCGGATGCGAGCGTGGGCGCTGCGGGGGGGTTCGGCGAGAGCGCAATCGTAGGCGGCAGCGCCCACGTGAACGCCTTCGCGCGGCCGGCGCATCCTCCGATCCCCACGGAAGAGTTCGAGCAGGCCGAGCTGCTCGCCGTCGAGAAGGAGGCGATCGGCCTGTTCGTCTCGGCGCACCCGCTCAAGCCGCTGCGCGAGATCTTGCGCGCACGTACCGACTGCCAGCTCGCGGCACTCGCCGACCGCCGCGACAAGGACTGGGTGACCGTCGGCGGGATCATCGTCGAGGCCAAGCGCATCCGCACGCGTTCGGGCGATCCGATGATGTTCGCGACGCTCGACGACCTCGGCGGCGCCGTCGAGATGCTCGTGTTCGGCAAGGCGCTCTCCGAGCACGAGGCCGCGCTCGCGGTCGACCAGGTCGTGCTCGTGCGCGGGCGCGTCGATCACAAGGAAGCCGGCAAGACCTGCATCATCGTTCAGAGCGTCGAGCTCTTCGCCCCCAGTGAGCAGGAGATCGAGGAGGCCCGCAAGCAGGCCGATGCCGAGGCTCGCACCGCCGTCTCCCTCGCCAAGCCGATGTCTGTGCGCGTAGATCTCGCCAGCGTCTCATCGAGCGCGATCGAAGAGATCAAGCAGCTCGTCGGCGACTATCCCGGTCCGGCCGAGGTGTGGATCGAGATCGCGGCTGCCGCAGGGACGCGACGGCTGCGCCTGGGCGAGGCCTATCGCGTGCAGAACACGCCGAGCGTTCGCGCGGAGTTGGAGAGCATCTTCGCCTCCGCTCCCCCGGTCGCGCAGGCCCTCGCCGGCTGAGCCTACTTGCCCTTGCGGGCCTGTAGACCGCGCTCGCGCAGCTTCATCACCAGCTCGACTTCATGCCGCGAGGGCCCTTCGCGGTTCTCGCCCGGAGTCTCCAGCACGCACGGCAGCTTCTGAAGGCCCGGTGCGGAGAGGAACGCCACACAGCCCTCCTCGCCGAGCTCGCCGGTGCCGACGTTCGCGTGGCGGTCGCGGTTTGAGCCGAGCGGAGTCTGCGAGTCGTTCAGGTGCAGCGAGCGCACGCGACCACGGCCCAGCGCGCGTGTGCATTCGCGCTGCACCGAGCTCATGCCCGCGGCCGTGCGGATGTCATACCCGGAGGCGAGCAGATGACAGGAGTCCAGGCACACGCCCAAACGCTCGTCCCCGCCGGCCGCGTCGAGCAATCCGGAGAGCTCTTGGAAGGAGCGCCCGAGCGTGCCGCCCGCGCCCGCGGTGTTCTCCAGGTGAAGCTCACACTCCTCGCTGTCGGCGAGGGCCCGCGCGATCGTCTCACCGGCGCGCGCGATCGCCTCGCCCACGTCTCCGGTCTTGGCGGAACCGGGGTGCAGCACGACCCCGGCGGCCCCGATCGCCTGGCCCACGCGCAGCGAATGGGTCAGCGACGCAAGCGATTTGGCGCGAATGTCGGGATCCTCGCTAGCGCAGTTGAGCAGATACACCGCGTGGATCAGCACCGCCCCGATCGGGCTCGGAGCCATCGCCTCGCGAAACGCCGCGAAGTCCTCATCGGTGTAGGCGGTCGGGCGCCACATGCGCGGCGACTGGTTGAAGATCTGGATCGCCTGACAGCCGCGTTCCACGCCGCGTGCGACCGCTTTGGGAAGGCCGCCTGCAGGCGAGACGTGCGCTCCGATTAGCATGGCGGCGATCTTATGGCTTCCGCTCCCGAACAGACAGGCGACGCCGAGCGAGCGATGCGCGTGCGATTCGCCCCCTCGCCGACCGGGGCGCTGCACATCGGCGGCGCCCGCACAGCGCTGTTCAACTGGCTGCTGGCGCGCCACCACGGCGGCCAGATGGTGCTGCGCATCGAGGACACCGACCGCGAGCGCTCCACGCCCGAGAACGTCGAGCAGATCCTCGACTCGCTGCGCTGGCTGCAATTGGACTGGGACGAGGGGCCGATCATGCAGTCAGAGCGCGCCGCGCGTCATAGCGAGGCGCTGCAGGCGCTGATCGACGCCGACCTGGCCTATCGCTCGGGCGCGACGGGCGAGGACGTAAAGGAGTTCAAGCAGCGCCACGGCGCCGAGCGCGGCTTTCGCGGTGAGTCCGAGAGCAGCGGCGCGGTACGCCTGCGCGTGCCCGCCGAGGGCGCGACCGTTGTGCACGACGTGATCCGCGGCGACACGCGCTTCGAGCACGTGCACATGGACGACCCAGTGATCGCGCGCGCCGACGGCTCGGTGCTCTACAACTTCGCGGTCGCGATCGACGACCTCGACGCCGGCATCACGCACGTGGTGAGGGGCGAGGATCACCTCTCCAACACGCCCAAGCAGCTGCTGGCGCTCGAAGCGGCGAAAGCGGTGGGCCTGGCTGAGGGCGCGCCGCTGCCGCGGTATGCCCATCTGCCGCTGCTGCACGGACCGGACGGCAAGAAGCTCTCAAAGCGTCACGGCGCGGCCTCGGTGGGCGAGTTGCGCGAAGCCGGGTACCTGCCGGCGGCGGTCCGCAACTACATGGCGCTGCTCGGCTGGGGCGCGGGCGACGATCAGACCGTGCTCTCCACGGCCGATCTGATCGAGCGCTTCACGCTGAGCGCCGTAAGTCGCAATCCGGCGCGCTTTGACGAGGTGAAGCTGCGCTGGTTGAACGGCGTCTACATCCGTGAGCTGCCGCTCAAAGAGCTCGTCGGGGAGCTCTCCACATACCTCGATGGCGGTCCCCATGCGGGATTTCGGGATGACCCGCGTCTGGCGCGAGCGGTCCAGATCAGCCAGGAGAAGATCCACACCCTCGCCGACTTCTGGTCGCTGACGGGACCGCTGCTCGATCGGCCCGTGCAGGACGCCAAGGCGCGCGAGCGCTGGCTCGGCGAGCAGGGGCGAGCGATGCTTGCGCGTGTGCGCGCTGTCCTCGCCGAACTGCAGAGCTTCGAGCAGCCCGATCTCGAAGCCGCCCTGGAAGGGCTCGTCGAGCGCGAAGGCGCGAAACCGCGTGAGGTCTACCAGCCGTTGCGGGTGGCGATCGCCGGTACGACCGTGTCACCGGGCATCTTCGAGAGCGTCGCGCTGCTCGGACGCGAGGAGACGCTCCGTCGGGTGGACAGCGCCCTCGCGGCGTAGCGCGCCGGACACGCCGAACCCGCGCAAGCAGCGCCCCGCCCCCAGCGCGCGGTGGGGGTGCAACGTTGCTCTCAACCATTCGTCCAGGCCTGCCGATAGGGAATCGACGATGCCCGCTGCAGCGACCAAGACCAAAAACGGCGCCCGCAAGACCGCGCCGACGGCGACCCGCGAGCGCCCTGCGCTCAAAGCCGTCGCCGCCGCGCCCGTGGTGCCCGAGGCGCCCGGTGCGGCGCCCGTCACACCCAATACGCCGACGGCTGCCCCTCAGCGTGGTCGCGGCCAGGGCCACGGTCGTCGTCTGACGAGCGCGTTCGAGGCGCTCGAGGCGTTCCCCGCCCTCGCGGAGTCGCGCAACCGCCTGCTCGCGGTCGTCGAGAGGGAGAACGTCGCCACCGCCGACATCGTCACTGCGGTCGAGTCCGACGTGGCGCTCAGCATCGCCGTGTTGCGCGTCGCCAATCAGGTGCAGGGCCGGCGCGGGCGTGTGGAGACGATCGTCGGGGCCGTCGAAGCGCTCAACGAGCAGACCGTCCTGGCGCTCGCCTCCCGGGTGCGAACATTCGACTTCTTCGAGCGCTCCAGCGTGTGGGATGCAGCGCCCGAGCGTTTTCGGCTGCACGCGCTCTCCACCCAGCACGCGGCGGACCGCCTCGCCGCCGAGGTCGGCTATGAGCACCGCGATCGCCTGAGCGTTACGAGCCTGTTGCACGATGTCGGCAAGCTCGTGCTGCTGCACGCCTATCCCGGCTATCCCGGGCAGGTCCACCGCGGCGCGAAGACGCCCGAGGAGCGCATCCACCAAGAGCGCCGCGAGCTGGGCGTAGACCACGCGCTCGTAGGCGGCGTGCTGATCCGTCGCTGGGGCCTGCCGAGCAGCGTCGCCACGGCGATCGAGCGCCACCACAACCCCGATGTCGACGGCGAGGTCGCATTCGTGCGGCTCGCGGACATGCTCGCCCACTACGAGCAGGGCTCGGTCGTCTCGCCGCAGGAGATGCTCCAGACCGCGCGCGTGCTCGGCCTCGGCGCCGATCAGCTGCGGCGCGTGATGTACGAACTTCCGAGCGTCACCGGTCAGCGCCAGCGCCACGTCGATCCCTCGCCGCTGTCCGGTCGCGAGCTCGGTGTGCTCCAGCGCCTGGCCGAAGGCAAGGTCTACAAGCAGATCGCCCACGAGCTGACGCTCTCCACGAGCACCGTGCGCACGCACCTGCACAACATCTACGGCAAGCTCGGCGCCGTTGATCGCGCGCAGGCTGTTCTGATCGCCACCGAGCGCGGTTGGCTCTGAGACGGACATTGGCCGGCGCGGCTCTGCGTCCTCGGTCGCTCGCGTACGTAGTACGCCACGCTCCCTGCGTCCTTGATCCGCTTGACCACTGACCGTCTCAGTGGCGTGTTGCGTAGCATCGGCGGATGATGCCCGCGTGATCTCGATCACCAGCAAGTCCCCGTACGCCGTGCTCGCACTCGCAGAGCTGGGGCGCAGTGCGGGGTCTGATCCCGTGCCGATCGGGGAGCTCGCGCGCCGGCGCGACGTGCCCGTGCAATTCCTCGAGCAGCTGTTCGCGGTCCTGCGGCGCGCCGGGGTCATCAGCTCTCAGCGGGGCGTCAAGGGGGGATATCGCTTCGCCCGCGAGCCCGCGAGCGTGACGGTGCTCGAGATCGTCGAGCTGCTCGACGGTCCGCTCGGACGCGACGCCTCGGGAGTGTTCGCCGACGCCGCGCAGGCGGCGCGCAAGGTGCTCGAGCAGACCACGATCGCCGACGTGATCGAGCGCGAGTCGCGCGAGGCCGGCGCGAGCATGTACTACATCTGAGCTGCCATCCGCTCCGGCCGGGTGGGCCGAGCGCGATCTCGCCCACTATTGTCGTGGGCGGTATGTCCCGAATCCCGATCAACATTGCCGAGCTGGTGGGGGATACGCCGCTGATCGCGCTGCCGGGACTGCTGGGGGAGTCGGCTGCCGACAGCGGCGTGGAACTGTTCGCGAAGCTCGAGTCCCACAATCCGGGAGGATCGGTAAAGGACAGGATCGGCGTGGCGATGATCGAGGCCGCCGAGGCCGAAGGCCGCATCGAGCCTGGACGCACGACGATCGTCGAGGCCACGTCCGGCAACACCGGCATCGCGCTCGCGTTCGTCTGCGCCGCCAAGGGCTATGAGCTCGTGCTCACGCTCCCGCAGGGCATGAGCCGCGAGCGCGAGAGCCTGCTGCGACTGTACGGCGCGCAGGTGAACATAACCGAGTCCCTCGGCGGGATGGGCGAGGCGGTCGCGGCCGCAAGGGCGATGGCCAGCCAGCCCGACGTGTTCCTGCCCGACCAGTTCTCAAATCCCGCCAACCCCGCCGTGCACAGGCGCACGACCGGACCGGAGATCGAGCGGGCGCTCGACGGTCGCGTCGACGTGCTCGTCGCCGGGGTCGGCACGGGCGGCACGATCACCGGGACCGGCGGCTACCTGCGCGAGCGCAATCCCGATCTGCGCATCGTCGCGGTCGAGCCCAGCGGCTCATCCGTGCTCTCCGGCGGCGCGCCCGGCCCCCATCGCATCCAGGGCATCGGTGCGGGGTTCGTACCCGCCGTGCTCGACCGCGAGCTCCTCGACGAGGTGATCCCCGTCTCTGACGACAACGCGATTCACACCGCCTGGGACTGCGCGCGCCGCGCGGGTCTGCTCGCCGGGATCTCCTGTGGCGCCGCGCTATGGGGTGCGCTGCAGGTGGCATCGCGCCCGGAGTCCAAGGGCAAGAGGATCGTCACCATCATGCCCGACTCGGGCGAGCGCTACGTCTCCCAGGCCTTCTTCGCTCCCTGAGGTGAGTCGGGGCGGCGCTACGCTGTGCACATGCCCGGCCTCAGCGTGCTCGCACAGGTCGCGAAGGAGGTGCGTCGTGACATGGACGCCGCCCGTGCGCGCGATCCCGCGGCTCGTGGGGTGGGGCGGGTGGAGATCCTCACGACTTGGCCCGGCATCCATGCGCTGCTGGCGCATCGCACCGCGCACGCGCTGCACGAGGCGGGCGTGGCGCTGCTGCCGCGCGCGATCTCGATGTGCTCGCGCGCGCTGACCGGGATCGAGATCCATCCCGCGGCGCAGATCGGCGAGGGTCTGTTCATCGATCACGGTGCCGGTGTGGTGATCGGGGAGACCGCCGTCATCGGCAACGATGTGACTCTCTATCAGGGGGTGACACTCGGTGGCACCGGTTTTGCCACGGGCAAGCGCCATCCGACCGTCCAAGACAACGTCACGATCGGCTCGGGCGCGAAGCTGCTGGGGCCGATCACGATCGGCCACGGCGCGAAGATCGGTGCCAACAGCGTCGTCATCACCGACGTGCCCGCGAACTCGACGGTCGTCGGCAATCCCGGTCATCCCGTGCGCGTCGACGGTCGCCGCGTCGAGGGTCCCGACGCCGACTGGATCCACCTGCCCGACCCGATCGCCGAGGCGATCGCCTCCCTCGCCAGCCGCATCGGCGCGTTGGAGCGCGCCGTGGGGGAGCTTTCTGGTGAAGACCTCGATGCGGCGCCGGCGCAGGTCACTCCGTTGCGTTCGGTGCGCGGACCCAACCCGGCCGGGGGGTGAGCATGAAGCGGGTCCTTGGTGTGCGCAGCGAATCGAGGCTCCGTGCGAAGCGCGGGCGGTGTGGCGGTTCTCACGTCCGGTACTCGGCAGCACAGACGCTGGGCGCCGGATCGCTCGGCGCGCTCGCGCTCGGAGCGGTCGCGGCCGCCAGTGGAGCGATCGGCGCGCTGGCGATCGGCAGGTTGGCGATCAAGCGCGGTGCGGTGGGGCAGTTGCGGGTGGAGGATCTGAGCGTCGGGCGGTTGACCGTTGAAGATCTCTCGATTGAGCAGCGAAATGTTGTGCGGGCAGGCGAGGCGGAGGGTCTTTGAGGTCAAGACCGCTGGAGGGTTTCGCTGGGCGGTCTGGTAGACATATCGTCTCGTGAGGCTCTCCGCGCGCTCAGGCCATCTTCTTCGTCGTCTTCCGCTTGCGACATGCGCGGCCTGTGTCGCCGCCGTGACGCTCGTCCTGGCATTCCCATCTGGACAGACGGCATTCGCCGCCGCTCCCTCCGTAGGGGGCGCGTCGATCGTTCCCTACATCATCGGCGGACAGGAAGCAGCGATCTCGCAGTTTCCCTGGCAGGTCTTCGTGCTGCTCGAAGCCGAAGGCTCGGTCTTCAGCTGCGGTGGCTCGATCATCGACCCAACTCACATCCTCACCGCCGCGCACTGTGTCGACCACGAGGGCGCCACCACGCCATATCCGGCCGGCGACATGCTTGTGATCGCAGGGGCGAGCAGGGTCGTGGTGGGTGTCGGATATTCGCCGGCAAGCGCACAGCTTGATGGTGTCGCGAGCTTTCGTACCGACCCGTACTACACCGTGCTGCCAGACATCAAGGACGATGTCGCAGTATTGACGCTCGAAGAACCGCTCGAACTGTCGGCGGCGAGGAGCACCCAAGCGATATCGCTCGTGGCGTCCGGCGCGACGCCTGTCGCTGGAACCTCGTTGATGGTCAGCGGCTACGGGAAGGAGGACGGCTCCGAAGGCGCGCAGCCCGACGGGAAGCTCTACTCGACGACCCTTACGGCGATCAGCAGCGACGCTTGCCGCAACACAGTGGGGGCCAATTCGGCCGTGTTGCTCTGTGCCGAGTCCTCGAACTCCGCGACCTGTCAGGGCGACAGCGGCGGACCACTGACCGAGGGCAATCCCACCGTGCAGGTCGGCATCGTCGATTTCGGACCCAAGGGCTGCCCGACGGGCCAGCCTGACGGCTTTACCAACGTCGCCGCACCGGAGATTCGCGACTTCATCGAAGGCAGCGAATCGCCTCCGGTCGCGCCGCGCCCGACGTCGTCCCCGGTGATCAAATCGGTCGGTCCCGCGCCAATTGCACTCGCGCCGCTGACTTGCGAACCCGGAGCGTGGAGCGGCTCGCCGACGTTCACCTACACCTTCCAGGTGGAAAACGCCTCGGCGCAGGTTCTGCAGAACGCCCCCGACAACATCTTCACCCCTCCGAGCACGCTCGTGGGCTCGCCGGTGGTGTGCATCGTGCAGGCGACCAACCCGGGCGGTACGGGCACAGCGAGGAGCGG
>DASXMO010000016.1:0-3332 GCA_036495605.1 Solirubrobacteraceae bacterium
TGGAGGCGATCCCGCGCATCTCCCGCGCCCAGGCGATGGACGCCCTGTCCTCGCAGAGCAACGTCGCCGGCTACAAGGCCGTGCTGCTCGCCTCCGAGGAGATCGGCCGCTTCTTCCCGATGCTGATGACCGCCGCCGGCACGATCCCGCCCGCGAAGGTGCTCGTGCTTGGCGCGGGCGTCGCCGGACTGCAGGCGCTCGCCACCGCCAAGCGCCTGGGTGCTCGCACGACCGGCTACGACGTCCGTCCGGAGGTCGCCGAGCAGGTGCAGTCGCTCGGCGCGCAGTGGCTCGACCTCGGCCTCGAGGCCAGCGGCGAGGGCGGCTACGCACGCGAGCTGACCGACGAGGAGCGCGCCACCCAGCAGCAGGCGCTCACGGATGCGATCAAGGGCTTTGACGTCGTCATCACGACTGCGCTCGTGCCCGGTCGCCCGGCGCCGAAGCTCGTCACCGAGGAGGCCGTGCGCGGCATGAAGCCCGGCTCGGTGATCGTCGACCTGGCGGGCGAGTCGGGCGGAAACTGCGAGCTGACCGAGCCGGGGGAGACGGCGGTCAAGCACGACGTCAAGATCGTCTCGCCGCTGAACCTGCCCGCGCGCATGCCCGAGCACGCTTCGCAGCTGTTCGCGCGCAACGTGCTCGCGCTGCTCGAGCTGTTCGTCGGCGAGGACGGCGCTCTGCAGCTGGACTTCGACGATGAGATCGTCGCCGGCGCGTGCATCGTGCGCGACGGCGAGATCGTCCACGCCGGGGCCAAGGCCGCGGTGGAGGCCGGCTCATGATCCTTGCGAGCACGCTCACGACCAACCTCGCGATCCTCGTGCTCGCGGGCTTCATCGGCTTCGTCGTGATCTCGAAGGTGCCGAACACGCTGCACACGCCGCTGATGTCGGGCACGAACGCGATCCACGGGATCGTGCTGCTGGGCGGCCTGCTCCTGTTCGGGCTTGCCGGGCTCGACGCCTTCAGCAAGGCGCTCCTCGTGATCGCGGTGGCGTTCGGCACGATCAACGTGATCGGCGGGTTCCTCGTGACCGACCGCATGCTCGAGATGTTCAAGTCAAAGCCCAAGCCGCCCAAGGACTCGCAGGGCGAGGGCGGTGGCGAGTCCGGCGGTTCCGGCGACGGGCAGGGAGGGCACGCGTGAGCCTCCCGCCGATGACGCTCGCAACCTCGGTGCTGCAGAGCGCGGACTTCATCTACGTCCTCTACATCATCGCCTTCGCCCTCTTCATCCAGGGCCTGCGCGGTCTCGCCGGTCCGACGACGGCCGTGCGCGGCAACCGCATCGCGGCGGTCGGCATGGCGATCGCGGTGGTCGCGACCCTGCTGAACCCCGGCGAGGGCAACTGGGGTCTGATCGCTCTCGGCATCGCCCTCGGCGTGGCGGTCGGCGTGCCGGCGGCGCGCCAGGTGAAGATGACCGCGATGCCGCAGATGGTGGCGCTGTTCAACGGCGTCGGTGGCGGCGCGGTGGCGCTGATCGCCTGGGTCGAGTTCCGTCACGCGGGCTCCACCTACGGCTCGCACACCGTGCACATCGGCGCGGAACTTCCCCACGGCCTCGTGCTGCAGACCGGCGCCTCGGTCCAGGTCGGCGGGGTGCCGACGTATGTGGCGATCTTCTCGGTGTTCGCGGCGATCGTCGGATCGATCTCCTTCTGGGGTTCGAACATCGCCTTCGGCAAGCTCCAGGAAATCATCCCCGGGCGCCCGATCTCCTTCGGCTCCGCCCAGCAGGCGGTCAACCTCGTGCTGCTCGTGCTCGCGCTGGCGGCCGGCATCGACCTGATCGCCGGGGCGCACTCCGAAGCGCTGTTCATCGGCATGCTGATCGTCGCGGCGCTGCTCGGCAACGCGGTCGTGCTGCCGATCGGCGGCGCGGACATGCCGGTCGTGATCTCGCTCCTGAATGCCTTCACCGGGCTCTCCGCCGCGGCCACGGGGATGGCGCTGAACAACCCAGCGCTGATCGTCGCCGGCATGATCGTCGGCGCGTCGGGCACGATCCTGACGAACCTGATGGCCACGGCGATGAACCGCTCGATCCTGGCGATCGTCGCTGGCGGCTTCGGCGGCGGTGGCGCCGTCGAGGGCGCCGAAGGCGCCGGCGAGCACGCGGGCACGGTGAAATCCACGAGCGCCGCCGATGCCGCGATCCAGCTCGCCTACGCCGGGCGAGTGGTGGTCGTCCCGGGCTACGGCATGGCCGTCGCCCAGGCCCAGCACGCGGTGCGCGAGCTGACGAAGGAGCTCGAGGGTCGCGGGGTCGAGGTCAGCTATGCGATCCATCCCGTCGCCGGGCGCATGCCGGGGCACATGAACGTGCTGCTGGCCGAGGCCGACGTCCCGTATGACCAGCTCAAGGAGATGGACGACGCCAATCCCGAGTTCGCGCGCACGGACGTCTCGCTGGTGATCGGCGCCAACGATGTCACGAACCCGGCCGCGAAGACCAACCCCGCCTCGCCGATCTTCGGCATGCCGATCCTCGAGGTCGCCGACAGCCGTTCGGTGATCGTGATCAAGCGTTCGATGAACCCGGGGTTCGCGGGCATCGAGAACGAGCTGTATTT
Source organism: Solirubrobacteraceae bacterium (assembly GCA_036495605.1). Lineage (GTDB taxonomy): Bacteria > Actinomycetota > Thermoleophilia > Solirubrobacterales > Solirubrobacteraceae > Palsa-744. The sequence goes on from DASXMO010000016.1 coordinate 2,580, forward strand.
CGATCCGAAGACGGCGATGCTGTTCGGCGACGCCAAGTCGGCGGTGAGTGAGATCACCGCCGAGCTCGGCCAGCTCTAACCACCCTCCGGCCGCGCGCCGGAAATCCGTTCTGTCAAGTAGCTTCGCGGACCGGCGAGTGCCCGTACGTCCCACGGTTGAGCCAAAGTTTGTACCGGCAGCACAACCGCCCAGGCGTCCTAAGCGCTTGCATAAAAGTCGGCCGTACTCTACCGTCAACTGACAGGAGAGGGACAGCGTCTAGCTCGCGACTCCAGCGTGTGGAGGAGGGGGGTTGCCGTGTCAGTGGCCGGTCGCCTAAGTCGGTGCTACTCCTATGCCTTGCTCGCCCTCTCGATGGGGGCGGGTGCGGGAGTGCTCGCGTGGGGGCCGGTCACTGTCACCGCCCAGGCACGCACCGCGAGCTCGCCTCGTGCCCGCGCGAGCATCGTCGGCGGTGGGAACGTTCCGATCTCGCACTTCCCGTTCCAGGTCGCCCTGTATAACCCCGCGGCGGGCTCACCGATGGCGGGCTTCTTCTGTGGAGGCGTGATCGTCGACGCCGCGCACGTGATCACCGCCGCGCACTGCCTCGCCGGTGGCGGTCACGGCCGGGGAGGCGTCTCCGGCGAAGTGGAGGTGCTCGCGGGCTCCACCCGCCTCGATCGCCCCGACGCAGGCAGTGTTCGCGATCCGGCCACGAGCGTGTCGGTCGACCCTTATTACAACCCCTACACCAACGACTACGACATCGG
>DASXMO010000017.1:0-5939 GCA_036495605.1 Solirubrobacteraceae bacterium
CGGGTCGACCACTCCAAGCCTCAACGGTGCAAACGCGATCGCGCCTCTGCCGATCGACGTGGCGGCCGCCGCCGATTATGGCGAAGCGACCTCGGTGTCCACGACCCTTGCCACCGTCAGCGGCTGGGGGGACACCAACCCGGCGCCGTCGGGATCTCCCCGCTACCCGGGCGCGCTACGCGCGAACAGTGTGCCGCTCGTGGGCGAATCGCTCTGCCAGGAAGAGTACGCCGGGATCGAACAGTCGATCACCCCGCGCATGCTCTGCGCGGGAAGCTCCAGACCACGGGCCGACTCCTGCTACGGCGACAGCGGCGGACCGCTCGTCGTCGATCGCGACAATCCGGCGCGCCCGCCCGCCGACTACGTCCTCGTCGGCCTCGTCGACTTCGGCAACGGCTGCGCGCAGCCCGGCTTCGCCGGTGTCTACACGCGCATCGCCGACCCCGCGATCGCACACTTCCTCGCCTCCGACGTCGCTCACCAAGCGAAGGTGGCGGTGCACAAGCCGGGCCGCAAGCGCAAGCGCCACCGCACTCGTCGCTGAGAGCAACCTCGAGGTCTGCACCCCGAGACTGCACCGACTCGAGGGGCATGCCTGTCCCACCACGCGATCGACACTCCGCACCGGTGGGCGCCCGCGGCTCTGGCAGACTGCGATGGGTGATCGCACGCGCACAGGCCCTCGCGGCCCTCGCCGAGCAGGAGTTCGATCTGGTGGTGGTCGGCGGGGGTATCACCGGCGCTGGGGTGGCGTTCGACGCGGCCACGCGCGGCTACAGCGTGGCGCTCATCGAGCGCGCCGACTACGCCTCCGGGACCTCCAGCCGTTCCAGCAAGCTCGTGCACGGCGGGCTGCGCTATCTGCAGAACTTCGATCTCGCGCTCGTACGCGAGGCGCTGCTGGAGCGCCAGTTGATGGTTGCGCTGGCTCCGCACCTCGTGCATCCGCTGCCGCTGGTCGTGCCGGCCTTCGACGGTGCCCGCCCGGATCGGCTGATGGGGGTCGGGCTGAACCTATATGACGCGATGTCTCTCGATCGCGAGCGCCTGCGGGCCGGCCGCGCGGCGATTGGCCGCTCGCGGAGGGGTCGTGCAGAGCGCGCTCAGCATGCGTCCCGCTCAGAGCGCACTCAGGGCGTGCCCGAGGCAGAGGGCGAGCTGACGGCGGCCCCGGTTGAGGTGCAGACCTCGACGCAGGCGAAGTCCGAGACAGTCGAGTCGTGGAGCCCGGAGCGCCACCGCACGATCTCCGGCGAGGAAGTGCTCGAGCTGCTGCCCGCGCTCGCCGCGCGCGAACCGACGAGCGGGTACCTGTTCTATGACTGCCAGACCGACGACGTGCGGCTCGTGCTGACGGTCCTCGGCGAGGCCGAGCGTTTTGGCGCCGTCTGCGCGAACCGCGTCGATGCCACGAGCCTGCTCGAGCGCGACGGGCGCGCGTGCGGGGTGCGCGCGCGGGATCGCGAGAGCGGCGAGGAGTTTGAGATTGCCGCCGCGAACGTCGTCAACGCGACCGGAGTGTGGGCCGACGGGTTGAGCGAGCAGTCTGAGCTGCCGCGCATCCGCCCGAGCCGCGGCACGCACATCCTGCTAAGTCACGAGGACCTGCCGCTCGTCGGCGGTGCGATCGTGCCGGCGGGGGAGGGGCGCTCGATCTTCGCGCTGCCCTGGCTCGGGCGCACGCTCGTGGGCACTACCGACCTCGATTACGAGGGCGAACTCGACCACGTGCGTCCCTCGGGCGAGGACGTGGACTACCTGCTGAGCGCGGTCAACGAGTTCTTCGGCACGGCCTTCGGCGCGCGCGATCTCGCGGGGGCCTACGCGGGCGTGCGACCGCTCATCTCCAGTGGCGACCCGAAGAAGTCGGTCGACATCTCGCGCAAGGCCGAGCTGTATGAGGCGGCCTCGGGGATGCTGACGATCACCGGTGGCAAGCTCACGACATGGCGGCGGATGGCGAAGATGACGGTCGATCGACTCGTCGAGCGCGACGCGCGCGACGCGCCCTGTCACACGCATGAGATCCCGCTCGGACAGGCAATCGCCGTCGATGAGCTGCCACGAGTGGAGGGCGTGCCCGAGCAGTCATACGCGGCGCTCGCCGGTCGCTACGGCTACGCCGCCCGCGAGGTGCTGGCGCTCGCCGCAGAGCGCGGTGAGCTGGCCCAGTCGATCGTCCCCGGCCTACCCGACCTACTAGCTGAGGTCGCGCTCGCCGCGCGGCGCGAGCAGGCGCGCTCGATCGGCGATGTGCTCCTGCGCCGCACCCGCCTCGGGCTGCTCGCCGCGCGCGAGTTGCCGGTGGAGCGCGTCGCGGATGTGCTCGCGCGGGAGCTCGACTGGAACGCCGAGCGCACCGCGCGCGAGATCGCGCTGTTCGCGCACGAGGCCGCCGCCGAGGGGATCCGCGCGGATGATCTCGAGTTCGCTGGTTCGCCGGCTGGCACTACTGCGGCAGACGGCGCCGGCGGTCAGGACCACGCCGGCGTTGCGGATCGCGCCGGCGTTGCGGATCGCGCCGAGGGCGAGGACGGCGCTCATCGCGCGGGCGAGCGGGAGGCACACTCGGCGTGAGCGACACCGCCGCCGTGCGGGGGCATGCCCCCGGCCGCTGCGCCCCCGCGTATGTCCTGCGCGCGGGAGATCGCACGTTCGGGCTCGGCGGTGAGCGGCCGCCGTGGCTGATGGGCGTCGTGAACGCCTCGCCGGACTCCTTCAGCGACGATGGCTCGGCGCGAACGCTCGAGCGGCAACTGGCGCTGGCCGGCGAGCTCGTCGCGGCCGGTGCGGACGTGCTCGACATCGGCGGCGAGTCGGCGCGCACGGGAGTGGCGCCGGTGCCGGTGCAGGAGGAGATCGAACGCGTGGTGCCGCTGGTGCGGCGGATCGTCGAGACGATCGAGACGGTCGTCGTCTCGGTTGACACGTACAAGCCGCCGGTTGCCGCCGCCGCGATCGCCGCGGGCGCGCGGATCGTCAACGACGTCTCCGGTCTGCGCGACCCCGAGCTCGCGCGCGTCTGCGCTCAGACGGGCGCGGCGCTCGTGCTGATGCACACCGGCGCGGCACCCAAGCAGCGCCTGCAGGACCCGGATCTCTACGGCGAGGACATCACCGGCGAGGTGCTCGAGTTCCTGCGCGAGCGCATCGACGCGGCCCTCGCCGCTGGGGTTGCGCGCGAGCAGCTGATCGTCGATCCCGGCCCGGACTTCGCGAAGACCCCCGCGCAGACGATCGCCCTGCTCAGCGAGACCGAGCGCCTGCATGAGCTGAGGCGCCCGCTGCTGATGGCGATCTCGCGCAAGGACTTCATCGGCGCGCTCACCTCGCGCGCTCCGCGCGAACGCGGCGCGGGCACGCTCGCGGCGCTCGCCCACGGCGTGGACGCGGGCGCGCACATCTTCCGCCTGCACGACATCGCCGCGGCCGCCGACTTCCTCGCCGTGCGCGCGGCCCTCGCGGGAACGGTCAGACCGCGCAGGGATCTGGCGCTCGCCGAGGAACTCCGGCACGAGCCCTAGTCGCGGCCGCGGCGAGCGCTAGGGTTGAAAGTCACGACGGGTGCCGGTCGCTGCGCAACGCGACCGGGCGCCAACCGCCCATTCACACAAAAGACGAGGGAGAAGCCTAATCACATGTCAGTACTCGACCGCTCCGAGCTGGAGGCCAGTCCGCTGGCCGACCTGCACGCGATCGCCGATCAGCTCGGCCTTGAAGGATTCCGCCGGCTGCGCAAGGCCGACCTGATCGACGCCATCATCGCCGGTCCCGGCGCGGGAGGCTCATCGCGGGGATCGACCGACGGAGACTCGGCGGACGGCGCCGGGGCCGTGGACGACGCGGAGGCCGCTCTCGCCGAGAAGCGGGACTCCGAGGAGAGCCCGGCCGGCGAGAAACGAAGGCGGCGCCCGAGCGTGCGCCGTCGCTCCCGGCGCGGCGCCGCGAAAGACGCCGACGCGCAGGAGTCCGACGCGCAGGAGGAGGCGGAGAAGCCGTCCGCGTCCGAGCTCGCGGACGAGGAGAGCGAGGACGCCGACAAGGGCGCCGCTGAGGACGTGGGCCCGAGCCCCGCCGGCGGTCGTGCCCGCGGCAGGGGCCGTCGCGGTGGAGCCGGCGAGGATCGCCCCGTCCGGGGAGATCGCGCGTCCAGAGGCGAGGGTCCGGCTAAAGGCAGTCGCGGCGCGCGCGGCGAGCGTACGTCGGAGCGCGAGGATGAGCCCGCGGGCGAGGAGCGCGCGGCGGAGGGCGTGGTGGAGCTGCTGGGCAACGGCTCGGCGTTCCTGCGCGTGCATCCGCCGGAGGCTTCCGACGATGATGTCTACATCTCAGCCGCGCAGGTGCGCCGCTGCGAGCTCGTCTCAGGTGATCGCGTCAGCGGCCCGCTGCGCATGCCAAGGCGCTCAGAGCGCTACTCCTCGCTGGTGCGCGTGGAGACGATCAACGGCACTCCCGCCGGAGAGGTCTCGGAGGGCGCACGCTATGACGAGCGCCCGGTCGCCTACCCGAGTGAGCGCCTCGCGCTCGACGGTGGCGATGCGACAATCGAGGCGATCGAGTGGCTGACGCCGTTCGGACGCGGCTCGCGCGTGGTCCTCGCCGGGCCCGCCCGCGCCGGCAAGACCGAGATCCTCCGACGCCTATGCGGTGCGCTCTCAGGCCGCGAGGACCTCGAGGTCACGCTGCTGCTCACGGGCGTGCGCCCCGAGGAGGTCGCCGACTGGTCCGAGGGCTCGGTCGTGCCCGCGACCGCGCTCAGCTTCGCCGCCTCCCCCGACACGCAGGACCAGGCGATCGAGCGCGCGATCGAGACCGCCAAGCGCACGGCCGCCCGCGGTGGCGACGCGTTGGTGCTGATCGACACGCTCGACGGGCTGCACCCGCACGTCGCGCGCAAGGTGCTCGCGGCGGCGCGCAACCTCGCCGATGGCGGCTCGCTGACGATCCTCGCCACCGCCACGCGCCCCTACGGCGGCGAGACGACAGTGATTGCGCTCGATCCCACGCTCGCTCACACGGGCGGTCCGCCGCTCGACCTCACCGCGAGCGGGACCGTGCGCGCGGAGCTGCTCGTCGGCGAGGAGGGCGCGGCGGCGATCGCCAAGGCTCGCGCGAGCGCGCTGGAGTCGAGCTGACCTTCTAGGCGCCGCTCAGCGACGCCCTAGCGTCTATACGCGACGCGGCCCCACGAGGGCTCGCGCGCGAGCTCGATCGGCTCGCCGAAGCGCTCGGGCTGCACGTAGACGAAGCCCCCGGTGGCTTCGTCGAAGGCCACGCCCAGCTCGCCTTCGTTCACACGCTGATCGAGCCATGCGCCTCTGAAGACGAGTCGCCGCAGCCAGTGCACGAGCGAGCGCTCGGCCGGTCCGACTAGCTCGGGCCAGCAGTCGTTGACGTGCTCGCCCAGCGCCGAGGCGGGGTCGTAGACCTCGCCGTTGACCGCCAGGTTGACGAGATCTTCGAGCTCGTCCTCGCCGAGTCGAGCGCCGACGAACCCGAGCTTCAGCGCGGCCTGCTCGCAGCGCTCGGAGAAGTCGGCTTCGTTGAAAGTGAAGCGCAGCTCGCCGTATTCGAGGACGAAGTCCTCACCCGAGTCGTAGTTTCCGCGGCGCTGTGTCGTGTCGTCCATGTGCACTCGCCGGGGGGTCGCTTGGGCCCGGGTCGTCGGGATCATATGCTGCGTTCCTGCCCGCGCCGAGGCGGTGAATGGGATTTTGCAATCCCAGCCGTGCGCCTGGGCGTCGTCAACGGGACGCGCACATGCTTTTAAGGAAGCTGATGGGATCGACCTGGCCGCGTGCGGCCAGGTCCGGGACCGTGCATGCACGGTCCCGCGGACGGCGCATGCGCCGTCCGTAACCACGCCGCATGCGGCGTGGTTCGGGGTCGCACATGTGCGACCCCGCCGATCGGCGCTGCGCCGATCGGGACAACAT
>DASXMO010000018.1:0-9744 GCA_036495605.1 Solirubrobacteraceae bacterium
GGATCATCGCGAAGGTGAACAACGCGACTGAAGAACTCGAATTTCCTTCGACAGAACTCGTAGGCAACACCCTCAAAGCGTTTGGGCTCGCCGCCCAGCTGACTGGTTCGATCAAACAACACCTCACAAACGGAGGCGTCCTGGAAGCGCTACCGGGTCCATTCAAAGGTCCAGCATGGTATGTAAAGAAAGGAGGGGTAGAAGGAAGGCTGGCGGTAGGGGCAAAAGCTCCGGTAAAAATTACGGGAGTGGAAGGCATCGGCAAAGGTTACAGACTGGAAGGTGAACTAGGCAAAGTTAAAGTTACCTTGAAATGCAATAAACTATCTGCGACGGCGCCTGAAATCATTGGCGGAGAACCCGGCAAGGACAAACTGAGCGCGATCGAACTTTCAGGTGGATGTGAAGTGGAAGGGAAAGCAGAATGCGGAGTCATTGAACCCATCAAAACCGAACCTCTGAGGTCGGAACTTTACTTCAAGAAGGGATCTAAAAAAAGCCTTCGTTGACGTATTTGCTTCAGAAAAACCTAAAGTAGCGACGATCAACATCAATGGCATCGGTTGTCCGGTAAAAGGGGTGTGGTCTTTGACCGGTACATTTGGCGCCGAAGTAACTCCCCCTGAAAAACTTGCCGCTGTCGATAAACTGATTTCTCCCAACCCCGCCATCGCCGAAGTTGAAGACGAAGCCGGGCTGAAGGTCAAACCTGCACTCGAACTGGAAGGCAAACCTGCAGTACTCAGCGGGGAATCTGCCCTGGAACCGAACGAAGCTGGTTTCACAGAAATAGGCGTGTTTGAAAAATAGGCGATACCACCTCGCGGGGCGGGCCTATCCGGGCTCGCCCTTCGACATGCGAACAACCCCCCGCTCGAGGACGTGCACCCGCCCCGCCAGCTCCCGCACAACCCCAGCGTGCTGCTCCGCCAACAGCATCGCCACACCCGCCCGATGCACCGCCGCGAGCTGCTCCACGAGTGTCTCAACCAGGCGTGGCGCCAAACCCTCGCTCGGCTCGTCCAACAGGAGCAGCTTCGGACCCGTCATCAACGCCCTGGCGATCGCCAGGATCTGCTGCTCACCGCCGCTCAGCCACGCGCCCTTCGATCCCCTCACCTCAGCCAGCACCGGCAACACCTCGAAGACCCTCTCCAGCGGCCACGCGCTCTCCCCGTGCTCGCCCTTCCCGTGCGATCCCGCGCGCCTGCCGATCCCAACCGCCGCGCGCAGGTTCTCCTCCACCGTCAACTCGCCGAACACACGCCTGCCCTCCGGCACCAACCCCACGCCCAACCGCGCGATCCGGTAGGCGGGCATCCCGATCGTCTCCACCCCGCCCACCCTGATCGAGCCGGTCCTCACGATCCCGCCCATGCCCATCACGCTCTGCAGGGTCGTGGTCTTCCCCGCGCCGTTACGACCCACCAGCGCCACAGTCTCCCCCTCGCCGACCGTCAGATCGACGTCGAACAGGACATGGCTCGCGCCATACCGCGTGCTCAGACCTCTGATCTCGAGCATCACGACGACATGCCCTCTCGCCTGCGCTTGCGATACCCGGCTTCGTGCGGTGACCGGCGCCAACCGGGCTGGTTGGAACTACTGGCTCCCGGGTCTCCCATCCACGACCACCACCCTTCTCACACCCCGTCCGCCGACACCCCACCACCGCCCAGATACACCCGCCTCACCCGCTCATCTTCGCGCACCGCCTCCGGTGTCCCATCCGCGATCGGTCTCCCCCGATCCATCACCACGATCCGCCCCGCATACGCAAACACCGTGTCCACATCGTGCTCGCTGAACACCATCGTCAACCCCCGTCGCGCCACCGCTCCCACGATCAGCTCCATGATCGCCACACGCTCCTCCCTGCCCATCCCCGCCGTCGGCTCGTCCAGCAGCAGCACCCCCGGTGCGTCCGCCAGCACCATCGCCAGCTCCAAGCGCTTGCGCTCGCCCTGCGCCAGCACGCTCGCCTCGCGCTCGGCCCGCGCCTCGAGGCCCACCTCCGCCAGCGCGCCCTCCGGACCCCCGCCATCCCGACCGGCCGCCACCTGCGCGAGCTCGACGTTCTCCGCCACCGTCAGCCCCGCGAACACCCTCGCGCTCTGAAACGTCCGCCCCAGCCCCCTCCGCGCGCGGCGCGCAAGCTCCACGCCGCGCAAGCTCCTGCCGGCCAGCAGCACATCGCCCGCGTCCGCCCGCAGCTCTCCCGAGATCAACCCGAACAGCGTGCTCTTGCCCGCGCCGTTCGGCCCGATCACCGCGACCCGTTCTCCCTCCCGCACGCACAGCGACATCCCGTCCACCGCGCAGATCCCGCCAAAGCTCTTGCGCACGTCCCTCAGCTCGAGCGCCGGCGCTTCCGTCAACGCCCTACGGGATCCCCTCGAGCAGTTGCGCCGGGTCCAACTGCATCGCCCGCGCCAGCACCACGATCGTCTCCAACCGCGGCGAGCGCTTGCAGCGCTCCAGCAGGCTGATCTCCGTGCGATGCAGCCCGCACATCGCCCCCAGCGATTCCTGAGACAGACCCAACCGTTCGCGATGACCGCGCAAGTTCGCTGCAAACGGCGCCCGCATGCTCACTGTAGAAGCGACCACGAATCCATGCTCTCATAAAAGCAGACGAAAGTCTACCGACAATCGTCTCGGCCGCTCAATTGGCCCCTAAATGTGTCTCCCACTCCGCGAGCGAATCCGCAACGCCACGATACCCCGCGGCGCCAACAGGATCACACCGAGCAGCACCAGCCCTTCCACCAGCAGTGTATCCGTCGTCAACTTGCCAACGTAGAAGTCGATCAGCCCCAACGCCACCGCGCCGACCACCGGACCCGAGAACGTGCCCACCCCGCCCAGCAGCGTCACGATCAGGGCATTCGCCGAAATCCTCCAGTCGAACACGTCCGGATACACGATCTGATCTGACAGCACCGACAGCCCGCCGCCTACCGCCGCCACAGCGCCCGCCAGCGTAAACACCCCCAGCTTGCGCCGCTCCACCCTCACCCCCAGCGTCCGCGCCCGCAGCGCGTCTTCGCGAATCCCCCTCACGATCAGCCCCGCTCGCGAGCGCACGAACACGAACACCCCCACCAGCACCGCGCTCGCCACACCCAGCATCGCGTAATACACGCCGTTCACATCCACCACCACGTTCAACCCGCTCGGCACGTTCGCGATCAGACCGCTGTCGCCGCCCGCCAGGTTCGGTGTGTGTTCGGCCCCGAACTCCAGCAGCGCGCTCAACGCAAACGTCAGCATCACAAACGCCACCGGCTCCATCCGCACAAGCACCGCCCCGCTGAGCGCCGCCACCGCGACCGCCACGAGCACCGCGCCGGCCAGCGCCAGGTAGAAGCCGAAGCTCGCTTCGTTCATCAACAGCGCCGTCGCATACGCGCCCAACCCGTAGAACGCCGCCTGCCCGAACGAGAACATGCCCGTGTAGCCGAACAACAGATTGAAGCTCACCGCCACAAGCGCCGTCACGATCATCGACGCCGCCAGCAGCACATACTCGCTCGAGGCCACCGCCGGCAATAGCGCCGCAACGGCAACCAGTGCCAGCGCCGGACCGCCGTCCGCCCACAGCGCCCGGCGCGATCGGGCCCTAGCCATGCCCGCCATGCTCGCCTATCCCGCGGTCGAACCCGCCGGCGCCCGCTCGCGCCGCGTGCGCCGTGCGCGCAGTTGCGCCGCCGCCGACCAACCGCGCCGGCCCGCCAGCGCGCGCGCTCCCAGCACCACGCTCATCACCACATACGGCGTCAGCTGCGCCAGCGTCGCGTCGTGCAGCGCCGCAAAGCTCTCCAAGATCCCGATCGCCAGCGCCGCCATCAGCGCTCCCGGCATGTTGCCCAACCCGCCCGTCACCACCACGATGAACGCCGGCACCAGCGCCGTCGTTTCGAGGTTGCTCGACACCGCTCCCTGCGGTGCGACCAGCACGCCGCCGAGCGCGCCCAGCCCGATCCCCACCGCAAACACCGCCGAATACAGACGATCGACGTTCACACCCAGCACCGCCAGCATCTCGCGATCGTCCACCGCCGCCCGCGTCAACAGCCCCGCGCGCGTGCGGTATAGACCGAACCAGATCGCCACCGTCACCGCCAGCCCCAGCGCAATCGTCACGAACGTGTAAACCGGAAGCGTCGCCCCCAGCACGCTCCAGCTGCCGCTCAGCGCCCGCGGCAGCGAGACGGTGCGAAAGTGCGTGCCCCACACCAGCACGACCCCGCCCGCGATCAGATAGCTCAGCGCCAGCGTCAACATGAACTGGCGGTTCTCATCCTCCTCGCGGTACGTGCGCCGCAGCAGCGCCACCTCCGCCACCGCCCCGAGCGCCGCCACCGCGAGCGGGACCGCGATCAGCGCCACCGTCCAGCCGAGCGCACTCGCGCCCAGGCGCGCGATCACGCTCGTCGTCAAATACGCCCCCAGCATGTACACCGCGCCCGCCGCGAAGTTCATCACGCCGAGCACCCCCCACACGAGGTTCAACCCCGCCGCCGTAAAGAACAACACAAACGCCAACCCCAGCCCGGCGAACAGCTGCCCGATGAACGTCGCCAGGCTCATCGCGCCACCCGCCTTCAGCTCAGCATTCGAAGTACTTGTTCGTGTCCACGAGCCGCAGCGGTTCGAAGTGCGCAAACTCAAGCGCATGGTTCGGACCGACGATCGTGCCCACCGCGATCGGCATCGCCACCTCGTGATTGCACTTATGGATTTCCACCCTCCCCTGCACCGTCTGCACCTTCGATCCCGCCAGCGCGTCGCGGACCTTCGTCGGATCTGTCGTCCCGGCTTTCTCGATCCCCTGCACGATCAGCTGGATCTGGTTGAACGCATCACCCGCCGCGCCGCCGTTGGCCACCGCCGGGCCCAGTGCTTCGAGCTCGCGCGCGAACGGCGTGTGATAGATCGACGATGACGGGTAGAAGGTGTAGCCCTCCACGCCCACCGGCGGCTGCGGCATCGCATCGATCGTCGCGTAATCCATGATCCCAAAGAAATTCGTCTTATCGAACAGTCCCAGCGGCAGGCCCTGCTTTACGAGCGTCACCGTGTCTTCCGTGATCACCGTCGAGTACACCGCTTCCGGGCGCTCCGCCAGCACCTTCTCGATATAGGGCGTGTAGTCGCTGCCGCCGCTCGGCAGGTAGTCCTGACTGATGATCGTCTGCCCGCTGCCCCGCATCGCCTGCCTGAACGCCGCCGTCACCTGGTAGCCGTAGCTGTAGTCCTCGCTCATCACCGCGATCCGCTTCCACCGCGGATGCGCGCGGATGTAGGCCGCCGCGTTGCGGCCCTCGATCTGAGCCGTCGGGATCGTGTTGAACGCATAGATTTCCGGGCCCGCCGAGAACACCGTCGGGTCGGACACCCCCAGCGCGTAGATCACATGACTGGGGTTCGCCACGAGCTGCTCCACGCTCTTGCCGACCGCGCTCGAGCACGTGCCCGCGAGGAACCTCACGCCGTCGCTCAGCACCAGATCGCGCGCCTGCGCCACGCCCACCGTCGGCGTCGCCCTGTCGTCGCGCACGATCAGCTGCAGCTTGTGCCCCAGCACGCCGCCCCGTTCGTTCGCAAGCCTCACCGCCAGTTCCGCGCCCTTCACGTATTCCTGGGAGAACGTCGAGCAGAACCCCGTCAGCGAGGCCAGGTAGCCGATCTTCAGCGGCGCGCCCGGCGCCACTTCCGCACTGGGAGAGTCCGAAGATCCGCAGCCCGACAGCGCCAGCGCCGCCCCGAGCACGGCCAGCGCGATCGCCCCCAGAAAAGCGCCGGCCGATCGTCTCATCTGCTGCGGCATCCCCCTTTGTAATCGTGGTGAAGATCAAAACTTGTCCACCGAACAATATCCCCATTCTAGATCGCGCGCTACACCTCGCATGCGGGCGCCGGTTCCCCTGGCGAGGCGTGGCCCGTGGCCGTGTGAAACTCCGGCATCACCTCGCGGGCAAACGCCGTCATCGACGCGCACACCTGCGCATGGGGCTGACCGACGTTGTGCCAGGACGAGTACTGATCGACGCCCAGCTCCGCGTAGCGAGCGATCTTCGCGCGCACCTCGCTTGCGGTCCCGAACGCGATGTTCGCGTACATCTCATCCAGCCCCGGCTCGTCCTCCCTCACCGGCTCGTCGACCACATAGTCGCCCCCGCGCACGTGCTCGCGGTCGCCGAGCTGCTGATCGATGATCCGGTGGTTCATCAGCACATACCGCAGCACCTCGCGACACTCCGCCTCGTCCTCGCCGACGAACGTCATCCGGTTCAGCCCAAAGCGCGCCGCCGAGCGCTCGCGCCCGACCTCGCGCAGGGCCTGCTCAAACGCCTCATACACGCCTTCGACCTGCGTAAACGGCTCGCGAAACGGCGCCGAGATCACATCGCAATCAAACCCCAGCTCGAGCGCCCAGCGCACCGAGCGGGCCGACAGCGCCGCGATCCACAGGGGCGGATGGGGCAGCTGCACCGGCGGCGGCAGCACCGTCGCGTTGGGATAGGAGAAGAAGCGCCCCTCGTGGGCATGCGCGCCCGGATCGCGCCAGTGCTCGACCATGATCCGCAGGTGCTCCGCGAAGAACTCACGGCTGTCGGCCTCGTCCATCGCCATCTGGAACTGGCGCATCTGATACGGCGAGGCGCCGCGCCCGCACGCCACATCAAAGCGCCCGTCCGAAAGCTGGTCGATCTGGGTGATCTGGCCCGCCAGCCGCAGGGGATGGTGAAACGGCAGCACGAACACCGCCACCCCGATGCGGATGCGCGAGGTGCGCTGCGCGATCGCCGCCGCCAGCTGCAGCGGGTCGGGCGCCGCCAGGAAGCTCACCAGGTTCTGCTCCGCCAGCCAGATCCCGTCATAGCCCAGCTCCTCCGCCAGCAGCGCCTGCTCGATCAGCTCCGCGTAGAGCTCGCGCGCGGGCTTCGCGCGTTCCCACCACTGGCCGGGGAGGAATAGATTGAAGCGCACAGCGACGGCCCCGCCTCAACCGTTCCGGTGCGACGAGTCCGAGACACAAGCCGCTATGTTTCTGTGCAGCCCAAAAGGGAAATCAATGTTTATGATTGAGACCCGCGCTGATATTAAGTATGATGATCGTTCAGACATGGAATTCCCACGCTAGGGAAGACTCCAGGACAAGGAACAGGAAACCGAGTGCAATGCCCAGAACCAGTTCGAATACTTCCAAAAAATCAGACATAACTCAAGAGCCCGCCTGGTCGATCCCCAGCCTGCGTGAGCCGCGCTACTCGCAGTCGCTGGAGCGCGGGCTCGCGATTCTGGGCTGCTTCACCCCCCAGCGTCCCGTGCTGGGCATCGCCGACATCGCCGACGAGCTCGGCATGAGCCGCTCGACCACCCACCGCTACGTGATCACGCTCGTAGCGCTCGGCTACCTCGAGCAGGGCGCCTCGCGCAAGTACCGCCTGGGCCTGCGCGTGACCGATCTGGGCATGTCCGCGCTGAACTCCACCGGCCTGCGCGAGCACTCCCACCCCTACCTCGAGGAGCTGCGCCAGCGCACCAGCTACACCGTCAACCTCTCCGTCCTCGACGGCTCGGACATCCTCTACATCGACCGCGCCCGCAGCTTCCGCCGCGGCCAGAGCAAGATCGACCTCGGCCTGCATCCCGGTTCGCGGCTGCCGGCCTACTGCACCTCGATGGGCAAGCTGCTGATGGCCTACCTGCCCGAGCCCGAGCAGAAGGACCTCTTCACGGAGATCAAGCTCACCAAGCGCGGTCCCAACACCATCACCTCAAAGAAAGCCCTCCGCGACGAGCTAGACGAGGTCGCCGACGCCGGCTTCGCCGTCAACGACGAAGAGCTCGCCCCCGAGCTGCACTCGATCTCCGCGCCCGTGCGCAACGAGTCGCGCGAGGTCGTCGCCGCCGTGAACATGGCCGCGCACTCCTCCATGATCTCCCTCGAGGAGCTCGTCGACGCACTCGGCCCACACCTCGTCTCCACCGCCGATCGCATCTCCGCGCGGCTAGGCTTCCGCCGCGACGACGAGTCCTGAGACGTTCGCTGGGCTGCGCGATCCTGCGTCCTTACCGATCGGGAGATCAGATGCGATCTCCGATCGGCCAGCACGCGTACGTAGTACGCCACGCTCCCTGCGTCCTTACCGTTAGGAGATCAGATGCGATCTCCTAACGGCCAGCATGCCCAGCGAACGTCTCAGTGGCGCACCGCCAACAAGTTCGCGTACTCTCTGGCGCCGATGGCCCCCGCCCGACCCACGCTCGCGCTGCTCGGCGCCGCGCTGCTCAGCACCTGCCTGGCCGCCTGCGGCGCCACCAGCAGCGTCTCCACCAGCGCCTTCAAAGGCGAACAGCAGCAGGTCGCCAAGGCCGTCGCGCGCCTGCAGAGCCACGCCACCGCCCTCGAAGCCAAGAAGATCTGCAGCGAAGACCTCGCCGCCGCGCGTGTCGCCGCGCTGAACGCCTCCGGCGGCTGCAAGCAGGCGCTCGAATCCCAGCTCAAACAGATCGACAGTTTCGAAACCACAGTCGAATCGGTCGCGATCGGACCCGCCGGCGTCACCGCCACCGCGCGCGTCAAGGGCGTCGTCGGCGGCAAGAAAGCCCTTCAGACCGTCACCCTCGTGCGCGAAAGCGGTAAGTGGAAGGTCTCGGGCATCGTCGGCTTCGCCGTCGCCCCCAAAACCGGCACGAGCGGAAAGAGTTAGGTCAGCGCCCGGCCGTACTGGCGTTCGTAGTACACGCGGTAGTCGCCCGAGCGGATCGGCTCCCACCACCAGGCGTTCTCGCGATACCACGCCACCGTCTCGCCCAGGCCGTCCTCGAAGCGCACCCGCGGCGTCCAGCCCAGCGCGCGCACCTTCTCCGAGGACAGCGAGTAGCGCCGGTCGTGACCCGGCCGGTCGCTGACGTGCTCGATCTGCGACTCCTTCGCGCCCGCGAGCGCGACGATCGCCTTGACCACTTCGATGTTCGCCTGCTCGTCCGGGCCGCCCGCGTTGTAGACCTCGCCCGGCTCGCCGTGCGCCAGTACATGCCCGATCGCACGCGCGAAATCGGTCGAGTGGATCCAGTTGCGCACCTGCATCCCGTCCCCGTACACCGGCAGCCCGTCGCCGTGCAGCGCGTTCAGCACCATCAGCGGGATCAGCTTCTCCGGGTACTGATACGGGCCGTAGTTGTTCGAGCCGCGCACGATGCTCGCGAGCAGGCCATACGTGTGGAAATAGCTCTGCACCAGCAGGTCCGCGCCCGTCTTCGTCGCCGAATATGGGGAGGAAGGCCGCAACGGGCTCTCCTCCGTGAACGTCCCCACCTCGATCGAGCCGTAGACCTCGTCTGTTGAGACCTGCACGTAGCGCAGCTCGCGCTCGCGCGCGGCCTCCAGCAGCACATACGTGCCCAGCGCATGCGTGCGCACGAACGCGTCCGGTTCGGCGATCGAGCGGTCGACGTGCGTCTCCGCCGCGAAGTTCACGATCGCCTCCGGCGCCCCCGCGTCGATCGCCGCGGCGACCGCCTCCTCGTCCTCGATCGCGCCGTGGACGAACCGAAACCCGGCCGCGGATGCGATGTCGTGGAAATTCTCCTCACGCCCCGCATACGTCAACTTGTCGAGCACCGTCACCTCGTCGCCATGCTCCAGCAGACGCTGACGCACAAACGTCGAGCCGATGAACCCCGCGCCGCCGCAGACCAGAAGTTTCATGGGTCCATCATTTCATCCCA
>DASXMO010000019.1:0-16631 GCA_036495605.1 Solirubrobacteraceae bacterium
GCCGCACATGTGCGGCCCCGGGAACGGCCGCATGCGGCCGTTCCACCGAGCGGTGCATGCACCGCTCGGGGTAGTCGCGCATGCGCGACTACCGACCTCGCCGCTTGCGGCGGGGTCCTCCGAATCAGCTTTTTACAAGCATGCGGCGAGGTCCATCACTGAGCATGCCGTAAGGCCTATCACTGGTCGGGGATTACCGGCCGTACCTCCGCCCCCTTCCCGTGACGACGCGCCATCCGTCGGCCTGCACGAGTCGTGCGGTGCGAGGCGCGGTTACCGGCCTCACCGTACACCGCGGGTCCTATTCAGGGCTCAGCGGCCCTTCGCACGGATGTCCGCCAGCTGCTCGTCGATCCAGTCGCCGGGATCGCGCGAGGTGACGATCTCCGCGAGGCCCTTCGCCCGCCGGCCGCGCTCCCGCGGGCTCATCGCGAGCGCGGCGTAGATCGAGTCAGCGAGCTCCTGGATGTCGAAGGGGTTCACCGACAGCGCGTACTCGCCGAGCTCCTCGTGCGCGCCTGTGTTCTCCGAGAGAATCGACACGCCCTCGCGCTCGTTCACGATCGGGCCCTCCTTCGCGACGAGGTTCATGCCGTCGAACATCGCGTTGACGAGCAGCACGTCGTAGTGCTTGTAGGCCGCCATCGCCTCGTCGAGGTCGTCGCGCAGCTTCAGCTGGATCGGCATCCAGTCGGGCGTGCCGTGGCGGTGGTTGACGACCGCCACGAGCGCCTCGATCCGCTCGAGGTACTCGGCGTACTGCGGCACGTCGGTGCGCGAGGGCATCAGCTGGGCGATGAAGGTCACGCGCTCGGAGAACTCGGGGTGCTGCTCGAGGAACAGGTCGAAGGCGGAGAACCCGCGCAGCACGTTCTTGCTCAGGTCCGCGCGATCGACGCGCAGGATCAGATGGTCGCGGCGGCGGCGCAGGAGGGCGGTCTCGAACTCGGCCACGCGCGGGCGCTGCGCGAGCGTGCGCGCGGCGCGATGGTCGATCGGCAGCGGGTAGGCGCGCACCCACACTTCGCGCTCGCCGTACCACACGATCCCGCGCTCGAAGTCGACCTCGAGGTCCATCAGGTCGCGGCAGCACTGCAGGAAGTTGCGCCGGTAAGAGCGCGTGTGAAAGCCGACGATGTCGTTCGCGAGCAGCCCCGCGTAGATCTCCTGGCGGATCCGCGTCGGCAGCACCCGCCAGGCGTCGGACTGCGTCCAGGGGATGTGGATGAAGTGGTGCAGGAAGACGTCCGGGCGGGCTTTGCGCACGAGGTCGGGCAGCGTGTAGAGGTGGTAGTCGTGCACCATCACCACCGGCTCGGCCACGCCCTCGAGCTCCTGCACGACCGCCCGCGCGAGATCGTCGTTGACGGCGTTGTAGCCGAACTCGAACGCCTCGATCTCCTCGCGGCGGATGTCCGGTGCGTTGGAGAGGTCCCAGAGGTAGTGCTGGATGAACCACAGCATCGGATTGGCGAACACGTTGTAGAAGCGGTCATAGGCCTCCTCGTCGGAGACCACGAGGCGCACTTTGAACTCCCCTCCCGCGGGCGATTTCACCGGGAAGGCCCGTCCGCCGGCCGCGCGCGAGGCCTGCGCGTCGTGCTCGGACATCGCCGAGGCGATCCAGATCGCGTCGCGGTGCGAGGCCAGCCCCGTCAGCGCCGTCACGAGGCCGCCCGATCCGCGCTGGATCTCCCCGCCCGCGTGGAAGGTGACCGGCCCGCGGTTGCTCACCAGCACGAGCGGACTTTGCTGTGCCGGTGTGTCGCTCATGTCGCCGCTGGTCCCTTGGATACAGACAATGCTGTCATGAGTGTGCAGGGCAAGCTGGGCAAGAGGACGCGAGGGAGCGCGTTGGCGTGCTCTGCACACTCATGACCGTGCGAGCTCGGTGAATATCTTCAAGTAATCGCGCAGGTAGCGCGGGGTGAGGAAATGCGCGCGCACGTGCTCCTTGCCGCGCCGCCCGAGCGCCTTGCCGAGCTCGGGATCGCCGAGGATCTCCCGCGCGCGCGCCGCGCACTGCTCGACGCTCGAGACGAGATAGCCGGTGACGCCGTCCTCGACCTGCAGCGGGATGCCGCCGACGTCGCCGCCGATGAACGGCTTGGCCTTCCAGATCGCCTCGGAGACCGTCAGCCCGAAGCCCTCGCGGGTGGACTTCTGCACGACCACGTCCGCGTGGGACTGGAACGCGTTCACCTCGATCGCCCCGACGTTGTTGAAGTTGTTCAGGATGTGAATGTCCGGGTCGCCGTCGGCGTGGGCGATGGTGGCGTTGAAGAAGTCCCACCCCTCGGGGTCGTCCGAGGCCATCGAGCCGACCAGCGCGAGCTGCACCTCGGGCAGTGCCTGCTTGACCTCGCGGTAGGCGTCGATCACGCCGAGCGGGTCCTTCCAGGGGTCGAAGCGCGAGACCTGGCAGATCAGCGGCCGGTCGACGTCGATCCCGAACTGCCCGCACACGAACGACGCGTCCTCGGGCGAGAGCGCCATGTTCTTCGGCGTCAGCGGGTCGATCGCCGGCGGCACCACGTTGACCTTGCCGCGCATCCCCTCGGGCACGTACTCGCGCATGTGGAAGAGCGTCTCGGGATACGTCGAGATGTAGGGCAGCAGCTGCTCGATCGTCTGCGGGTTGGGCGTGGAGAGGTCGATGTGACAGCGCCACACCCAGCCGGCGGCCTTCTCCGGGACGAGGCTGTGGAGCGCCGCGGGCTGCGGATCGTGCACCAGGCACACGTCCCAGCCGCTTGAGAGCTCGCGCGCGTTCATCTCGTTGTAGCGCCGCCACGTGTCCCACTGCTCGGGGTCGAGGTCCTGCGGCGCGCCCTGCAGCGCGTTGTGCATCAGCTTGGTCGCGTTGAAGAACTCCTCGCGCCCGTAGATCACGTGCCACTCGCACTCCAGGCCCACGTCGCGCATCAGCGGCACGAGCGTGTACAGGATCTCCGAGACGCCGCCGCCGAAGGCGGTCGCGGAGATGTGCACCACGCGCTGACCCTTCAGCGGCTCGGCGAGCTCGCGGATCTCCTCGATCAGCTCGCGCCCGCAGATGTGCGTGTAGTCGGCGAGCGTCTTATGTCCCACGGCCACGGGCTGGAGCACGCGCGGACGATACCCCACGGGGGATTTTTGTATTCCGACCCCGTCCTCTGGGCGGTTACTGTCTGTGCAGCACATGCTCAACGGACGCATATACCGCGCGGCGTTCGCACCGTTCGCGATCGCGCTGGCGATCGCCGCCTTCTCGCTGAGCGCGCGCCCGGCGCCGCTGCACTCGACGCTCGCCCCGGACGCCTTCGACGGTCACCGTGCGCTCGGCGAAGCGCAGCGACTCGCCGCCGAATACCCAAACCTGCGGCCTGGTAGCGCCGCTGACGAACGCCTGGCGCGGCGCGTCGCGCAGACGATCGAGGGGTTGGGCGGCACCGCCGGCGGCGGGTTCTCCGTGCGTACGCGGCGGATCAGCGCGCAGACGATCGCAGGCGAGCAGACGCTGCGGACGGTCATCGCCCAACGTCCGGGCGCCACCGGCGAGAGCCCGATCGTGATCCTCGCCCACCGCGACGACGCCGCGCGCTCATCCGCGGCGAGCCTCTCGGGGACCGCGGCGCTGATCGAGTTCGCGCGCGTGTTCGCCGCGCGCGAGACCAGGCGCACGATCGTGCTCGTCTCCACGAGCGGCGGTTCGGGCGGCGACGCGGGCGCGGCGGACTTCGTCGCGCACGCGCTGCCCGGCGCAGGCGATGCCGCGATCGTGCTCGGCGATCTCGCCTCCACGCGCATCCGCACGCCGCTCGTCGTGCCCTACTCCGACGGCTACGGTAGTGCCGCGGACGAACTGCAACGTACGGTCACCGACGCGATCTCCCAGGAAGCGGGGCTGCATCCGGGGGCGCCGAGCGCGCTCGGTCAGCTCGCCCACCTCACATTTGCGCTCGCGCCGGGCGAACAGGGGGTGCTCGCCGCCGGCGGCCTGCCGGCGGTGCTCGTGCAGAGCTCGGGCGAACGTCCCCCGCGCGCCGGGACGCCGGTGAGCGCCGAACGGATGGAAGGTCTCGGCCGGGGAGTGCTGAACGCGATCGACGCGCTCGACGTCGCGCCGGACATCCGCTCGGCGCCCCAGACGGGGCTCGTGCTGACCCACCAGATCGTCCCCGGATGGGCGCTGCGCCTGCTGATCGGCACGCTGCTCCTCCCGGTCGCGGCGGTGCTGCTCGACGGCCTCGCCCGCGCCCGCCGCCGTCGCGAGCCGTTCGGGCGCTGGGGCTGGTGGACACTCATCTGTGCGTTGCCGTTCTTCGCCTGCGCCCTATTCGCGATCCTGCTCGGCGCGCTAGGTGGGATCGCCGCGGCTCCACCGATCCCACCGCCGGCCGGCGCGATGTCTCTCGACGGCGCCGCCGTCACTGCCTCGCTCTCGTGCGTGGCCGTGCTCGGGCTGTGTTGGCTTGCGTGGCCCACGCTTGTACGGCGCCTGAAGTTGCCCGTGCGTCCCATCCCCGAGGCGCCCGGCGTGGACGCCTCGGGGATCGTGGCGCTGTCGGTGCTGCTGATCCTCGCGTGTCTCGTGTGGCTGCTCGACCCCTATGCGGCCCTGCTGATCATCCCCGGCCTGCACCTCTTGCTGCCGATCGCCTCACCCGAGCGTCGTCCGCGTCCGCTCGGGGGACTCGCCCTGATCGCCCTCTCGCTCGTGCCGCTCGGGCTGCTGATCGCCTTCTACGCTCACGAGCTCGGCTATGGCCCCGGCGCCGTGCTGTGGACCGCGACGCTGCTGCTCGCCGGCGGCCACGTCGGCGTGCTTGCCGCGCTCGTCTGGAGCTGTGCCTTCGGCTGCGCCGTCGCGATCTCGCTCGTCGCGCTCACGCCACCGGCCGATCTCGTCGGGCTCGGCGCGCCCGAACATCCGGAGGTCTCCATCCGCGGGCCCCTCTCATACGCAGGTCCCGGATCGCTCGGCGGGACCGATTCGGCGCTGCGCCGCTAGACCCGTTGCTTCGTCCGTGCGTTCGTCCGTGCGTTCACGCGCGGGACACACCGCTCGCGCGTTGTGCAGGTGCCCGGCCCGTCTCGTGTGCGAACGCTACGCCGCCTGCGCGGATGGGGTTACCAGCTGTGCTCGAAACCCCGCAGCGGCACCTCTGCGCTTTGCGCGTCGCGCAGCGATACGCCCTGCGCGCCGGTGCCGCTCGGGGGTCCGGGGGGTGTGACGGCGCCGATCCAAGTGACCCGCGCGCCGCCTGCCTCGCGCAACAGGCGCTCCACGTCGGCCTGTGCGCCGGGCGGCGCGGTGAAGCACAGCTCGTAGTCTTCGCCCGCCGTCGCACCCCGCTCCCAGTCGCTCACGCCCTCGGCGAGCGGCAGCCGCTCCAGCTCGATCCGCAGGCAGACGCCGCTGCTCTCACCGAGATGGTGAGCGTCGGCGGCGAGTCCGTCTGAGAGGTCGATCATCGCGCTCGCCCCGGCCTGCGCCAACGCCTGTCCCTCGCGCAGGCGCGGCAGCGGGCGGCTGGGCCTTCCTCCCAGCGTGCCGGTCACGCCGACGAGATCGCCCACGCTTGCTCCATCGCGTGCGAGCAGCTCGCTCTCGCTGTCGGCCCAGCCGACGACCGTCACGCACGCGCTCAGCACCGGCGCGGCCACGACGTCGCCGCCGGCGATCGCCGTCTCGGCCTGCGCGGCCAGTTCGAGCGCGCCGCGCATCAGCTCAAGCGCCCGCTGCTCACCCGCCGCGGGCGAAACACCGAGCGCGATATACGCCTCGCCCGCTCTCGCCCCCATCGCGGCGAGATCGGAGAGCGCTCCGGCCAGCGCGCGCCAGCCGATGTCGGCCGTGCTCTGGGTCTCGTCGTCGAGGCGGAAGTGCACGCCCTCGACCATCGCGTCGACGGAGGTCACGCACAGCGCTCCGCCCGAGCGCACGACCGCCGCGTCGTCGCCGATCCCGCGTACCAGCCGGCGGGAGGGCTGTGCCAGCTGCAGCTCGGCGGCGATCGCTTCGATCAGGGAGCGCTCCATCTCCGCCGCCTGAGGGCCGCCGGCTCAGCGGTGGCGATAGACGATGCGGGCGCGGTCCAGATCGTATGGCGAGAGCTCGCAGCGGACGCGATCTCCCGGGAGGATCCTGATCCGGAACCGGCGCATCTTGCCGGCGACGTGCCCGAGCACGACGTGGTCGTTGTCGAGCTTCACCCTGAACATCGCGTTCGGGAGCGCCTCGATGACCTCGCCCTCGAATTCGACCTTGTCTTCCTTTGCCACTTATCTGCATCCGATCCGGCCCCGCTCCACCTGGGTGGGCGCGGCCCCGTGTGTGTGTTCGCGATCCAACCTACCAGCGCGACGCGCCTTCCGGGCGCCGGTGGGGGATCGTGTGGGGCTACGGATGCGGTTCGGCCCCGCCGGTGGGCGCCGGTTCGGGCGCGTGCCTTTCGCCGGGCGGCGCGGCCGCGGGTTCGTGAGGTTCGGGATGTTCGTGAGCGCGCGGGATCGTGGCTTCGGGTTCTGCTTTGGCTCCGGTCTGATGGGGGCCATGTTCGGTGGGCTTCTTCGTCTTGCCTTTTTCGGACGGTTCGCCGTTGGCCGATTCGTTTTCGTTTTCGTTTTCGTTCGAGCGTCCGGTGCTCGCGAAGCGCCCGAAGAACGGCTGATAGGAGATCGTTTCTTTGGGCGCCGGGAATTCGGTGCACGGCTTGCCTTCGGTCACGGCCGCCATGTACGCATGCCAGATTTCCGCCGGCAGGTAACCGCCCTGCTGGGGCTCGCCGTGGACGTCGGTCATCGACACGCGCGTGGTCGGATAGCCCATCCACACGACCGTCGAGTAGTTCGGTGTGTACCCGTCCAGCCACGCGTCCACGAGTTCGCTCGTCGTCCCCGTCTTGGCGGCCGTGGGGCAGTTGATCGCCGAGCGCCCGGCGGTGCCCCCGAGCACGTTCTGGTGCAGGATGTTCGTCTCCTCGGCCGTCACCCCTTCGCTCAGCACCTTCGTGCGATGGGGCGTGCCCCAAGCGCGATCGACGTGGCCGTCGGGGAACGCAACCTTGGTGATCGCGATCGGCGCGTTGCGCCAGCCGCCGTCCGCGAGGGTCGCGTAGACGTCTGACATTTCCAGCGGCGTCACACCGAGCGTGAGGCCGCCGAGCGCCTCGGCGGGATAGCTGGAGAGGTGCGTTTTGACACCCATTTTGTAGGCCGTCTGAGTGATCGTTTCCTCACCCAGATCCGCCGCGAGCTGCGCGTAGACGGTGTTGTCGGAGGTGAGCGTCGCGTTGACGAGGTTGATCGACTTGTTCAGCGAGGTCCCCTCGAAGGTCTTCACTTCATAGGTCGGATAGCCCTGCAGCCAGCCCGGCGCGAGCGTGTGCGAGTTGTAGTAGGTGCTGTTCGGGTCGATCCCCCGCGAGAGCGCGTCGGCGAGGTCGATCGCCTTGAACGTCGAGCCCGGCTGGCGGTGCCCGTCGGCGGCGAGGTTGTACTGGGACTTCTCGTAGCTCTCGGACTCGGCCATCGCCTCGATGTAGCCGTTGTGCGGGTCGATCGTGACGATCGCCGACGCGGGATCTTCGGGCTCGTTCAGAACTTCCGCGATCGCCTTGCGCGCCAGCCGCTGCATGTTCAGGTCGATCGTCGTGTACACCTTCAAACCGCCCTGTTCGACGGTCTTGCGCCCATAGCGGTGCACCAGCAGCTCGTGCACGTATTCGAAGAAGAAGTCCTCCCGCCGCTGGCGGTAGAACGTGCCGAGGTGCACCTCCAGCGGTGCGTGCTCGGCGGCGGAGGCCTGCGCGGCGGTGATGTAGTGCAGTTCGGCCATCTTCGCCAGCACCTCGTTGCGACGCTGGCGCGCCGCGCCGGCGTCGCGGAAGGGGTTGTACTGCGAGGGCGCCTGCGGCAGGCCCGCGAGCAGCGCCGACTGCTCGAGGTCCAGCTGCGAGGCGGGTTTGTCGAAGAAGATGCGCGCCGCCGCCTGCACGCCGAGCGCGGTCTGGCCGCCGACGGTCCCGTAGGGGACGCTGTTGAGGTAGCTCGTCAGGATCGAGCGCTTGGAGTGGTGTTCGTTGTAGTCGATCGCGAGCTTCGCCTCGACGATCTTCTGTTTGAGCGTGTGCTGATCGCCGCCCAGATACAGGTTGCGGACCAGCTGCATCGTGATCGTCGAGCCGCCCTGCAGCGGCGCTCCGTGCGTGAGGTCCTTGACGGCCGAGCGGAAGATGCCCGTGAGGTCCACGCCGTCGTTCTTGTAGAACCGCTGGTCCTCGATCGCGACCGTGGCGTTCTTCAGATCGGTCGGTATTTCATTCCAGTTCACCGGGCTGCGCAGGTTGTCCGACTGGATGAACCCCAGCCGTTCGCCGTCGGCGGCGAACACCTGCGAGGAGCCGTCGCTGATCAGCGGATGCAGCGTGTCCAGCGCCGGCGCGGTCCCGGCGACGTGCAGCACGTAGCCCACGGCCGCGATCGCACCGAGCACGAGCGCGGTCGCGAGCACCCCGCCGCCGACGAGCAGGATCCGCGTTGGCCCGGCGTGGTTGTGTCTGCGCCGGCGTTGTCTCGCTTGTCTGGACATCCCTCGCTGCAGCCGAGGGTACCGCGCATCAGAACCTCTTTCAAAGTAGGCGGTGCGGTCGGGGCGTTCATGGACCAAGCTGGGCGACGCGGGACGGTGCAGCGCGTGCTGGTTGCACGTGCAAGCCGTCAGGTGGCGATCCAGCGCCGTGTCCAGGGACGCATCCGGACGTGCCGATCTCTTTGAAAGAGGTTCTTGACCCCCGCCACGCCGCTGCAAGCGCGCGCCTCGTGCCACCCCTGTCGCTGCCGCCCTCTACGCTGCCACGTGATGAGTCCGGACACAGCCGAGTTCGCGCTGGAGGAGGCCGTGCCCGCGCGAGCGGCTGCCTACCCGCACCGGTCCCCGCTCGCCGCGCCGGCATGGCTGGCGCGCGTGCGTGCGGACGCTGCGCGGATGGCCGCTGTGCGCGACACCTGGCGGGCGCTGTGGGTCTCGCGCCTGATCGTGTGGGTTGCCGGGGTGGGCACCGTCGCGACGCTCGGGTTCGGGCCCACGCGCGGCGCCTTCGACCCGCCGGGGGTCACGCGCGGTTTCGGCTGGCTCGGCAATCTGCTGGCGGCACCGGCCGCGCGCTGGGACTCGGCCTGGTATCTGGTGATCGCCCACTACGGCTACCGACCCGATCTCGGCTCGTTCACCTCCGCGCGCGATGCCTTCTTCCCGCTCTACCCGCTGGGGCTGCGCGCGCTCTCGGACATCGGCCTTCAGCCGGTGCTCGCGGGCGTGCTGTTCTCGCTGGCGGCATTCGCCGTGGCGCTGTACTGCCTGCACCGCCTGACCACTCTCGAGCTGGGCGACTCGGGACGTCGCGGCAGCGGCGACATCGCCGGCTTGGCGGTGCTCGTGACGGCACTCGCGCCGATGGCCTTCTACTTCTCGGCCGTCTACTCCGAGTCGCTCTACCTCGCACTGTCGATCGGCGTGTTCCTGTGCGCGCGCCGCGGGCGCTGGGCCTGGGCGGGTGTGATCGGGATGCTCGCGGTCGCCACCCGCAGCACCGGGCTGGTGCTCGTGCTGCCCGCGCTGATGCTCTACCTGTACGGCCCCCGAGCCGATCGCCCGCCCGACTACCAGCGCACGCTCTCACCACGGGGGGCATTCGCGGACGAGCGCGCTCGGAGGAGCATCCTCCCGCGGAGGTGGCTGGTAGCGGCGCGGCCTCGCTATCGCGTGCACGCGGACATCCTCTGGCTCGCGTTGCTGCCCGCGGGGATCGCTCTGTACATGGCCTATCTCGGTCTATCGGGCGGCGATGTGCTCGCGCCGCTTCACTCGCAGGGCATCTGGGGCCGTCACTTCGCGGGACCCTATGGCGGCGTGTGGAACGGCGTGCGCGCGGCGTTCGATGGCGCGCGCCAGCTGCTCTCGGGCCAGCGCGCGCACCTCTACTACCCGGCGGCCACGGGCAGCCCCTTCGTCGCCGCCGGACACAATCTCATGCTGCTCGCCTTCCTGGCGCTCGCCGTGCCGCTGTTCTGGCTGGCGCTGCGCGTGCTGCCGCTCGCCTACGGCCTGTATGCGATCGCGGCGCTCGCGCTGCCGCTGTCCTATCCGGTGCCCGCACAGCCGTTGATGTCGCTGCCGCGTTTCCTGGTCGTCCTGTTTCCGCTCAGCATCGCGCTCGCGGTATGGCTCGCGGCACACCCGCGCGCGCGCATCCCCGCGCTGGCGGCCTCGGCGCTGTCGATGGGGTTCTTCGTAGCCCAGTTCGCCACCTGGCACTGGGTCGCCTAGCGAGATGGACGAAACGACCGTCTTGTCGGGCGATCCCCGGCGCTCTCCCGACATGGGCTGGTCGCCGTGGACGGCCGCGGCGGCGCTCATCGGCGGGCTCGTCTTGGCCGCGGTGCTGGGTCTCGTGGTGGACCTGCCGGCGACGCTCTTCTTCGGGGTGAGCATCACCAAGAATCACACCCCCCCGGGGATCGAGCTCGTCGACACGATCGTGCAGGACTTCGCGTTCGTGCTCGCGGCGGTGTACTGCGCGCACATCGGCGGGCGCGCTGTGCGCGCATGGCAGTTCGGACTGCGCCGGCCCGGCGTCGGCTGGCGAGCGGCGATCGGCATGCTCGTGCTCCTGCTCGTCGCCTTCCTCGTGCTCAGCGTGGTCTGGTCGGCGGTGTTCAACCCCGGCAAAGAGAAACTGCTCGAACAGCTCGGCACCAACGAAACGACCTCGCTACTGGTGCTCAGCGCTGCACTCACCTGTGTGGTGGCGCCGATCTGCGAGGAGTTCCTGTTCCGAGGCTACGTCTTCACGGCGCTGCGCGGTTGGCGCGGGACATGGCCCGCGGCGGTGATCACGGGGCTCGTCTTCGGCGGCGTGCACGCCGGCTCCGCGCCCGCGCTCGATCTCGTGCCGCTCGCGGGACTGGGCTTCGGCCTGTGCGTGCTCTACCGCTACAGCGGCTCCCTTTATCCGTGCATCGCCGCGCACTCGCTCAACAACTCGCTCGCGTTCGCCGCGCTCGAGGGCTGGGGTTGGCAGGCGCCCGTGCTGATGATCGCCGCGCTTGCCACGATCGCCGTGCTCGTACTGGCCGCCAAGAGCATCGGCCTGATCGGTCCCGACGGGCGCGCTGTCGGCCTCAGCACATAGGATCTGCGGATGCTCGCACCGGCGCCCCCGCCCACACCGGTCCCCGCGCCTGCGCCCATACCCGCACCGGTGTCAGGTCAGATCAAACTGGCGCTGCAGGGCGTCGGCGGCAAGCCCCTGTTCGCGCTGCTCGGCCGGCGCGTGGTAGTTCGCGGCGTTGTCACCCCCTATGTCGGCGGGCAGAAGGTGAAAGTCACCTTCTATCGCGACGGGCGCAAGGTGCAGGTCAAGAACGTCAGCGTCACCGCGATCGGCAATGGCGCGGGGCAGTTTCACATTAACTACGTAAGCGGCTTCCCCGGCGTCGTGCAGGCGCGCGCCGCTCACTACGCGACCCCCCAACAGGGCGCCTTCAGCGGTAGTTCGCCGGCCGTGCAGTACGTGACCCCGAACATCGGTCCCGGCGGGCGGGGCCCGTCCGTGCGCCTGCTGCAGTCAGAGCTCGACGTGCTGCACTACGCGGTGCCGCTGAGCGGCGTCTACGACGAAGGCACCGGACGCGCGGTGATCGCGCTGCGCAAGGTGATGGGTCTCGCGCGCGTCCCCAACGCGAGCGCCCAGGTGTGGGAACGCCTGCAGCACGGCGGCGGCGTCTTTCACGTGCGCTACCCCCGGGACGGCCGCCACGTCGAGGGCGATCTGACCAAACAGGTACTGGCCGAGATCGAACCCGGCGGGCGCGTACGCACGATCTACACGATGAGCTCCGGCAAGCCCTCCACGCCGACCGTAATCGGACACTTCCAGGTGTACTCCAAGACCCCCGGTTTCAACTCGGAGGGGATGTACGAATCGAACTACTTCATCCGCGGCTACGCCATCCACGGGTACGCCGAAGTGCCGACCTACGCCGCCAGCCACGGCTGTCTGCGCGTGCCGATCCCCGACGCGCCCGCGATTTATTCGTGGGTGAAGATCGGAACCGCCGTGGACGTCTACAACGAGTCCGGCGGGGGATCACACAAGGTTAACGGCCACGCGGGACCCTAACCGCCGTATTCCGGCGACGCGCAGGTCGCGGGGATGCCGGTCCTTTAACAATGCTGGTGTGGCGCGTGGACCAAGCAGGTCAACAGGACGCGAGGGAGCGCGTTGGCGTACTACTACGCGAGCGACTGAGGACGCAGAGATGCGCAGGTCCACGCGTCACACCCTGACGCGCAGGAAGCGCGCTAGGAAGGCCAGGCCGAAACCGTAGACGAGCAGTGCGAGCAGGGTCTTGACGATGTGGATCGTCCATTCGCTGCTCGATCCGCTGACGACGCCCGCGAACGGCGAGGTGAGCGCGTTCGCGGTTTCGTCCAGCGTGCGGTGCAGCGTGCCTTCGTGCTTCGCCGCCGACGCGCTCGATTCGTTGGCCGCGAGCGAGGTCCCGTCGGTCACCTCGTTCTGCTGGTGAGTCGATGCGGTGCTCGTCTGATTGACGACGAACACGACGAACCAGGCGATCACGATCAGGCAGATCACGCGGCTCGCCAGGCGCATTAGGCCGGTGATCGAGGACATGGAGCTAGATTAGACCCGTACATGGACACTGCGGCCGAATATACGAGTGAGTTCGCGCGCCGCGCGCGCGAGCGAATCGTGGAGCTGCTGCGCGAGCACGCGCTGAGCATCGGCGAAGTCACGCTGACGAGCGGACGCATCGCTCAGTACTACGTCGACGCCAAGCGCGCGATCCTCCTGCCGGAGGCGTTCATGGCGCTCGGCCTGCTGGTCTCCGAGCGTGCGCGCGCCTGCGGGGCGAGCGCCGTCGGCGGAGTGCCCGTGAGCGCGATCCCCGTGGCCTGTGCCGCGCTCGCCGCACCCGAGCCGCCGCCGCGGGTCTTCATCGTGCGCAAACAGCGCAAGGACCACGGTCTGCAGCGCTGGATCGAGGGGCCGGCGCTGGAAGACGGGGAGCGCTGCTTGATCGTCGAGGACGTCGTCACGACCGGGGGTTCGACGATCGAGGCGATCGAGCGCGTGCGCGAGGAGGGGTTGACCGTCGCGGGTGTCGTGAGTGTGCTCGACCGGCTGGCGGGCGGCGGCGAGGCGATCCAGGCCGCGCTCGGCGAGGGCGCGAGCTACGTGGCGCTCACGACGATCGACGAGGTCTACCCCGAGCGCCCCGACCGTGGCTGAGACGCTCGTACGCGCCGCCGAGCCTCGTGATGTACCCGTGCTGCTCGAGTTGTTCGCGGAGCTGGCCGAGTACGAGCACCTGACGCATGAGCTGCGCGCGACCGAGTCGGGACTGACGGCGGCGCTGTTCGGCGAGCGCCCCGTGGCTGAGGCGTTGATCGCCGAGCGCGACGCCGGGTCCGGCGGCCCTGAGGTCGATGCGGGGCTAGGTGGACAGAAGCGCGACACGGACCCCGGCGGCTCGCAGGTCCTGGGCTACGCGTTGTTCTTTCCGACCTTCTCGAGCTTCCTCACGAGCACCGGCGTTTGGCTCGAGGACCTGTTCGTGCGCCGCGGCCATCGCGGAGAGGGCGTCGGACGGGCGTTGCTCTCGGCCGTGGCCGCCCGTGTGCGCGAGCGCGGTGGCGAGCGCCTGGAATGGGCGGCGCTGGACTGGAATGAGCTCGCGCTCGGGTTCTATCGGCGCATGGGTGCGAATATCGCGAGCGAGTGGATCACCCATCGGCTGGACGGCGCCGCGCTCGAGCGTGTGGCGACTTACGCTCCGCCGGCCACCGGCCCCGCCGGAGACGCCGGCTCGAATTGATCTCCCTGGGATCTGAGTCGTGACGTGCTCAGCGCGAAACGTGTGCTGCGGATCGCACTGCAGGCTCGTAGTCGCCGTGCAAGACGTCGGGGTCGATGTCGTAGCCGTTTGGCCAGACGACGGTGCCGAGCTCTGGGTCGACTTGCACTTGGGCGAAGTAGTCCGGGTCTTGCAGGGGTTCGGCCATTGGTCCCCAGAGATCGTCCGACAAATCGACCTCGCGGACCAGCTCGTCGGTGAAGGTCAGGCGCAAGCGCAAGCCCTCCAGGGGCTCGGCGGTGAGAACTCGGGGAAGTCGGCGATCATCGCTCATGCCAATGGCTCAATGCTAGCGAGGGGTTCGCGGGCTTGGGCCCGGTTCCAGTCGGCGTCGAGCTCATCTCGGTGCTGCAGCGCCCACTCGCGTACCAGCCGCGTTGCTCGGGGTGGCAGTTGACCCGCCAGAAGATCACCGGTGTCGATCGTGATCTTGGCCTCGTACTCCCCGTAACGGGCGTGAAAGTGAGGGGGTGCGTGATCGCTGCTGTACATCGTCACGACGATCCCATAGAACGTGCTGATCCGTGGCATTACTTACCTCCTATTGCGAGTCAGACGGCCGTCCTACCGAATCTTCCGCTGAGATCCAAACGGCGCGGTGTGCAACCGTCGCTACCGTGGACCCTACGCACGGCCATCCATGGAAGTCAACAAAAACAGCCAAATCTGGCGCGAAAGCGTCCATGAGGTCTCGATTTCGGCGATGGCCGGCACATGACGGACGCGCACGACCGATGGGTATCGGAGGCGGTCGCTCAACACGGACACAGGTTCACATCGTGACCGAGCTGCCGCGTTCGCGCCGGCGGCTCGTGCTCGTGATCTGCTGCATGAGTCTCTTGATCGTCGGCCTGGATTCTACGATCGTCAACGTCGCGCTGCCCTCGATCGGACGCGAGCTGCACACGCCGATCTCGGGGCTGCAATGGACGGTCGACGCCTACACGCTCGTGCTCGCCAGCCTGCTGATGCTTTCGGGGTCGATGGCCGACCGCTTCGGCCGCCGGCGCGTGTTCGAGCTCGGCCTCGTGCTGTTCACGCTCGGCTCGCTCCTGTGCAGCGCCGCGCCGAGCGAGGGCTGGCTCGTGGTCTTTCGCATGCTCCAAGCGATCGGCGGCTCGATGCTCAACCCCGTCGCGATGTCGATCATCCGCAACGTCTTCACCGACGCGCGCGAGCGCGCGCAGGCGATCGGGATATGGGGAGCCACTGTCGGCGTTAGCCTCGCCCTCGGCCCGGTCGTCGGCGGCGCGCTCGTGGAGTCCGTCGGCTGGCGCTCGATCTTCTGGATCAACGTCCCCGTCGGCCTGCTCGCGCTCGGGCTGACGATGCGCTTCGTACCCGAGTCCCGCGCCCCCCGCCCACGACGTCTGGACGCGGTCGGAGAGTTGCTCGTGATCGCGCTGCTCGCCTCGCTCACCTACGCGATCATCGAGGCGCCCTCCGCCGGCTGGACCTCCGATCAAACCCTGGCCCTGTTCGCGTTCGCCGCCGCTGCGCTGATCGCGCTGGTGCTCTACGAGCGCCGACGCTTCGAGCCGCTGCTCGAACTGCGCTTCTTTCGCAGCGTCCCCTTCTCGAGCGCGAGTCTGATTGCGGTCTGCTCCTTCGCCGCGCTCGGCGGGTTCCTGTTCCTGAACACCCTCTACCTGCAGGAGATCCGCGGCCTGTCCGCGCTCACGGCCGGCCTCTACACGCTCCCGATCGCCGCCATGACGATCGTCTTCGCGCCGCTCTCCGGTCGCCTCGTCGGCCGCCACGGCCCGCGCATCCCCCTGCTCGTCGGAGGGCTCGGGATCGCACTCGGCGGAGCCCTCATGACCGGCATCGGCCGCGACACCCCGCTCGTATCGCTGTTCCCGGCCTACGTGATCTTCGGGATCGGCTTCGGCACGGTCAACCCGCCCATCACCAACACCGCTGTGCTCGGCATGCCGCCCGCGCAGGCCGGAGTTGCCGCCGCCGTCGCCTCGACCTCGCGCCAGGTAGGCCAGACGCTCGGCGTGGCCGTCGTCGGTGCCGTCGCCGCGGGCGGCGCCGTCGTGGTCGGACCCGGCTTCATCGCCGCCAGCCAGACCGGCTGGTGGATCGTCGCCGGCTGCGGCTTCGTCGCGTTCGTGCTCGGCCTGCTCAGCACCACCGCCTGGGCCAACGCCTCTGCGCGCCGCGCT
Source organism: Solirubrobacteraceae bacterium (assembly GCA_036495605.1). Taxonomy (GTDB): domain Bacteria; phylum Actinomycetota; class Thermoleophilia; order Solirubrobacterales; family Solirubrobacteraceae; genus Palsa-744. The sequence goes on from DASXMO010000019.1 coordinate 16,098, forward strand.
GCCGAGGAGCTTGGTGGCGGCGAGGGGGCTGGCGAGGCGCTTGGTGCTCAGGCTGCGCGGGCGTAGCGCCTGGCGTTTGCCGATGCTGGGGATTGGCGCGTGTCTGGCTTGCAACCTCGCTGGAGCGCCTATGCAGCGGCCACGCCGGATGACTCGCTCACCGCATGTAGCCTTCTCCTCGGTCCGTCTTCTGCGGGCCATCCACGCGCCCTCGTAGTCCAATGGATAAGACGACCGCCTCCTAAGCGGTAGATCCAGGTTCGACTCCTGGCGGGGGCATCGCGGGCAACGCTGCGATGATCGCGCCGTGCCCGATCCGTTCGCCGCGCTCCGCGAGCGTCCGCGCGCCGGGTTGACCGCGCTGCCGACGCCGCTGGAACCCGCGCCGCGGCTGAGCCGCGAGCTGGGGGTCGAGGTGTGGCTGAAGCGCGACGACGTCGGCTCGCTGGGCCTCGTCGGCAACAAGGTTCGCAAGCTGGAGTTCACGCTCGGAGAGGCCCTCGCTCAGGGCGCCGAGGAGGTGGTCACTCTCGG
>DASXMO010000020.1:0-14371 GCA_036495605.1 Solirubrobacteraceae bacterium
CGCTGCACGCCTTCGACGCCGCGCAGGTAGCGGTCGTAGTAGTACTCGAGCCATTCCTGACCGACGACGGCGCCCTGCTGAACACCCTGAAACGCTCGCTTCTTCAGCTCCGGTTCGGTGATCCGGCCGACGTAGCCGAGCGCCTGCGCGGCCATTTCCCCATAGGGGTAGGAGCGGATCGAGACGGGCTGCTGGATGACGCCGGGGAACTCGTTCTGGCGCTCGGCGAGGACGGTGAGGACGCCGCGGCCGGCGTCTGTCTTGATGACGACGGGTGCGTAGGGCAGCGCGGTGCGGCCCTTGATGACGAGCGCCTGCACGTGCTGGGCGCTCATCCCGAGCAGCCCCCCGAGGCGGTGGTAGAGCGCAATCCGGGCAGGGCCGGCGGGCGGCAGCGCGGAGGGCACGATCTGCACGGCGTTGGCGACGGTGCTGGCGGCGATGGGACGGCCTTCGCGGTCGAAGATCTGCCCGCGCGGTGCCGCGATCGGGAGGTCGCGGACGCTGTTGAGTGCGGCTTGCTGGACGTAGCGTTCGCCGGTGAGCACCTGCAGGTACCAGAGGCGGAAGAAGATGACGCCGAACATGACGAGCGCGATCCCGCCGAGGATCGCGACGCGGAAGGCCATCTGCGGTGAGACGGGGGGCATCCGTCCACCGGATGCCCCGGTGGACCCCCCGCCACCCCCACCGGAGTCGCCGGGGCGAAAGCCTTCGATCGCGCTCATGTCCGCGTCACGCCCTCACGGACACGCAGGGCAAGCTGGGCAAGGACGCAAGGAGCGTGGCGTACTACGTACGCGAGCGACTGAGGACGCCGATCCAGCGCCGCCATGCGTGTCCGTGAGCTCATGACCTGGAGAGCGGGCTGAGCCCACCGGTCGTGTAGGCGCGGCGGCGGCGACGACGGGGATCGTCGGGCAGCCCGCCGATGAGGCAGCGGCGCACGAGTACCCACACGGGCAGCGCGACGATCGTGTTGACGAGCACGCCGAGCACGATCTGGCGCAGGAGCTCGAGGCTGACGGGGGCGTCGACGCCGAGCATGAACTCCATCAGCGAGTAGGCCACGAGCGAGCCGGCGGTGGCGGCGGCGCCGACGAGCAGCGGCGTGAGCGCGGCCTGGGGGTCGCGCAGCTCGCGCAGGCGCCCGCACCAGTAGCCGACGATGGTGAACACGAGCGAGGTGAGCCCGAGCGTCTGGATTAGCGCGAGGTCGACGAGCAGGACGACGGCGAAGCCGGCGGCGGCGCCGACGGTGGAGCCGCAGAGCAGGCCGATGAAGGCGACCAGGAGCGGGGAGAGATCGACGGTGACGCCGAAGACGGAGACCTCGGAGACGACGCCGGCCTGGAAGAGGACGACGACGAGCGAGAGCGCGGCGATGCGCGCGATCAGCCCGCCGGAGACGGCCTGCTGGTCCACTAGCCGGCTCCCGTCGATGCGAGCTGCACGGCGGAGGCGGCTCCGGCTTCGGTGGCCTGGTGCCCTCCGGCGGGGAAGTTGGAGAGCACGCTGCTGAGCCTGGCGGGCTGTGAGCCGGCGCCGGCGGTGAGCACCTGCACGACGTCGAGGTTGCGGAGGTTGGCGAGCGGGTGGACGTTGACGGACTCGTAGGCGCTTTCTTCGTCGACGGAGGTGACCTGACCGATGGGGATGCCGCGCGGGTAGAGGGAGTCGTCGGGGCTTGCGACGGTGCCGGAGGTGTAGACGTATTCGCCCTTGAGCGCGACGGTGCCGCCGGGGAGGTACTGCAGCAGCAGGTCGTTGGGGTCGCCGACCTTGGGCTGCACGATGCCGGTGGCGGAGGACGAGCCGATGCGGGCGGAGACGCCCATGGAGCTGTCGGTGATGAGGCTCACCTGGGCGCCGTCGGGGGCGGCGAGGGTGACCTTGCCGACGAGCCCTTCGGAGTTGATGACGGGGTCTTCGACCTGCACGCCGGCGGAGGTGCCTTTGTCGATGGTGACGGTGGAGTACCAGATGTTGGGCGTTTTCCCGATGACGGTGGCGGTGACGGGGCGGTAGTTGGAGATGGAGAGCTGGTTGTCGAGGTGGAACATGCCGAGCAGCTGGTGGTAGGACTGCTGGTCGACGTGCTCGGCGATCACTTCGCGACGCAGCGCGGCGACCTGCTTGCGCAGTTCGGCGTTCTGGCTTTTGGCGTGGAAGGTGTCGCCGAACCAGCCGAAGAGGTCGCGCACGGGCTTCAGCGCCTTGTTGGCGCCGTCCTGGATCGGGGAGACGACGGTGAGGAAGCCGCGCTGCACGGAGTGCAGGCGCCCGCCGGAGGCCTCGCCGAAGTAGGCCGTCAGGAGGATGAGGGAGAGCACGACGAGCAGTGCGAGCACCGCGCGTCGACGGCGAACCGTCTTGTCATACACGAGTGGGGGCCTTCCGAAGCGTTCATGGGACAGGGTAACCGGGCGTTCGGGGCGGCGCGCCGCGCTAGCGGCGTCTGCGGTTGCGGGATGAGTTGCGGTTGGAGCGGTGGATCGCCTCGAACTCCTCGAGCGAGCGCCCGGAGCCGACGGCGACGCAGGTCAGCGGGGATTCGGCGAGGTGGGCGGGCATCTGGGTCTCCTCGCGCAGACGCTCGTCGAGGCCTTGCAGCAGCGAGCCGCCGCCGGCAAGCATGATGCCGCGGTCCATGATGTCGGAGGCGAGCTCGGGCGGGGTGCGGTCGAGGGTCTCCTTGACAGCTTCGATGATCTGGCTGAGCGGTTCCTCGAGCGCCTGGCGGATCTCCTCGCTGGTGAGCACGACGGTCTTGGGCAGCCCGGAGACCATGTCGCGCCCGCGAATCTCAGCCTGGAGCTCCTCTGACATGGGGCAGGCGGAGCCGATCTCGAGCTTGAGCTCCTCGGCGGTCTGCTGGCCTATGAGGAGCTTGTACTCCTTCTTGGCGTAGGTGATGATGGCCTCGTCCATCTCGTCGCCGCCGACGCGGATCGACTGCGAGACGACGATCCCGCCGAGGGAGATGACGGCGACCTCGGAGGTACCGCCGCCGATGTCGACGACCATCGAGCCGGTGGGCTCGCCGACGGGCAGCCCGGCGCCGATCGCGGCGGCCATCGGCTCCTCGATCAGGTAGGCGGTGCGCGCCCCGGCCGACAGGCAGGCCTCCTCGACGGCGCGCTTCTCCACGCCGGTGACGCCGGAGGGCACGCAGACGACGACGCGGGGGTGCGCCCAGCGGTTCTGGTGGACCTTCTGGATGAAGTGGCGGAGCATCTCCTCGGTGACGTCGAAGTAGGCGATGACGCCATCCTTGAGCGGGCGGATGGCCTGGATCGTGCCGGGGGTGCGCCCGAGCATGCGCTTGGCCTCGATGCCGACGGCGTGGACTTCGCCGGTGCGCGAGTCGATCGCGACGACGGAGGGCTCGGAGAGCACGATCCCGCGCCCGCGCACGTAGACGAGGGTGTTGGCCGTGCCGAGGTCGACGGCCATGTCGCGGCCGCCGAAGCCTGTCAGGTAGGTGAAGATGCTCATCGGTCAGGTGTGGGGGTGCGTCGGTCCGCACATATGCGCGAATTCGGCTCTGGGGCGCGGATTTCGGGGTCGCTTCCCCGGTGCGAGGAGCGTGTCCGGCGGCCGGCGCTTGCCCGCGGCGGAGTCTAGCGGACGCCCTTTGGCACCTACCACGGTTGCGAGCGTATTTGCAGGGAGTTCGCGGGGGCGGGCTTTTGACGGGAGACCCGTGAACCCCTCCCACATACAACGCAGTCGGCGCCGGTCACGACAGCGGCTGGCGTTGCGAGCATCTCCAACCCCGGACCGTTCCAGACGCACGCTCGCCTGCGACTCGAGGCCGCTCTGCTCTGTCAATCGGGGACGTACAACTCGACCGACCGGCCCAGCGCGCTTGCGATCCGACGCAGGTCGTCGGGATCGCTGGTCACGATCATGTCGTTCCGCTCAAGGGCTGCGACGACGACGACCGCGTCGATGAGATCGCTGCTTTCGCTCGCCGCGAGCGCCGCTCCGGCGGACCTGGCCCGAGCCTCGGTGAGCGGTTCGATGAGACATCCCTGCAACAGGCGCGAGAGTCGCGCCTGCGGCCCCCCGCGCCACGCCTGACCGAGTACGGCAGCGGTGAGAGTCGGGCGTTCGTCACGCGCGAGCAATTCGCGGTGCAGTATCCACACCGACTCCGAATCCCGTTCAGCCGCGATCAGTGCACCGGCGTCGTAGGTGACGCCGGTCACGCGGCGTGACGGGACTCGCGCTTGAGACCAATCCCCGCAGCGTCGAGGATCGCGTTGGCTTTGGCTATCTCCTCCGGGGAGATTGGCCCATGTTCAGCTTCCCATTCAGCGACCCCCTGAAGGCCCTTCTCGATGCTCGTTTCTTGAGACTGAGCCTCGGCGGCGATGCTATTCAGCCAGGCCGACAGGCTCATACCCCGGCGTTTGGCGGCCTCGCGAGCAGCCAGCAGCACCGACTCGTCGAGGGAGATGGAAACCTTCTGAGCAGGCATCCCCCGATGGTAGCACCAGTTTCCTACCGCACCTTCCTGAGTCGGGCCCGGGCACGCCTGCGGGCCCCGGGCACGCCTGCGTTCGGTGAGTCTTGAGAGCTACTCGGCGGGAACGCCGGGCGTGACGTGGTTCGGTGGGCCCTCGGGGCCGGTGTCGGCGTCGGCGTGGCCGGCTATCGCCTGGTCTTCGGGGGCTCCGATGCCATTGGCCGCGGTGCCGTTGCGCTTGCCTGCGAGGTAGCGGTCTACCATCCGGGCGCACTGGCGGCCCTCGTTGATCGCCCATACGATCAGGGACTGTCCGCGACGGGCGTCGCCGGCGGCGAACACTCCCTCCACGGAGCTTGTGTAGGGCTGGACCGCCTTGACGTTCCCGCGTGGGTCCTTTTCCACGCCGAGACCATCGAGCAGCGCGGGCTCGGGATGCAGGAAACCCATCGCCAACAAAACCAGCTGCGCGGGAAGCTCCCGCTCGGTCCCCGCGACCGGGCCGAACGGCGGCGCCGCCTCGGCCTGCGCGATGTGCAGCGCCGCGACTTTGCCCTCGGCGTCGCCGGAGAAATGGGTGGTTGCGATCGAGTAGTCCTGCTCGCCCACGCCCTCCTTCAAGGCCTCCTCCATCGCGTAGCTCATGCGGTACTTCAGCGGCCACTCCGGCCACGGCGTGCGCTCGTCCGGGCGCTTGGCCGGGGGCTCGGGCAGGAGCTCGAGTTGGACGATCGAGCGCGCACCCTCGCGCAGCGCGTTGCCCACGCAGTCGGCACCGGTGTCGCCGCCGCCGATCACCACCACGTCCTTGCCGGCGGCGCTGATCGGCGTTGACGCCGTCGGCTGGGCGGCGTCGGGTGTGGGGCCGAACTCGCGCGCAGCCCAGCGGTTGCGCCCGTACAGGTAGTCCATCGCGAAGTGCACCCCGTCCAGCTCGCGGCCCGGGACGGGCAGGTCACGCGGGACACGCGAGCCCGTGGCGAGCACGACCGCGTCGAACGAACCGCGCAGCTCCTCGATGCTTACGACCTCGCGGCCAGGGCCCGCACCGTCCGCATCCGTCGTGCCTGCATCATCGACCCCCACGCCGGTCGCGCGGGTGCCGTCCGCGACCGCACCGGTCGTGCCTGCGCCGCCGACCTCCACCCCACAGCGCAGCTCCACGCCCTCGGCCACCAGCTGCTCCACGCGCCGCTGCACGACCCGCTTCTCGATCTTGAAGTCCGGCACCCCGAAGCGCGCGAGACCGCCGGCGGCCTCGTCGCGCTCGAACAGCGTTACGCTGTGACCAGCGCGGCGCAGCTGCTGCGCCGCGGCCATCCCCGCCGGTCCCGAGCCGACTACTGCGACCGACTGACCGGTCTCGTGGCGCGGCGGGCGCGGCACGATCCAGCCCTCATCCCAGGCGCGATCGACGATCGCGAGCTCGATCTGTTTGATCGTCACCGCGTCGTTCTCGCGGATCTCTAGCACGCACGCCGCCTCGCACGGGGCCGGGCACAGGCGCCCGGTCAGCTCGGGGAAGTTGTTCGTCGCGTGCAGCTGTGCGATGGCGTCCTCCCAGCGGTCGCGGTAGACGAGGTCGTTCCAGTCCGGGATCAGGTTGCCGAGCGGGCAGCCGTTGTGGCAGAAGGGCACGCCGCAGTCCATGCAGCGCGCGCCCTGCTCGCGCAGCTCCTCGGTCGGACGCGTGAGCAGGAACTCGCGATAGTCGTGCGCGCGCTCGTCCGCATCCCGGTAGGGAATCCCGTGGCGCTCGATCTGCAGGAACCCGCCGAGCTTGCCCATCAGGCCACCCGTCCCGTCGGTGCGCCTGGCACGAGTGACACCCTGTCGGCGCCCAGCCAGCGCATCAGGCGACCACCGCCGGCGCCTCGTCGGCGGCCTCGGCCGCCTGTTCGGCTAGTACGCGCTTGTAGTCGTGGGGCATCACCTTCACAAACGCCCCGCGCGCGAGCAGCTCCTCGAACTGCTCCAGCACCCGTGCCGCGACGGGTGAGCCGGTGCGCTCGCCGTGCTCTGCGATCAGCGCGCGCAGCTCGGCGACGTCCTCGGTACTCGGCGCTTCGAACCCGATCATGCCCATGTTGCAGCGCCCCGCGAAGCCGCCGTCCTCGTCGAGCACGTAGGCGACGCCGCCGCTCATGCCGGCGGCGAAGTTGCGCCCCGTCGGGCCGAGCACGATTACGCGCCCGCCCGTCATGTACTCGCAGCCGTGATCGCCCACGCCCTCCACGACCGTGCTCGCGCCGGAGTTGCGCACCGCGAAGCGCTCGCCCGCCAGACCGCGGAAGAACGCGCGCCCGCCGGTCGCTCCGTAGAGCAGCGTGTTGCCGACGATCACGTTCTCCTCGGCCACGAACTCGCCCGCCATCCCCTCGCGCGGGCGTACCGCCAGCACGCCTCCGGAGAGGCCCTTGCCGGTGTAGTCGTTCGCATCCCCGCGCAGCGTGAACGTCACGCCCGGGGCCAGCCACCCGCCGAAGCTCTGCCCCGCCGAGCCCTCGAAGAAGACCTCGATCGAGCCCTCCGGCAGTCCCGCGGCGCCGTGTGCGCGCGCGATGTGGCTGGAGAGGATCCCGCCGACGCAGCGGTTGACGTTGCGGATCGGCAGCTCGATGCGCACGCGCTCGCCGCGCTCGATCGCGCCCGCAGAGCGCTTCACGAGCTCCCAATCGAGCGCATCCGCGAGCACCGCCGGCGGCGGTTTCACCCGCCGCCTCGGAGCATCCTCGGCGAGCTCGATCTGCGTGAGGATGTGCGTGAGGTCGACTCCCCGCGCCTTCCAGTGCTCGATCGCGGGCTGGGCGTGCAGCAGGTCGACGCGTCCGATCGCCTCGTCGAGCGAGCGCAACCCCAGCGAGGCGAGGATCTCGCGCACTTCCTCGGCGACGAAGAAGAAGAAGTTCACCACGTGCTCGGGTGTGCCCTTGAAGCGCTCACGCAGCACCGGGTCCTGCGTGGCGATCCCCACCGGACAGGTGTTCAGATGACAGGCGCGCATCATGATGCAGCCGGTCGCGATCAGCGGCGCGGTGGAGAAACCCATCTCATCGGCCCCGAGCATCGCCGCGATCACCACGTCGCGGCCGGTCTTCAGCTGGCCGTCGGTCTGCACGACGATGCGCGAACGCAGGTCGTTGAGCAGCAGCGTCTGCTGGGTCTCGGCCAGCCCGATCTCCCACGGCACGCCCGCGGACTGGATCGAGGACAGCGGCGAGGCGCCCGTGCCGCCGTCGTGCCCGGAGATCAGCACGCGGTCGGCGTTCGCCTTGGAGACGCCCGCGGCGACCGTGCCGACGCCGACCTCGGAGACGAGCTTGACCGATACCTGCGCGCCGGCGCTCGTCGCGGTCGGGGGGTTGGAGCAGCGCAGGTCGTAGATCAGCTGCTTGAGATCCTCGATCGAGTAGATGTCGTGGTGGGGCGGTGGGGAGATGAGGCCCACGCCCGGCGTCGTATGACGGATCGAGCCGATGTAGCGATCGACCTTGTGCCCCGGCAGCTGGCCGCCCTCGCCGGGCTTCGCGCCCTGGGCCATCTTGATCTGCAGCTCGTCCGCGTTGACGAGGTAGTGGATCGTCACGCCGAAGCGCCCCGAGGCGACCTGCTTGATCGCCGAACGCCGCCGGTCGCCGTTGGGGTCCGGCGTGAAGCGTGCGGGGTCCTCCCCGCCCTCGCCCGTGTTCGAGCGCCCGCCCAGGCGGTTCATCGCGATCGCCAGCGTCTCGTGGGACTCGCGCGAGATCGAGCCGAGGCTCATCGCGCCCGTGCAGAAGCGCCGCAGGATCGCACTCGCGGGCTCGACCTCCTCCAGCGCGATCGGCTCGCGCTCCTGCGAGCCGTCAACCGCGCGCGGACCGATCTCGAGCAATCCGCGCAGCGTCGCTTTGCGCGCGGCATCCTCGTTGATCGCACGCGCATACTCGCGGTACTTCGTAAAGGCATCGCTCGAACGCACCTCCTCGAGCGCCTGCGCCTCACCGCTCAGCGCCGCCGCGACGTTGCCGTTGGCCGCGCGCACCGCGTGCTGCACGAGCGCGATCGTCTCCGGGTTCCACATGTGGTGCTCGCCGTCGCGCCGCCACGCGTACACCCCGCCGACCGGCAGCAGGTCATCCTCGGGAGCAGGATAGGCCCGGCCATGGCGCTCCAGCGCCTCGATCGCGAGCACGTCCAGGCCGATCCCGCCGATGCGCGAGGCGGTGCCTGTGAAGTGGCGATCGATCAGCTCCCGCTCGAGGCCGACGGCCTCGAAGATCTGCGCGCCGCGGTAGGACTGGATCGTGGAGATGCCCATCTTGGAGATCGTCTTCAAGAGGCCTTTGCCGATCGCCTTGATCGTGTTCTGCGCCGCCTGCTCCAGCTGCGTGTTCAGCTCCTCGCCCCGCGGCGGTCCCGCCGGCTCGGCACCCGCGGGCACGATCTGTCCGTCGATCACGAGCTGATCCAGCGTCTCCAGCATCAGATAGGGATTGATCGCGCTCGCGCCGTAGCCGATCAGCGTCGCGAAGTGGTGCACCTCGCGCGGCTCGCCGGACTCGAGCACGATCCCCACGCGCAGGCGCGTGCCCTCGCGCACGAGGTGATGGTGCACGGAGGCGACGGCCAGCAGCGACGGGATCGGCGCACGGCGCGGCCCGAGCGAGCGGTCGGAGAGCACGATGATGTTCACGCCCTCCGCGATCGCCTCGCGCGCCTGCGCGCACACGCGCTCGAGCGCCGCGAGCATCCCGCCCGCGCCGTCGGCGACGGGCCAGGTGATGTCGATCGTGCGCGCCGCGAACAGCTCGTGCGAGACGTGCCTGAGCGTCTCCAGCTCGCGGTTGAGCAGGATCGGGCGCTCCAGCACGAGCTTGTGCGCGTGCTCGGGCGTCTCCTCGAACAGGTTGCGCTCGCTGCCGAGCGTCGTCTCCAGACTCATCACGATTTCCTCGCGGATCGGGTCGATCGGCGGGTTCGTGACCTGCGCGAACAGCTGCTTGAAATAGGAGAACAGCGGCGGCGCCTGATCGGAGAGCACCGCCAGGGAGATGTCGTTGCCCATCGAACCGATCGGCTCGGCTCCGTCGCGCGCCATCGGCGTGAGCAGCACGCGCAGATCCTCCTGGCTGAAACCGAACGCGCGCTGGCGCCGGTGCAGCGGCTGATCGGAGATCGTCACCTGCTCTGAGGGATCGAGCTCGTCGAACGCCACCGAGCTGCGCTGGAACCACTCGCGGTAGGGGCGCTGCGTGGAGACCTCGCGCTTGACCTCGCCGTCCTCGACGATCCGCCCACGCTGCAGATCCACCAGGAACAGCTTGCCCGGCTGCAACCGCCCCAGCCGCTTGATCTCAGACGGGGCCACGTCGAGCATCCCCGTCTCCGAGCCGAGCACGATGTGCCCGTCGGTCGTCTCCACCCAACGTCCCGGGCGCAGCCCGTTGCGGTCGAGCGTCGCGCCGACGACGCGCCCGTCGGTGAACGCGACCGCCGCCGGCCCGTCCCACGGCTCCATCAGACAGGCGTGGTAGGCGTAGAAGCCGACCAGATCGGCGGGCAGGTCCTCGCGGTTGCGATAGGCCTCCGGGATCATCATCATCGCCGCGTGCGCGGGCGAGCGCCCGGCGAGCAGCAAGAGCTCCATCACGTTGTCAAACGTCGCCGAGTCAGAATTGCCCGGCGCCACGACCGGCAGGATCTTCCGCAGGTCATCGCCGAACAGAACGCTGGAGAGCTCGGACTCGCGCGCGCGCATCCAGTTGACGTTTCCCATCACCGTGTTGATCTCGCCGTTGTGGCAGATCGTGCGGTAGGGGTGCGCGAGCTCCCAGCTCGGGAACGTGTTCGTGGAGAAGCGCGAGTGCACGAGCGCCAGCGCGCTCTTGCAGCGCTCGTCGAGCAGGTCGGGATAGAACTCGGCCAGCTGGAAGCTGATCAGCATGCCCTTGTAGTTGAGGGTGCGCGAGGAACTCGAGGCGACGTACAGCCCCTCCCCCTGCGGACTGAGCTCGCAAATGCGCCGGATCACGTACAGCTTGCGCTCGAACGCATCCTGATCGCCGGCCTGCTCCGCTCCCGCACCGACGAACAGCTGGCGGATCTCCGGACGGCACGCGCCCGCGACCTCGCCCGTGTGCTCGGGGAGCACCGGCACATCTCGCCAGCCGAGCACCGTCTGGCCCTCCGCCACCACCGTGCGCTCCAACAGCTCCTGCAGTTGCTCGCGGCGCGCACGCTCGGTGGGCAGGAAGCACATCAGCACGCCGTAGCTCCCGGCCGGCGGCAGCTCGAACTCGACGGTGCCGCGCAGCAGCTCGTCGGGCATCTGCATCAGGATCCCCGCACCATCACCCGTGCACGGGTCCGCGCCCGAGGCGCCGCGGTGCTCGAGGTTCTTCAGCGCCGCGATCCCCCGCTCCACGACCTCGTGCGTGGGGGTGTTGTCCAGGCGCGCGACCATGCCCACGCCGCAAGCGTCGTGCTCGAAGCGGGGGTCGTAGAGACCGACGGCCTTGGGCGGCTGCATGGTGTGCGTAGTCATGGAAGTGCTCCCTGGGGGCGGTGCAGCCTGCACGAACACTCATCGCGCGGGCACGGGCGGACACCTGAGGCGGAGTCGAAAGGGTATCAGTGCACGGGGTGCTCGGATGATCGCTCGCGTATGCTCAGCGTGTGAGAATCGCCGCGATCGGGCACCATTAGCGATGACCGAAGGCAACTCGAGTACCCCAGGAGCGAGAATGATGCCGGACATGGAGCTAGCGCTCCCGGCTCGAGCAGAGAACATCGCGCTGATCCGCCACGCGTTCGGCGCGCTCGGCGAGGCGCTGGCTGTAAACGAGGAGCTGCTCTCAGACGTGCGCCTCGCGGTGACGGAGGCGTGCTCGAACGTCGTCGTCCACGCCTATGACGATGACACTCCCGGACCGCTCGAAGTCCTCGCGACCGTCAGGGACGGCGCGCTCACGGTGGTCGTGCGCGACGAGGGACCCGGCATCGCCCCCCACCCCGACAGCCCCGGCCTCGGTCTCGGTCTGCCGTTGATCGCCTCGCTCGCGGAGTCCGTGCAGCTCGGGCGCGACGAGCAGGAACGCACCGAGGTGTGCATGACCTTCCCGCTCATCGACGGGATCGGGCAAGCAGCGAACCCGTCGGGCGGGAACGGCTCCGCAGCCGTCGGCGGGCATGGCGCCGCGGCCGACGGCGGAAACGGCTCCGCGGCCGACGGACACGAAGGAGCTTCCTCGGGATCCTCGGCGCGCCAGGGCACCGCGGGCGCCGGACAGGACGATCGGATCGACCCTACCTCGCCTACGTGAGCGAAGCCGTAAAGCCCGAGCCGGACCCCTCCTCGAACCCCGCGCCGATCGGGCGGGTCTCGCTGCGCGTGGCCAGCGGCCCACTCGCCGGACCGGTGCTGGGCCGCGTCGCCTCGATGGTGCTCGCGCGCGCCTCCTGCCCGCTGGATCGCTTCGACGACGCGCTGATCCTCTGTGACGCGATCTCCGCGTATGCCCCTGCGCACGTGCGCGACAGCCACCTCTCCTACACCCTCACCGCGCAGGAGCGCGCGGTCGAGCTGCGCGTCGGCGAGCTGCGCCCCGGCGGCGCCGCGGGACTGCTCGAGGACGCCAAGCTGCCGAACGTCGGCAACGTGATCGAGCGCTACTCCGAGCAGCGTCGCGTCGAGCAGGCTAAGGACGGCGACGGCGAGGAGCTCGTCCTCACGATCCCCTTCGCCTGACTGCGCTAACCCGTCTTCGCCTTAGCGGCGGATTTCGCGGGAGCTTTCTTGGCGGCGGGCTTCTTCGCCGCTTTCTTCGGAGCCTTCTCGGGGGCCGCCCCGTCGCCATCTGCGCCCGGCACCACTCCACCGCGCTCGCGGGCGCGCTCCAAGCTCGCCTGCAGCGCGCCCATCAGATCCGGCGACTGCAGCGCCTCGACAGCAGGACGCGGCTCCACCACCACCTCTTCGCCGCTGGCCTTGCGATCGATCATCTCGAGCACGGCCTCGCGGTAGGTGTCGCGGTAGCGCGTGATGTCAAACGGCTCGGCCAGCGACTCCACCAGGCGCTTGGCGACGTCGAGCTCGCGCTCGCCAACGGCCGCCACCGCCTCCTCGCCCCCCAGCTCGCGCAGCTCACTCGCCGGGTTGACCTCGTCCGCATAGGTGAGCGTCGTCATCATCAGCACATCCTCGCGCGGGTGCACTGCCACCAGACGCTCGCGCGAGCGCAGCACCACCCGCGCGATCGCCACCTTGCCGGTTTCGCGCATCGCCTGCAGCAGCAGCCTGTAGGAACGCGCGCCGCCGCGGTTGGGAACGATGTAGTAGGGCTGATCGAAATATATGCGGTCGATCTCCTCGATCTTCACGAAGTCCTCGATCTCGATCGTGCGCGTCGCCTCCGGCGCAAGCGCCGCGAGCTCTGCGTCCTCGATCACGACATACCGTTCGGGCGCCAATTCATAGCCCTTGACGATCTCCTCGAACGGGACCTCCTCACCATCGGCCGAGCACACGCGCTTCTGCTGGATGCGCGCGTGATCGGCGCCGTGCAGCTGGTTGAAGTGCACGCTCTTGTTCGTCACGGCGCTGTACAGCTTCACCGGCATGCTCACCAGGCCGAAGTTGAGCGTGCCCATCCACATCGATCGGGGCATCCTCACAGTGTCCGACCTGCAACCGCCCCTGTCAACCCGTGGGCGGATTCGCGCACTCCCGCAGCCGCGCGAGCGCCTGGCGGATCAGTCGCGAGACCTGCATCTGCGAGACCCCGATCCGCTCGCCGATCTCCGCCTGCGTCATGTCCTCGGCGAAGCGCAACGTCAGCACCAGCCGCTCGCGCTCGGTGATGTGGGCGAACATCGGTCCGAGCGTCGCCCGCTCCTCCGCGCGCTCGTAACCCTCCTCCTGCATGCCGATCGAGTCGCCCACGCTCTCCCCGGGCGCGTCCTCCCCGCCGCCGGCTCGCGGCGCGTCCAGCGAGCCCGCCCGATATGCCCCGGCGGCCTGCAGCGCCTCCAGCACCCGCTCTTCGCTGACATCCATCGCGGCCGATATCTCCGCGACCGTCGGCGCGCGGCCGTGCTCGGAGGAGAGCGCCGCGGCGGTCTTGTCCACGCGCAGCGACAGCTCTTGCAACTCGCGTGGAACCCGCACCGACCAGGTGCGATCGCGGAAGTGGCGGCGCAGCTCGCCGAGGATCGTCGGCACAGCGAAGCTCGAGAACGCCGTGTGGCGCTCGGCGTCATAGCGGTCGACCGCCTTCAACAGACCCAGCGAGGCGACCTGCGTCAGATCTTCCAGCGGCTCCTCACTGCGCTGGTAGCGGCGCGCCAGCCGCCGCGCCAACGGCAGGTAGCGCTCGACGAGTTCCTCGCGCGCACGCGTGTCGCCCGCTCTCGCGCGCGCGAACAGCTCGCCGTCCGCAGGCGTGGGCTGATTCATCGCGCTGCCACCGGTGTGTTCAGGCGACAGCGAATCGGCACGTCGGTCCCCTCGACGTTCAGCACCGGAGCCAGTCGATCCTGACCGTGCCGCGCAGCCTCCGCGCACAGCACCGACAGCTCGGACGCGAGCGCCGGCCCCAGCCACGCGATCGGCGCGGCGCCCGGGCGCTCGCGCGGCCAGCTCGCGAAGTCCACCGCCCCACTCAGCAGCAGCCGCTCGCGCGCGCGGGTCATCGCCACGTAGACGATCCGGTCCTCCTCCGCGGCCTGCGCCTCGCGGCGCTCGGCCGCCAGCTGCGCGTAGTCGAGCGCCGGGCGCGGCTCGGGATCGGCGAGCTCCAGCAGGCGCACGCCCACGCGCTCGCCCTCCACGAGCAGGTCGGGCACGCCCGCGCTCGGCGCGCGACCGAGATCGGCCACGCACACCACGTCGAACTCCAGTCCCTTCGCCGCGTGCAG
>DASXMO010000021.1:0-4128 GCA_036495605.1 Solirubrobacteraceae bacterium
GGCGCATTGACCGGGAACTCGGGTTCTGGGAACGGACTCAACGGAGTGCAACTCGGTGCAGACACCGTGACTGTCAGCTCCGCACTGCCGTGGACAGGCAACCTCGTGCCTGTACTCTACGGCGGATGCGGCGCACTGACCATCCCCACCGGCGTAAAGCTGAGCCTTGGCGCGGGAACGATCATCAAGGGCGAGTCCGACTGTGGCGACGAACTCAACGTCAGGGGCACCCTAGAAGCCACCGGCACCACCGAACATCCAGTCACGCTGACATCTTGGCGAGATGACTCGGTGGGCGGAGACACCAACGGAGACGGGAAAGCAACTTCACCTGCGGCTGGTGATTGGGGCGGAGTCCACATCGAAGAAGGCGGCTCGGCCACCCTGCTCGGCACCACCGTAGAGTACTCATCGACCGCACTATCCGTAGCCGACGGCGACGAAGTCACCATCCACGGCGCGATACTGCACTCGACTGTCGGCGTCTCCGCTAATACATGGGTCGATGCCACCGAAGTCGACTGGGGCTCCACATCGGGGCCCGCACCTGGTGGCACAGGCACACCGATTCAAGGCGAAGGGGTCATGGTCGCACCGTGGGTAGGTTGGAAAGCCCCGCCTCGACCAGCAGCACCTCCAGCACCGGCACCACAGACCGAACCATGCGACAACGTGCTCTTTGTAGGAGTTCGCGGCTCCAGCGAGTCACCACAAGGCTCCGAACCGTACAGCTCAACCGAGACCGCCAACATGGGCAGTCGCGTCCCAGGAGCGTTCTTTGCCTACCGGGAAGAGTTCGAAAAACTCCATCCCGGCGAGACGATCAGAGCCTTCGGGCTCCGCTACCCCGCGCTGCCAGTGCCTTTCTCCTGGGCTGCTGTGTTCGGCGATGCTTTCAACGAATACGAAGAAAGCTATTGGGATGGCGCGAGCGACATCGCAGAAGGTGTCCGCGAGGAGTCCGAACGCTGCCCATCCGAGAAGATCGTGCTCGCCGGCTACTCGCAAGGAGCCCTATCAATCCATCTCGCCGTGACAGAACTAATGTCGAGCGAGGAACTCTCTCACGTAGGCGGAGTGATCCTCATCGCCGACCCCGAGAATCGTGGAGACGACAAAAACATCGAAAAGTACGGGTCCGCTTCAACGACAGCCGACGGACTCTTCACAAAGGTCTTCGGGCATAGTCTCACGAGCCCGATTCCGTCAGCACTCAAGGGGCGAGCCATAGAGATCTGCCACAACCACGACATCGTCTGCGCTCCCGGAATTGGCGCATGGACGACCGATCACGAGAACTACACATGGAGCGAAATAGAACCCCTCGGCTTTTGGGCGGCCGAACACCTCAACTGAATGAACAGCTACATGGCGACTCGCGCGTCCACGCGCTGGCCCCGGTGAGTTCGGACGCGCGGGGGAAGACCATGGTTGGGCCACATTGGGATACGTCGGGAGCGGTTCGATCCGGTTGGCTCATCCCGGCCGATTCCTACCCGATGAGCTCTGGCCGGCCATCTGCCTTGCGTGGGCATCATCTGCCCCGCCGCTTCGCCTTGCGCCAGCCGCTGAGTGAAACACGCGGCTGAGTAAAGTCGGAGGATGTGAGCATGGCGCAACGCCAGTTCCGGTTGCGGAACGCGCTGCTGGTGAACGTGATTTCGAAGTAGCGGCCGTTGAACGTGCCGGTGCTGCTGACATGGCCCATGTAGCCGCGAAGGGTGGCTTCGCCCCGGACGCCACTCTGGACCAGCAACGGTGGGGGGTTCTTCGGTCTGGCTTCCATGTTCGCGCTGAATTCAGGTTGATGAAATATGCTTTCGTCGTAGTTCAGGCATTTCGGGCCCAGCTTGAAGCTTTCGTCGATCCGTTCGCCCCAGAAGGTGACATCCCACACTTCGGCGCGAAAACTGACGCTGCCCGCGCTCGCGTTGTACCGAATGACGACTTCTCGCGTGGACTCTTTCGTCTGGTCTGCCGGAGGCGGCGGCACCCCGATGCTCGGAGGGTTATGCGGTTCAGGAAACACGATGCGGCCACTGTGGACCGTCGCGCTGGCGATGCCAGGTGCGATAAGCCCAAGAGCGACAGCGAGCGCAGCGATGCTAAGGACGCAGATGCGCACTAGAGCAGATCCGCCTGCTTTCGACATCCAAGAGACCGAGCGTCGCAGTCGCCACAGGTCACGTCAGCCGCAGAGCCTTCTCGACGGCTGAAATATCCGCCAGCGCCTCCCACCCCAGCTTGGATCTGTCCCCCCGCCATCGATGCGCCAGCTTGCCCACGATGGTGTAAATCAATGGTCGACCGCAAGCGGGACAGTCTCGCCGAGCGTGAGACGGGATCGTGTGCGGGCTCGCAGTAGCCGTGATACCTGGCACCGGAACGACCTTGCCGCAGTGGGGACATGCTGACGTTCTCATTCAGATCACCGTATCGCCTGGGCCTGACAGAGAGGCATTACGCACCTTCCTGCCAGCCGCTCACTACCGCTCCCGCGTGATTCCGACACGTGCCGGCTGAGCACGTCAGACGACTGGTTCGCATGGCGTAAGCGATCGTGCCTCGAGCCTGCGCTCGTGCGACTGTAGCTCGTCCAGAGCATGCGTCTCGGCTCGGTCCGAGGACGTGCCTGCTTTCGGGTGAATGCGAGCGTCCGCGCTGGGCGCTCGGCTTGCGCGCCCAGCGGACGAAAAGCGACGTTCCAGCGATCTTTCGCCAACGCCGCGAATCGATAAGCCACTTCGGGAACGCTGCACTAGATAGGGCTTCGGTCCGGCCGCAGCCCCGAGGAGGGTGTCAGCCGGGATCTTGCTGGGTCTCGGCTGGCTGGGCGGCGGTGGTTTCGGTGGCTTGGAGCAGCTGCTCGTGAAGCCGACGCAGCTGCTCGGTGCGCGCGGGCTCGAGCAGTAAGCCTCGCTCGCGCCCGATGTCGAGTGCTTCCGCCGCCAATTGGGCCTTGAGCTTCCTTATATCGATGTCGCGGTCCTTGCACCAGGTATGCAGATGGCTGGCGCGAGCGTTGGCGGGAAGCTCCTCGGCGGCGAGCGTGTCCCCGCACCAGCCGGCGCGCCGACCCAAAAGCCTGTTCAGGGCGTTGGTGAGCACCTCGGTGCAGACGAAGTCCTCGATGCACAGAGCCTCCTCGCTGCCCGGCTGGCCGATGTTGACGACGCGTCCCTCTCCCTTGGCCCGCTCTGAGAGCTTGCGTCGGTGTCCGCGGCCGCCGTCATCGCAGTCAAGGAGATACGCGACGCCTGCGGCCTCCAGCTCCAAGGCCTCGGCGTCGTCGGGGGCGACCTCGGCGATACCCGGCGCCACCTGGTAGCCGAGCGGCTCGTCGCGTTGCTCAGCGGACTGGGCCTCGCGGACGAGGCTCGGGAGCAAGATCGCCTCGGAGGCGCCCTCGCCGATGACCGCGCGGCGCGACGGGGTGAACGCGAACGCGTCGGCTCCCATCGCCAGCATTATCGGGGTCAGGCCCGCGCCTGCGTGCGCTGCCCAGAACGAGTTGTGGATCCGGCTGCGGTAGGGGTCGCCATTGACCGGGCCGACGACGCGGATCGTGGCTCCGAGGTCGCTTGGGAGGCATCCCACCGAGTGCGTGGTGTAGATGATCGTCTCGGCGACCTGCTGGCGCTCGAACACGCGAACCAGGTCGGCCTGCCCGCCGTAGTGAAGGTGCATCTCGGCCTCGTCGACCATCAGCACCGGCCGCACGCCGACGGCGAACCGGGCGCAGAATGCGATGAGCGCGACGAACGAGCGCAACCCCGCGCTGCGCTCGTCAAGGCGCGTCCGCTTAGCAGTCGCCCGGTCGCGCACGAGCAGGTGCAGCGCTCTGTGGTCTGCGCTGAAGGTGACGTGGAGGTCGGCTTGGCGCCACGCCTTGAACGCCT
Organism: Solirubrobacteraceae bacterium; assembly: GCA_036495605.1. Taxonomy (GTDB): domain Bacteria; phylum Actinomycetota; class Thermoleophilia; order Solirubrobacterales; family Solirubrobacteraceae; genus Palsa-744. The sequence goes on from DASXMO010000021.1 coordinate 3,900, forward strand.
CATCAAGCGCCCTGTTGGCAGCCTCCAACATCGTCTCCATCGTCGGGCGGTCGTCGACCTGGGCGTGGCCTCGGAACTGCTGGTAGTCCGTTTTCGCGAGCGCGAACAGGTTCTCAAGTGCATGCGTCGGCTCCGGATGGTCCTCCCAGACATATTCGGTACTGAGCGCCCGATGATCGTCATCGAACAGCAGAAACTTCGGCACCCGCGGTGAGAGGATGTCCCGGAT